>CAYMFQ010000317.1:0-5799 GCA_964389335.1 uncultured Granulosicoccaceae bacterium
TAGGTATAAGGCTTGCTGCGGGCGCAGTGTTGCGCTCGCAGCAGACTAAGTTAGTTACCCGCCGTACCCTCAAGAATAATTACCGAGCAAGCCGCCTCGTCGAATCCGATAACGCCCCCGCCGTTTTCCGCCAGCGCGACGCGTGCATGATCAGCTTGTCTTGCACCTGCCTCTCCACGAAGCTGAAGCGTCAGTTCGTGAATCATCGATAAGCCGGTTGCTCCTACCGGATGCCCTTTTGAAACGAGGCCACCGGACAGGTTAACCGGTAACTTACCACCAAGTTTGGTTGCACCGCTCTCGATCAGTTTTCCGCCATCTCCGTCTTCAGCGAGGCCAAGCATTTCAAGCTGAAATATCTCGCAAAAAGAGGTGGCGTCATGAACCTCCAGTATGTCTATGTCCTTCGGGTTGATGCCGGATCGGCTATACGCTTTTTGGGCGGCAACTCTGCTTAAGCCTGGCTCTGCCGGATCGCGATACTTACCACCACTAAGCACCGAAGCACATACCTTGACAGCGCGCCTGCGCGTTTCTGTCGGTAGCTTTGATAACAGATCTTCAGACACCAGCAACGCTGCCGCACTGCCGTCACCAATAGGGGCGCACATGGCGCGTGTCAGTGGCCAGGAGATCTCCCGGTCGTTCAGTGCATCTTCAACCGCTACCTCGAACTGGTACTGTGCCTTGGGATTCATCGAGCCATGCCAGTGGTTCTTTGATGCAGCCATGGCGATTTGCTCCTGGCTGGTGCCCCAGTGTTTCATATGCCACGCGGCCTGCATTGCATAGGTATCCATGAACACCGTGCCGCCGCCGGCATTCGGGTCAAACGGTTTGCCGGTTTCTTCACTGCGCTGGCGATAGTAATCGTGCCATTCTTCCGGGTTAAGCTGATCTATGCCTCCCTCGAAAATCTCACTGGTGCGCTGTGCGTCGTTAGGAACAAAGGTCTTCTCTACACCGATGGCAAGACTTGCTTCCATATCACCGGAGGCGATGTCTTTCCACGCACCGTGAAACGCCATCGATGCTGTTGCACAGCCACCCTCAACATTGATCATTGGCACGCGCTCCGGAAACAGACCTTCTGTCACCAATGGGGTAAAGCAAACCTGACCCCGTATGTTGCGCTGGCCAAAGGTGCCCATGCCGCAGTTGCCAAACCACGCCTGCTCGATAAGGTTTCCGTTCTCAAGTCCGGCGTCATTCAGGCAGTCAACATAGGCCTCCCGTGTTAAGTCTCTGAAGCTGTCATCCGGCCGTTTGCCGAATGCAGTGCAGGAGGTTCCGATAACATAAACGTTGCGCATGCGGTTCTCTCGTCAGGGTTGGGTGCGCTCGCCGGTCAGGCATACAGGCAGGGATTTGGTACCTCTCGGGACCATTGCATCCTGCCATTGCGGCGGGGCATCATCGATCAGGGTCGTGTCGGGAAACCGGTCCGCAAAAGCACGCAGTGCAATGCGTCCTTCCTGTCGCGCCAGTTGCAGGCCCGGGCAGGTGTGAATGCCGGTGCCAAATACCAGGTGCCGATTCGGCTTGCGATTAAGTATAAGAGTATCAGGCTGTTCAAATGCCTGTGGATCGCGATTAGCGGCATTGAGCATCGCATACACCCGGTCGCCGGCACGCAGTGTTTGTCCGTGTAACTGATGATCTTTGGTAACGGTGCGAACAATGCCATTGCTTGGACCGTCAAAACGCATCAGTTCTTCGCAGGCGCTGTTGTTGATGTCCGGGTTATCTTTAAATTCGCTAAAGTGATGCGGGTGCTTCAGCAGCGTAAGCAGCGAATTACCAATCAGATTGGTGGTGGTTTCGTGGCCGGCGAACAGCACCAGAATACAGGTGGCGATCAGTTCATCGTCAGTGAGAGAATCACCGCTCTCGTTGGCGTTGATTAAGTCCGTTAAAAAACCGGGGTTTTGGCTGCGGCGGTTTTCATTGATCAGCTCGCGAAAATAACCTGCCATGTTCCTGCAGCCACGCTCGGCCCGTTCGTATTTATCGTCGGCGTTGCGCGCACCTGCAATAAACACCGCCATGTCATCGGCCCAGGACTTAAACTCTGACAGCATTGTTCGCGGAACGCCGAGCAAATCCATAATGACATAGGCCGGTACCAGCAGTGCATAGTCGGCAATAAAATCGATTCGACTGTGGCCGGACAGGTCGTTAAGCAACTGCCCAACGATAGCGTTGATGGCACCTTCCATATTATTAAACGCCGACGCCATAAACGCCTTGCGCAGTATTTGTCGCATGCGGGTATGCTGCGGTGGATCCTGGAACGCCACCCACAGATTCAGATAGCGAATGATCTCCTGCATACGCTCTGCGTCGTCTGTTGGCAGGCTTTTATAAAACGCATTAAGCTTGCTGACCGACATGTCATCGTGCAGCAGAATCGTGCGCACATCGTCGTAGCGCGTAATCACCCACGACTTCAACACCGGACTCCAGTGCACCGGATCTTCAGTCTGTAGCCGTGCGTAGGCTGGAAACGGATCTGCCATAACCGCCGGATCGCGCGGGTCGTAGATGAGATTGCCGGAAGTGGAGGGCGCAGACATTCGGTTCAGGTGTCATCGGAGTGTACGCACAGTCTAGCGCGAATTGCAGCGATGGCGGGGAATTCTGCCATACGGCAACAACGAGGCAATCACGGGGCGGGCACAGTATTGGTTTGTCTGGCGGCTGTACGTCGGTATGATTGTCTGGCCGGGCCAGTCCCGTGATATTTTCGCAACGATAAGCAGGAATCCATGCAGACCATCGACGATCCGCAACTGTTCATCACTGACGTTCTCGCCAATCATGCGCGGCACACACCGCACAAACCGGCGGTGGTATGTGCCGAGGTAACACGCAGCTGGCAGCAGTTTGATTGCAATATCAATCGCGTGGCTAACCAGCTGCTGTCGCGCGGTCTGCAAAAAGGTGACAAGGTCGCTCTTCTAATGGGCAACTCGGTCGAGATGCTCGAGGTGTTGTTTGGCATTGTGCGAGCCGGTGGCTGTGTGGTGCCGTTGTCAGGATTGCTGACAGCAGATCAATTGGCGGTATTAATAGACGATTGCGATGCCACCTGGGGCTTTGCCTCTGACGAGTTTCAAGTGCGGCTCGACAGTGTAAGAGGGCAGCTGGATAAAATTGCCAATGCCCAATGGGTTTCTTATGGCTTTGCGGCGACGGGTGAGTCAGAGCAGCGCTGGATGCCGCTGGAGCAATTTCTCGAAGGCGCATCCGATCAACGGCCCGCGGTGTCGCTGTCGATGACAGATGACTTCAATATAATCTATTCATCCGGCACGACCGGCTTGCCGAAGGGTATCGTACAAACTCATCGCGCACGTCAGCACTGGGCTTTTTCGAACGCGATTGAAATGGGCTTTAACGCCGACAGCCGAGCGTTGACAACAACAGCGCTATATTCCAACGGTACATGGCTGATGATGCTGCCGGTATTATTTGCCGGTGGTACCCTGCATGTGATGCCGGCGTTTGATCCGGCAGCTTTCCTTGAATCAGTGCAACAACAGCAGATTACACACACCTTTATGGTGCCGGCTCAGTACATAATGGTGCTCGAACAGCCGCAACTGAACACTGCTGATTTGTCATCGCTTAAGACGGTGTTGTCTGCCGGATCACCACTGCGGCGCGACACCAAACAGCAGATTATCGAGCGTATCTCAAGTGGCTTGTATGAGTTGTACGGCTTTTCCGAAGGCTTTGCCACAATGCTAAAACCACAGCAGCACACGGAAAAATTCGCCAGCGTCGGTACTCCGGTGCTGGGTTTTGAAATGCGTATTCTGGATGATGCCGGCAACGAATGTGCGGCAGGCGAGGCGGGTGAAATAGCAGGCTATGGCGCGGGCCTGATGAAAGAATACTACAAGCGCCCGCAGCAAACCGCTGAGCTAATCTGGCGCGATCCGTTAGGGCGCACCTTCCTGCGCTCCGGTGATATTGGCAGTGTCGATGACGACGGATTTCTGCATCTGCTCGATCGAAAAAAGGACATGATCATCTCGGGCGGGTTAAATGTATTTCCGTCCGACGTGGAAGAGATTGTTGGCAAACACCCGGCAGTATCCGATGTTACTGTTATTGGCATACCGCACGATAAGTGGGGTGAGAGTTGTTTGGCGCTGGTAATACCGGTGGCTGACTCAGATGCAACCGAAGCACAAATTATTGAGTGGTCAAACCAGAATCTCGCTCGGCATCAGCGATTACATGCGCTGGAGTTTCGCGAGGAGTTTCCCCGTAACGCACTGGGAAAAGTACTCAAGCGGCTTTTGCGCGAACCTTATTGGGAATAATATTCCCGGAATTCTTGATGGCGAGTGGTGCACTGTCGCGCAGTAAGCATGGCACTTTGCGCCCTCCCTGGCACGTCGGCCCGCGTAGAGTATGAGCAGGCATGCGCAATAGAGTGTGCCAGGCGTTTGATTTATCGTAAACTACGATAAATCAAATACCTGTGGATCGCACCGTGAAATCTGATGTAGACAAGCTTCTCAGGAAAAACACACAGCTCAACCAACTCGATGCGGTCAAGGTGCTAAGCCACGTGCAGCGCGAAAGTGGCGACTGGATATTAAACACGCTGATGCTCGAAGGCTATGACGTGCCCTTTAAGTACAACCGCAAAAAGCAATACAAAAACCTTCAGGGCGCATCCGTTAACCTGACTTACTATCCACAGACAGAACAGGTCGCCGGCATGGACTTCGAATTCATGAAAGTGGTCCGAATCCGCAGAACGTAGTTGACTGGGCGGTACAAGTCTCTGGATTGTTTATTAGTTAAACTTAAAATATACAGAAGTGGTTGCGGACATATAGTCATCGTGTAAAAAATGCAATTCGCTGCGCAGATCGAAAGGCAGGTGCTTGCCGCCAATATCAACGCCGAGGCCCAGTGACAGGTAATTCCTCGCCTCACTCGTATCCTGGTTAGCAGTTTCAACTCGCGCGCTGCCAGCTCGCAGAAACGGGCTTATTAGCTGTCGTCCGTTAAGTGACAGGGAATTGTCTCCCTGGGTAGGGTAGATCAGCAGTGAAGCCTCAGTGAAAAAGTTGGAATTGACAAACGGTACATTGGTGCCGGAACCGATATCGAAATCTGACAAAGAGCCGAGGCGCAACTCAACGCTTGCGGCCGAAAAAAGCGATCTGCCAGCAATAAAGCCCGCGCCGAAACTGTCGAAGTCATGATTGTGTGCGTTGTAACGATCACCGCTTGCAAACGGGCTGTCGATGAAGATGCCGTAGTAGTTGTAGTCAGAAGCTGATGCGCTGTGGAGCGGTGCCAAAACTGCCGTGCTGACGAAGAGCAGTGTGCGGGCGGTGTTTAGTAAAGGACGTTTAATCAGGCGCTGGTAAATTGATGAAATTGCGTTGTTCATAGTCTCTGTCCGTCAAGTGTGAGCCACAAGAGTGGCTGTGAATTCAGTGGCTGTACTGTATTCGCTTGCGGCAGAGTTCTGGTATCGAAGTGCTAGACCATGGGTTGATAAATAGCTTTGGTATGGTTGAAACAGTGGATTTTATGAGCGGTGCGTCACAGTGTTTTGAGAAACGCTCGGCATTTGTAGTCTGGTGGGAGGCCAACTCCGTTGGGCGAACTCGTTAGTTTTCATGTCGTTCAATTACGCCATGCAAGACGCGCAAACTAAAGAGTTCGTGGACCGGAGGTCTCCTCCCACCAGTCGATATGCACAGTGCATGGTGGGAGATCAACTCCGTTGGGCGAACTCGCTAGTTTTCATGTCGCTCATGAACG
>CAYMFQ010000318.1:0-3143 GCA_964389335.1 uncultured Granulosicoccaceae bacterium
CGGGTCGAGGGCTGCCGGCCAGTGCGCACAGATGGCCGCGTTCGCAAGTTGTAGCTCGGCAAACAGATCACTGATGTTATTAAACGGCGCACGCAGCGCTTCGATGTCATCAATGGTAGGACGCTCTGCATCGTCAGCGCAGGACACGGCGTATAACATAGCCGCGGAGTCATCGTTGTCCTCATCCGTATCGTCCTCGTCTTCCAGCAACTCGGCCACCACCAGCAGTGGCGTAACATCCCACTCCTGACTGTAGCGGTGCAGGGGTTCGGCGATGCTGTCGATAATTGCTGTTTCCTGCACAGCAGTTATCAGCAGGGTGGCAAGCAGGTCCAGTTCAATACCGGCGTCTTCGTTGATCAGCGTATTCACGCGGTCAATCAGGCGTTGCTTGTAGCTGGCCGGGTCGCAACTGGAGAACTGTTGGCAAGCCTGAGTCAGTCGATCGAGATTAGCCTCCATCACTGTTAGCTCGTCGCCAAACAGCATCGGTACTGAATGCGTTGGAGGCAGGCTTCCATCGAGTATCATGCGTCCGGTGGTGCCTGGGTAATTCTGTGCGTACAGTGCGGCGAGACGGGTGCCATAGCTATAGCCCATAAAGTTTAAGGCGGGCTCTGCCAGTGCCTGCCTGATCAGTTCCATATCTTTTGCCACAGCACCGGAGCCAACATGCTGCAGATAGGTGCCGTGTTTTTGATGGCAGGCTGTGCTAAAGCTTTGCAGTGCGCTAAGCAGCGTTTCCGTTTCTGCTCTGGTGCGTGGATATTCGTTTAGCTCAATGTCGAGTTCATCGAATAGTGAGTCACACTCTATCGGTGTACTTGCACCCACGCCGCGCGGATCAAAACCGATCAGGTGATAGCGTTCCCTGATGCTGTCAGGTATCAGCTGTTCCGCTTCTATTTCTTCAATAAGCAACAAGCCCGAACCCCCTGGACCGCCCGGGTTAAACAGCAGGCTGCCAAGTGGGTCACTGCCACTGGCGGGGATGCGGTTGAGCGACAGTGTGATCTTCTCGCCGTCAGGGTCGTCGTGCGCCATTGGTACCTGCAGTGTTGTACATTGTAGTGATGTATCGCTGGCGCAGCTTTGCCAGCTGAGTGTGCTGTTGTTGCTGTCCGTGTTGTTATTGGTGGTGTTATCGGTGGTGTTGTCATTGTCGGAGCTGTCGCAGGCAATAATGGCGGTGGTGGTCAGGGCCACTGCGAGCGCTCGAAGTATAAAGTGTCGTGTCACTGTCCTTCTCCCGGCTTTAACGGTAGTTATTGGTACATGCCAATGTGATGAATGCAGTTTGCAGCCTGTCAGAGCTCTTCAACGTCATACGCTGCCATTTAATTATCGTCAGGCGTTTAATTGAATTTGTATCGAGATGTAGCAACCTGTGTGGTTGTGTTCGGGAGGGCTCGCAGCCTGAAGCATGCAGGGCGGAGTGTGACGGGCGAACCATGCAACCTGGAGGGCAGCGACGTGCCGAGAGCGAATGGATGACGACAGCGGAGATGGCCAGGAGCAGAGATGGCCAGGAGCGAAGATATGCCTGTGCGGCAGGCTCTGTCCGTTGTGGCTCACTCTTTCGTTGACGTGGTCCGGCCTGCTTGTGTAACCTGATTGAAATCGGTCGTGGGTGGTTCAGGCGCGGTTTTACAACTCGGAGGGATGTCTGTGTGGTTTTTCGCTAGTCTGATTGTGTTGTTAATAGCAGCAGCAATCGTCATCGCGCTGCTCAATCGGTTTTATCGCAAGGCCACGCGCGAGCGTGCGCTCATCAGAACCGGTGCCGGTGGTAAGCGGGTGGTGCTTGACGGCGGTTTTGTGGCTGTACCGTTTTTACACCGGGTTGAAGACATCAATATGCGCACCATGCGGCTTGAGGTTGATCGCAGCGGCGAGCAATCGCTGATGACCGAAGACCGGCTGCGTGTTGACACCACCATGGAGTTTTATCTGCGCGTTGTGCCCACCGACGATGGCGTATCAACCGCTGCACAGGCAATTGGCTCAAGGGCGCTAAACCCGGACGATCTGCAACACCTGTTTGAAGGGCGGTTCGTCGATGCGATGCAGAATGTCGTCGCTCAAACTACCATGGATGCTCTACATGAAAACCGCGCAGCTTTCGTTGATGCGGTACAGGATAAACTCGCTGACCGGCTGCAGCAGAATGGACTCATGCTTGAGTCCGCTTCACTGACGCGCCTTGACCAGGCGTCCTTTTCCTCACTCGATGAAAACAATGCCTTTAACGCCGTAGGCTTGCGTCGATTGGCTGAGGTCATCGCCAGTAACCGTAAACAGCGCGCTGAAATTGAAGCGGATGCCGATGTGTCGGTGCGACAAACTCAACTGGCGGGCATTAAGCGCCGGCTTGAAATCGAGCGCGAGCAACAACAGGCGGAGATTACTCAGGGCCTGCACATAGAACAATTAAAAGCGGATACCGAAGCGCAGCGACAGCAATCCCGACAACTGTCTGAGCAACTGGCCGAGCAGTCTCGTATACAACGCGAGCGTGAAACACGAGCCAGTGAAATTCAGCGCGATCGGGAATTGCGTGAAATGGAAGTAGCCGCACTGCTGGCCGCGGAAAGTGCCAAGATAGACAGTCAAATTGAGCTGACTCGCAAGCGCGCAGAAGAGATTGCCGCGAACTCCGCTGAAGAACTGGCGCGGCGCGAGATCATCGTCGCTCAGGAAACGGTACAACTTGAGCGCGAGCGACTGGCCGCAGAACGTGAGCTTGAAATTTCCAGCGTTCGGGTACGCAGCGAAAACCAAACAAACGAAGATCGCGTCGCCAGTGAAGTAAAAACCATGCTTGAGAAAGTGCAGGCAGAGAGCAAGGCGGCAGAGCTGCGTTCGGTGGCGATACGCAACGAAAAGCAGGCCGAGGCAGATGGCAAGGTCGCCGTAATCAAAGCTGAAAATGAAATCAGTGAACGCATCGCCCAAATGAAACTGCAGATGCACAAGGTCGACAAGCTGCCGGAACTGGCGCGCCAGATGATGAAGCCGGTCGAGAAGATCGATTCTATTCGCATCAATCAGGTGTCAGGGTTAAATGCACCGAGTGGTGGTAACAGTGGTCCGGTCAATGGCGCAGTGGACGGTGTGTTGAATATGGCGCTACAGCTTCCGGC
>CAYMFQ010000318.1:3243-4594 GCA_964389335.1 uncultured Granulosicoccaceae bacterium
GGGCAGAGCGGCGCTGAGTAATGTTTTTTCAGCGGCGCTTTTATTTATAACGTTTCCAAACATTGATAACTGTCCAGCGGGACGGTAACGGAGAACCCATGAAACTTACCAGACGTGATCTGTTAAAAGGCGCAACTGCTTCCGCGGTCGGCATGGCAATACCTCAGGTAGCGATGAGTGCCGACGCAATTAAAGTGGGCAGCATTATCGATACCTCCGGTATTTTTGATCTGTACGGTAAGCCAATGGACAAGGCGGTAACCCTGGCTATTGAAGAAATAAACGCCGCTGGTGGGCTGCTGGGTCGGCAACTGGAGAAGATCGCCTACGATACGCAGTCTGATATGGCGCTGTATACACAGTACGCACAAAGAATGGCTCGCAAAGACAAAGTGGATGTTGTGCACGGTGGCATATTGTCAGCCTCACGCGAGGCCATTCGACCAACGCTGCGCAAAAGTAAAACCCTGTATTTTTATAACGTGCAATACGAAGGTGGCGTGTGTGACCGCAACATCTTCTGTACCGGTATTACACCGGCACAGCAGGCGGAAGTACTGGTGCCGGAGACCATGTCGCGCTGGGGCAAAAAGATCTACACGCTCGCCGCAGATTACAACTACGGTCACATCACCGCCAAGTGGATTGAACACTATGCCAAAGAGAACGGTGGTGAAGTAGTACAAACCGACTTCTTTCCGCTTGATGTCGCAGACTTTGGTGCAACCATTGCCAAAATACAGGAAGCGGCACCGGATATGATTATGTCTGTGCTGGTGGGTGGTGCGCACCTGTCGTTCTATCGGCAGTGGGCTGCCGCTGGTATGAATAAAAAGATTCCCATGGCCTCTACCACGATGGGCGCAGGTAACGAGCAGGTGGTGCTGACCAAAGAAGAGGGCGACGGCATCATGCTGGTGTACAGTTTCTCTAAAGAGCTCGATACTCCCGAGAACAAAGCGTTTCTCGCCAAGTGGGAAGAACGCTTTGGCAACATTGACGATCTGCACGAACTGGCCGTGGCAACCTATCAGGGCATGCACTTGTGGGCGGAAGGCGTGCGCAAGGCTGATTCCATTGACCGGGAAAAAGTCATTGAAGCGCTTGAGAGCGGCGTCAGCTTCGACGCACCGACCGGCAAGATTTCACTCGATGCCAAAACCCATCACGCCATTACTTCAGTACACCTGGTCGAAGTGAAGGATCAGAAGATGAACGTGGTTAAGAGCTTCGGTGAGCGTCAGCCAGTTGATACTCAAACCGTTTGTGATCTTGAAGCGAACCCGGACGACAATCAGCAGTACGAGATTTCTATCTAAAGTGGGTCGTATTGTCTGACAAATTGGCACAC
>CAYMFQ010000318.1:4694-5758 GCA_964389335.1 uncultured Granulosicoccaceae bacterium
CCGCGTTAAATGGACTACGCAGCGGTCGTCGCCATCGAAATCTTCTATGCCGTTGCGGTGCTGGTGCTTATTAGCGCTGGCCTCGCAGTAATCTTTGGCATGATGCGGGTGATTAACCTGGCACACGGAGAGTTTCTGACGCTTGGTGGTTACGCAGCGATAGTCTCGCACAAGGCCGGTGTCAACATTTATGTGTCAATGCTGATTATGGCTCCGCTGGCAGCGGCCATATTCGGCTTTTTTGTGGAGCGGCTTATTATCCGCTGGCTCTACGGCAGGCTGATTAATACCATGCTTGCTACCTGGGGCCTGAGCCTTGCCATGATGGGCGGCTTTACGATGATCTTTGGCAATACCACCACAGGTATTGCCACGCCAATTGCGGGCTTTACGTTCGGGCGCTACCAACTGTCTGGCTATAACCTGTTTGTTATTCTGATGGCGGTGGTTGTGGCGGTCGGTTTGTACCTGATGCTGAAGACCACTCGCGCCGGCCTGATTGCACGTGGTGCCATGCAGAATACCGAAATGACTTCTGCGTTTGGCTATAACCCTTCGCGTGTGTATCTGGTTACCTTTGTTGGCGGGTCTGCGCTGGCCGGTCTGGCCGGTGGCGTCATGGCGCCGCTGGTCGGGCTTAATCCTGCGTCCGGTGCCAACTATATCGCCAAATCTTTTATAACGGTGATAGCAGGGGGCGCGTCGGTGGTGTCTGGCGCCCTGACCAGTGCCGGTATCTTTGGCGTGATCTCGCAGACGGTTACTTTGCTGTCGACGCCTGCGGTTGGCGAGATTGCCTTGTTAGTCGTGGCGATCATTCTGCTGCGCCTGTTGCCTACCGGCATTACTGGCCGGTTTTTCAAAGGGCGCATATAAGTGTTTGTCAAAGGTAGAAGATAAGTGTTTGTTAAAGGTAGAGCGTAAGTGTTGGCACGAGACGTCATCTGGCCGTTAATCATCGGGCTGGTGATGATGTTTGTATTGCCCATGATCACCGATGCCTACACATTAACGGTGCTCACAGCGTATGCGATGCTGGCGCTGAGTCTTGGCTTTATCTGGGG
>CAYMFQ010000319.1:0-5719 GCA_964389335.1 uncultured Granulosicoccaceae bacterium
AGGTGGGAGGTCATCCCCGATGGACGAACATGTCGCTCATGTACGCCGTATAAACGCAACATATAAGCGTTCGCCGATCGGAGATCAACTCTCCCACCGGCAAGCCATGATGACAGCACAGCCCACTGTCACATAAACAACGCACCTCGCTCGCACATATCCCGGCAATTCCCTCTCAGCTGCGAATGTTAAACTCAGTAAATACCTATTCAACTTATGCTCGCCCGGGCAAAGACTGTGCTTATGCGGTCGCCAACTTGCTACATACAGACTATTTTGGTGGGCGCAGATGGAAATCGCTCTAACATGATGTAGCGCCACTCTAAGGGTAATGGATTTAGCGCTATAGACGTAGAGGATTTTGCGTTGTTTGGTAATCGGATTACGGCCAGTACAGTAAGTAGTGTAATAAGCCACCAAAATTTAGTCGCACTGAAACGCTACACACACAGCACCGGCTGCACACTTTTAAAACTGCGTTCCGGTGTTACCTCGTGCGGTCTCGGTGGTGCGCTCATTTTCTCTGCACTTTCATTCAACGCCCACGCTGCAGCACCACTGGCGGTCGACGATACTTTTACCACCGGCCCCGGCCAGGCAATTAGCGGCTCGTTGTCTGTAAACGATTCTGGCCTGGATGGCCCAGCTGATACCTATACACTGCAAAACAATACAACGAACGGCAACGCCGTCGTTAATGCCGACAGTAGCTTCACCTACACACCCAACATCGGTTTCGCCGGTACCGACACCTTTACCTACACCATCAACGATGGCAATGGCGGCAGCTCCAGCGCCACCGTTAGTATTGAAGTGGCTGGTGCCAGCAACTTTCTCTCAGCCACAAGTAACTTCATTATTGCGGATGAAGACAGTTCAATACCACTGGGGCTGTCTGTTGCGCCTGACCTGTTCAACGGCGGTGCACTGCAGGATCTGATCAGCAGCGATAACCAGTTCAGAGCCGCTGACGCTGGCGGTACGCCGGTAGTTTCAACCGTTCCATCCAACGCCACAAGTATTACGATAACCGGTTACTCCACGCAGTCGAGAAACACCGCTGGCGCTGATGACACTGACGATGATTACCAGCTGCTGAATGCCAGAATTGACCTGGTCACCGGGACCAGCAGCGGTCAGGTTGCCTTTCTCAACCACGGCAATCTCAATCTACTTGATCAGTACAGTTGGGAATCAGTGCCGCTGGGCAGTGCAGTACTGGCCGACCCTTCGAAGGTGATCGGGTTCTCGACCAACGCATCAAACCCCGTCTTCAGTTTGTCCGCAGACAAGCTGCAGATTGTCGAGAACCACCAGCTCGAGACGGCCTATGTCATCGAGTACATGACCTCTAATGGTGACAGCACCAATTTTGTTCGCGCGGGTAATACGGTACAGACAGCCGGCGAATCGGTGTCTGAACTGACTATACCAGCTGACTTACAACCTGCGTCTGGCAAGCACGGCGTGGTTATTATCAATGGCCTCAGTGCGGCCGCCGGAACTAACTTCGCTGTAGAACACAAAGGCTTCTCGCGACTGGTGATCGATCTCGACACGATGCTGATGTCCGGCAGCGTCGCAGCGCAACAGGGAGAAACCGAAAACAACACAGTCACCTACAGCTTCCGCGACTACCCGCTGATCGATCAACGCATCAACTCCAGCACACCGATCAGCATACTTTCGAGCAGCGCATCAATCATTGGTGATACCACCGCCAAGGCCAGCGTGCGCGATGATGTCACGATCTACATCAACAACAACGGTGAACTTACGATTCAGCGCGCTGCTGACTTCGCTGCTGTGTTTACGTCGATGTATACGAGCGAATTCTATGCGCGCACCGGTTTCAGCTCCATAGCATCGTTTGTGTCAGTCAGCAGCGACGATGCCCTGTTTGACGCATCGCCCTCCGATGGCGTGGACAACAACGGCAAGCCGGTTAACGAGTTACGCTTTGCGATACCAGCCAGTGCCCAGGTGGGTATTTTGCGAGTTAGCTGGAACACCATCGGTGGCACTGATACCAACGAGAACATTGGCATGGGGTTCGCCGTTGTCGATCTGGCCAATGGAGTCAGCTCTGGCTCGACCACTTTCATTCGCGCAAGCACGCCAGACCTGGTTTCATGGGATGCGGTACCTTTCGGCACGACATTCTTCGGAGCCACAGACGGCGCCGGCAACCCGCTCTATCAAAGCAACAAAGTGGCGGGCACATTCACAGATGGCTATGGTGAAACCGCCAGATTTACCCTGATCAACAACGCTGATGGCTCACGTGAGTTGTTGTACACAGCCACCTCAGCCGGTGGCACTCAGAACTTCAGAGACTACCAGGGTAACGGGCATATCTCATGGCTGGGTAACGAGCCATTCGCCATCGAGGGCATACCGCTGGACGGTGCGCTGACATCAGGTTCACCGCTACCTAACGGTGATTGGGAAATCGATTTCTCAGATTTGCCCACTGTTGAATATATCCCGGTTGAGCACTTCTCGGGGCAGGTACCAATTGACTTATCGCTCAGCTCCACCGGCGAGACATTGTCACTGTTAATCAATGTGGAACCGGTCGCTGACGGTATTGGCCTGACCACCGGCAATTACACCGGCTATGAAAACACGCCACTACCGATTCCGGTCACGGTGACCCCTTCCCCCGATACAGACGGTTCTGAACCGCCAGTCACCACTTATCAGCTGGATAGTGTTCCGGCAACAGTTACGCTTGCTGCGGGCAGCGGTGTTATCAGCGATCTCGGTGGCGGCTCGTGGCAGGCAGACAGCGCGGCGATAAGCACACTGACCGCAACCGGCACCGCTGTCGTTAACGCCACCATTTCCGTTACTGCCATACAAATCGATCAGTTTGATATTGATAGTGATGCAAGTGTCGAGGATACAGACAATGGCGTCGGTGTCGACGAATACGATGAACAATCTATCACTGATTCGTTTAACTTAATAATCAATGCATTGCCAACGGTTGACAGCCTGCTGATTAATAACGGCAACCCCACGCTTATTGGCACAGCCACACCGGGCGCCGATGAAACACTGACTGTCATGGTCAATGGTATTACCTATACCGCAGGTGACGGCAACCTGACAGACAACGCCGATGGTACCTGGACACTCATCATCCCGGCTGCCGACACTCTGCCGGAGAACACCTATAGCGTGACCGCTACTTTAACGCACAGCGGTGGCGCCAGTGCCTCTGACGTATCAGACGATGAACTGATTGTTGATTTGACCCCGCCCCCTGCCCCCGGTGTGACCAGCCAGACCACAACCAACAGTGCACCGGTTATTTCAGGTACAACCGTATCCGCAACCGGCACCACACTAACGGTTAGTGTGAACGGTGTGTTGTACACCGACGGAGACGGCAATCTGACCGACAATGGCGATGGCACCTGGGACTTATCCATACCCGCTGCCAATGCCATTCCCGATGGCCTGTATCAGGTCGTCGCAACGCTGACCGATGCCGCGGGCAATCAGAGCTCTGACCCGGGTGTCGATGATCTGGTGATCGATACCACTGCACCCGCTACCCCGGGCGTCACCAGTCTTGTTATTAACAGCGGCACACCGGTTATTGAAGGCACGGCTCAAGTTGCTGCTGGCGAAACACTTACGGTTACCGTTAATGGCATCACCTATACAGACGGTGATGGCAATCTGATTGACAATGGCGATAACACCTGGACCCTGCAGATACCTGTTGCCAATACATTGCCAGAGGCATCGTACGATGTGACTGCCTCGGTTACAGACATAGCCGGCAATGTCAGTACAGACCCGAGCAGTGGCGAACTGGTTGTCGATTTAACCGCACCTGTCGCACCGACGGTTAACCCGGCACTGGTTAATATCGCCACGCCAACGATCACTGGTGGCGCTACTGTTGCTGTCGGGGAAACACTGACCGTCAGCGTCAACGGTGTCAGCTATACCGACGGTGATGGCGCACTCACGGACAACACAGACGGTACCTGGACCCTGGTTATTCCCGCTGCTGACGCGCTTGCCGAGGCTGTGTACGACGTAGACGCTGTGGTCAGTGATGCCGCTGGTAATTCAACTTCAGATATCACTGTCAGTGAACTTACCGTCGACCTGACACCACCACCCGCCCCGACTGTTGTGTCCCAGGTTACTAACAATACCAACCCGGTTATCAGCGGTACTGCGGTAGTTACCGCGTCCGACACACTAAGTGTAATGGTAGGCACAACCACCTATACCGCACCGGATGTGCTGTTAGTCGGTAACAACTGGTCACTGACCATACCGACCGGCGACGATTTAGCCGAACAGACCTACAGTGTCACGGCTACCGTGACTGATGCTGCCGGCAACAGCACCGATGATGCAACCAGCGATGAGCTGATTATCGATCTGACCCCACCACCAGCCCCCGGTGTCACCAGCCAGGTGACCATGAACCCGACCCCGCTCGTGTCCGGCACCATGCCGATCAGCAATGGTCTGATTTTAACGGTGGAAGTCAATGGCATCGTATATACCGCAGGCGATGGTAACCTGATCGACAACAACGACGGCACATGGGATCTTCAAATACCCGCCGTTGATTCACTGACTGATGCGTTGTATCAGGTGGTAGCAAGCCTGACCGATGCCGCCGGTAACGTCAGCACCGACCCTGGTATTGACGAGTTACTGGTGGACACCACCGCACCGATTGCCCCCGGCGTTACCAGCCTTACAACTAATACCGGAACCCCGACCATTGAAGGTACCGCGTCGCTGACGCCTGGCGATGTGCTCACCGTTACCGTCAATGGCATCACCTATACCGACGGCGATGGTTTCCTTACCAGTGACCCGACTGTCGATACCTGGACACTGGCAATTCCACCAGCAAACACATTACCGGAAGCGCTCTACAGTGTGGTTGCCACCATCACCGACGCTGCGCTTAATACCAGTTCCGACCCAAGTAATGATGAACTACTGATTGACCTGACGGCACCGGCTGTTCCCGGTGTTATTTCGCAGGAAACAAACAATCCGACACCGACGATATCCGGCACGGCCACAGTGTTGCCCGGTGAACTGCTTACCGTCACCGTTAATGGTGTCACCTATAGCGCCGGCGATGGCAACCTGACAGACAACACAGACGGCACCTGGGATCTGACTATACCTGCGGCAAATGCGCTGCCCGAAGGCACACTGGATGTCACAGCCACCGTAGCTGACGCGGCTGGAAACAGTGTATCCGACAGTACAGCTGCTGAGCTATTGCTCGACTTTACACCACCCCCTGTCCCGACGGTTAACCCACTGCTGACCAACAACGACGCACCGACAATTACCGGTACGGCTACCGTGTCAGGAAACGACACGCTCTCGGTTACAGTTAACGGAGTTGTTTATAACGCCGGCGACGGCAACCTGATCGATAACGCAGATGGCACCTGGAGTCTGGCTATTCCCGCTGTCAATGCGCTGACCGAAAACACTTATGAAGTGACTGCAACCGTAACCGATCAGGTTGGCAATGCTGCCGTTGACACCAGCTCAAACGAACTCATCGTCGATCTGACTCCACCACCCGCACCAGGCGTCACCAGCCAAACAACGACCAACTCTACCCCGGTCATCAGCGGCACCACTACCGTTGGCACAGGCTTGCTGTTGCAGGTCACCGTCAACGCCGTGGTCTATACCGCGGGTGACG
>CAYMFQ010000320.1:0-3705 GCA_964389335.1 uncultured Granulosicoccaceae bacterium
CCCTCTACGCGTTCTCCTGCCATGAGTTGCTTCTGGATGGCGGGGTCAAATCGGAGTGAAACTTCGTCACGGCGACTGGCCTGACCGAGGTTACTGATGATGGGCAGGATCTCATCGTATCGGGTTAGAAGATCGGCTCCCAGAACAGTATCAAAAGTGGATTCTTCAAGTTTAAATCTGGAACCACCACTTTTGGCCAATCCAAATTCCTGAGCGACTTCCTGGTAGGCACGTTCGCGAGCAATCAACTCGCCCAGCCGTCCTAACAGTTCAGTATTGTCTGATGCCGCGCTGTCGCTGCCAGTAGCGATGCCCAAAAAGACCGACAGGCCAAAAAGCGTGACCAGTGCTACTAAACGCGTTGAAAGTTTTCTCAGATACAGCGCAGTGCGTTTCATATTCAATCCCTTTTTTCCTTATGTCCATTGATTGCACAATTGACGATGGAGCATACCATGGCCAGCGACAGGAAAAAGGGTTCGGGTAGATATCTGGTGGATCGGTTTCAGATGCGACTCTGGATTTGTCTCCCTGGTGTAAACACATCCGTGTCTTTGATGAAGTTTGACTATTTGCACTTAATCGTCGGTGCAGCTCAGCGTGAATCACCAGCGCCTCATGAAAGTTCGGGACTCAATCGGACTTAAATAGCAGTTCGTGTCATATCAACTACCCGCTGTAATAGCGGTGTGTACTCTTCAAATTCCCTTGTTACAAGTTCTGGATCCTTCCCGGCATCATCGTATAGACGCACGCGTACGATTGCTTCCAGATTATCGTTGGCAGAAAATTGTGCAATTTCGTCTTCCGACATTTTTCCGCCTTGCAGTTTCAGCGAGTGCACTGACGCTTCGGACAGTTGATTAAAGAAGTCCGGGTTGACCGCGCACAGATAGCGCTTGGCAGCGACGTGGTAGCGTATGCAGTCAATCAGCAGCGGTGGGAAGAAGGGTTCGAGTAGTTTGGCGCCGGCGACTTCATGCCACTTGTCCTCCGTGTCCTGCATGGAGAACGATCCAAACTCGCTGGTGAAGTGGCCGATGTCGTGCAGTAGTGCTGCGGCGACTACTACTTCGTCTTCGTTAGCCTGTTCGGCCAGCTTGGCACCCTGCAGCATGTGCTGGGCCATTGTGACGGGTTCGCCGAGGTATTCTTCGTTGCCGCGTCGGGTAAAGATGTCGCCGAGGAAGTCTACGATGTTGTCATGCGTTAGTGGCGTATCAGTCATTGCAGCTGCTCTGTAGCGAGGCGAGGGTAGAGTACAAACCGTCTTTGTCTGCATAGCAGCCGCGTAGCCAGCGGTTGCCGGTGCTGGAGTAGGCTTTCCTTGCATGCAACACTCGTGTGTTATCGAGTAGAAAGCAGTCGCCAGGTGATAGTTTAAAAGATACGGCTGACGTTTCTTCTTCTATGATTTCACCAAGGCGGCGATAGGCTGCGTACCAGGTTTCCATTGCATCAAACGGTATATCAACCGGTACCGCGCTTGATCGGTTGTTAAAGCGGATACCGATGAGTTCACCGTCGGGGCCCAGTTCGATCATCGGTCGTTTCGACTGTAGATGCACGCCGGATGATCCGTGGTATTCAAAGCGTGCGCAGTGTTTACTTAAGCTGTTAAACCAGGCCGGGTTCTCTGATTGCAGTTGACGGGCTGCGTTGAAGCCATCGACTACCATGCTGTCGCCGCCGTCCGTTGAGTTTTCCAGGCAGTAAAGCAGTTGCAGGGTTGGTACTGGATCACGGTAGGGGTTGTCAGTGTGCGCCTGCAGGCCGAGTCCGGTGTAGGCGAGGTTGGTGGGGTTTACCTCCGTGCGTACATCGAAGACATCACCGTAGTTGGTCTTACGCACATAGCCGAACAGATCTATGATGTTTAACAGGGCATCCGGTTCAGTGGGGCCGTTGTTCACCAGGCCAAAACCGTAGCGCTTAAATTCGCCAAGCCATTGCTGTAGTGTCTGTTTGCTGGTTGTTAATTGATCATAGTCTGCGGTGGGTGGTTGTCCGATGCTTGTTTGGTCCCACAGTTCGATCGCATCATCTGTCCAGCCGGGTTCCTTTGGGGTGTAGGCGTCATAGGAATTGTTAAGCAGCCAATTGATCGGGAAGTCGATGTCGACAGCTTCGGGCTGAAAGGTGACGGTGAGTTGCTGGTCTGACAGTGCTGCGGTCTGTATGGAAGTTGACGGTGGAATGTCCTGCAATGAAATGAGCCGTTGGCCGTTCTGCGCTGAGCGGGTGCTTTCATCCTGTGCGTTATCCCGCAGCCAGATAGCATGAAACCGATGGGTTTCGCGTGCTTCGGTGGTCAGGCTGATGAAGCTTCCGGACTGATCGACTGTAACTTGCATGTGGTTTGTTCCACGTTGGCTGGGGTCAATAGATTCGTGGAGATTGTAAGGGTTTGGAGAAGGAGCGCAAAATGCTTTTTTGCGCCGGTGGAGGGTCGTGCTGACAGCTTTTGGGGCGAATTAACTGTGGTGGGGTGATACGCAGTAGCAACTATGTGCCGGGTGCAATGCTGTCGGTGATTCGACCCGTGTGTTGTTATCGGCTGGAATCATGAACAAAGTGCCAGGTCGCTAACTAATTGCACATAGGCCTGCTGCTGTGCTGCTCCGTTGCTTAAGCGCAGTATGCTCGACGGGTGCACTGTGATCAGGTGTTGTTTGCCTTCGCGCGTGATGAGCTTGCCGCGATCACGGCTGACGCGTACCTGTGAGCCGAAACGTGTCGACGCTGCGGTTGCCCCCAGGTACACAACGATGTCCGGTTTGATAATTTCAAGCTCTCGTTCAAGCCACTGGCCGCAGGCGCTTACCACCGAGGCTTCCGGGCGTTTGTGCAGTCGTCTTTTACCGCGCGGTTCAAAGCCAAAGTGTTTTACCGCATTGGTCAGGTAGCATTGCTCGCGCTCTATGCCGGCGTGTTTCAGCGCGCTGTTTAGCAATTGTCCGGCAGGTCCAACAAATGGTTTGCCCTGAAGGTCTTCTTCGTCACCGGGCTGTTCGCCGATGATCATCAGTTTTGCATCATCAGGTCCTTCCCCGAAGACGGTTTGGGTTGCGGCCATGCCTTGCGGGCAGCCGCTGCACAGGCTGGCCTGTAGTTTAGTGGCTTGCAGTGAGGACGCTGCTGTTTGTTGCAACTGTTGATGTATGGTTTGGTCAGGGTGAGCGGGCCGTGCACCACAATGAAAGGTATCTTCTGACTTGCGCTGATCTACCATAACGCGGGTTCTTTGTTCCGCGGACGCAACCAGTGTTGCAATCTCATGGGCTTCGGGCAGATTCTTCCAGTACTTCTTTGGCATTTCACTTTGCATGGCGCTGATTTTTAAGCGTGCCGGATTGAATATGCTTTTGTAGTAAACGCGCCAGGCGTCTTCGAACTGATCTCCGTCCGGTGCTACGTTTTTGTCTACCGCATCGCTGAACCAGAGCTCGCCACCACACTCCCAGTGGGCACAGCCAACCGGAGTGAGTATGGACCAGTGCATGTTGGAGAAACGCCGCTTAAAAAACGGTGCGGCGTATTCGACGATATAGTGTTGTGGTTCGAACCACGATACGTAACGTGGTTGTGAGTTGCTCTGATCTGTGGGTTCTGCGTCTCCTGCTGATTCTACCTGTTCCCCTGATTCTGCGTGTTCCCCTGACTCTGCCTGATCTACAAGGCGAAAGCGTACAAACGCTTTCATCT
>CAYMFQ010000320.1:3805-5706 GCA_964389335.1 uncultured Granulosicoccaceae bacterium
TGTTCCCCTGACTCTGCCTGATCTACAAGGCGAAAGCGTACAAACGCTTTCATCTTATGGACGTCTCTGGCGACGGCTTTGGCATATTTGCGCAGCTTTGCCACTTCCGGGTCACCGGATAGTTCAAGTAGCTGAGGTTCGGCGTGGTTCAGACGCCACAGAATGCTATACAGCAACGCCCATCGATCTTCGCTACGATGACAACTGGCGGCGGTTGCCTCCTGTATGAAAGCAGTGTGGTTTGCAGCGTTTCGCTTGCGCGGTGCGCGAGGGGCATCGCGATCCGCAGTCCACCAGATGTCCGCAGGGTGGGTGTTATTGTTCAGGCAGTTTATTGCCAGTTGCCACCAACTGTTGAAGTCAGGATAGAATTGTATGGTTTGCAGGCCGGTATTGGCGGCGTTGAAGACTTGCTTTTCTGTATGTGCTGTTTGTTTTGCTGTATTTGGCGCAGCAACAGCGGTGTTGGGTTTACATGCCGTTGTGTCACCCGCCGATTCAAACAGTCCAATCTGTCGCATAGTTATTGTTCTTATTGTGGTAACTGGTGTTGTGTTTGTACTGCAGGTATGAGGCATCAGATAGCCAGTTGCAATTGCTCCGCAGCAGGTACGAACATCGCCCGCAGCTTTTCGCTGGAGTACTCCGCCTCGGCCGGCTTATGGCCACTGCAGACAATAAAGGGCATAGCGCGTTTAACGCTGGCTTTGAGTGCGATGAGATCGGCTAACTTAACTGACTGCCAGCGGCGGATTTTTAGTATCTTGTTGATGGTTTTAACGCCCAGCCCTGGTACCCGTAACAGCAGCTCTCGCGAAGCTTTGTTCAGGTCAACCGGAAACAGATGTCGGTTGCGCAGTGCCCACGACAACTTTGGGTCTATCTGTAGATCAAGCATGCCGTTGTCGGCACCGGCCATCAGTTCATCGGCGGAGTATCCGTAGAAGCGCATCAGCCAGTCTGACTGATACAGGCGATGCTCACGTACCAGTGGTGCTCGTATAGATGGCAACGCGGTGGGGGAGTCAGCTATCGGGCTGAAGGCTGAGTAATACACGCGCTTTAAATCGTAGGCCGCGTACAGGTTGCTGGACATGGTCAGGATAGAGGCATCGTTTGATGGCTCTGCGCCGATAATCATCTGCGTTGACTGGCCCGCCGGTGCGAATTTGGGTGGCTTGTTTTTCTTTGGCGTCAGGTTGTGTATTTTCGCGGGCGACTGCGTGTGCGCTACCTGCTCTTCACGACGCGTACGGATGCGCGCCATGGATAGCTTGATGGTGCGATGGTCTTTCTCCGGTGCCAGGTTCACCAGTGCCTGTCGGCTGGGTAGTTCGACATTGATGCTGAGTCGGTCGGCATATTTACCGGCATTGGTGAGCAGGTCGCCGTCTGC
Organism: uncultured Granulosicoccaceae bacterium; assembly: GCA_964389335.1. GTDB lineage: Bacteria > Pseudomonadota > Gammaproteobacteria > Granulosicoccales > Granulosicoccaceae. The sequence continues at coordinate 5,202 of CAYMFQ010000320.1, forward strand.
GTCCGGGATGGTTTTCAGGTGAATGTAGCCGCGAAAGTCGTGGTCCTCGCGCAGGCACCGCGCCACCTCGACCAGTTGTTCCATCGTGTAGTCGGGGTTGCGAATAACGCCAGAGCTTAAAAACAGCCCTTCAATGTAATTACGCCGGTAAAAATCGAGCGTCAGGTTGACAACTTCGTCGGTTGAAAAACGTGCCCGCTGTGCGTTGGATGAATTTCTGTTAATGCAGTAGGCGCATTCGTAAATACAGAAATTCGTCAGCAGTACCTTGAGCAGCGAAATACAGCGCCCGTCAGGTGCGTAGGCGTGACAGATGCCCGAGCCTTCGGTTGAGCCGATTCCTTTGCCCGACAACGAGTTACGCGTGGACGAGCCGCTGGAGGCGCAGGATGCATCGTACTTGGCGGCGTCTGCCAGTATGGCTAACTTCTGTATGGTGTTCATTTATACAGTATAGAGGTAGTACTGTATAAAGTCACACTATTGTGGGAGGACATCCCCGATG
>CAYMFQ010000321.1:0-5667 GCA_964389335.1 uncultured Granulosicoccaceae bacterium
TGCCTGGCACGTCGACCCGCCTCCACGATTAATCTCAAAACTGATTAGACGCTGGTAGAGCAAAACCAGAGCGAGAGCATTTTTAGGCTCAATCCGGCGCATTAGCTGCCGGAGGTTTGGCGGCGCGGACTCATGACCGCCCTATTGTACCAATTACCCGAACAGTGAATTCAACGGACTGACACTTATCATACACACTGGTTGTTCCTATATTCGAGGGTTCGCTAACGCTTCCTCACGGAGAGATTATGTCGGTGATGTCCGGCCTTAAAAACAAATTAGACCCCAGGCGCAAGCGCTCCGCACGTCTGCTGACGGTTAAGGACGCATGGTACTTAACGCCCAATATGATTCGGGTGACGTTTGCCGGCCCTGAGCTCGAAGGGATTGCGGAGGGCTGCGAAGGTGCCAACTGCAAGCTGATGTTGCCGGAACCGGGAGAGTTGCGCGAGCATTTTGCAACACGGCTTGCCAATGGCCCAAAGCCGGTAACGCGCACGTTTACGGTTCGACACTACAGCGCAGAACGCAGTGAAATGAGTATCGATTTTGTGGCACATGGTGACAACGGCCCTGCCTCGGGTTGGGCAACAAAGGCACGGCCGGGTGATTTTCTTGGCTTTGCCGGTCCGGGTACGCCGAAGGTTACGCACTTCGAGGCAGACTGGTATCTGGTGGCTGCTGATCCGTCGGCCATACCGGTCGCGGCAGCAACGCTTGAGGCCATGCCGCGTGATGCAAAAGGCGTTGCGATATTTGAGGTAACCTCTGCAGAGGACCAACAGGACATTGATATGCCGGCCGGTATCGATGCACACTGGCTGCTGCACGACAACCCGCAGCAACCTTCTACTGCACAGGAATCAGCGCTGCGTGCTATCGACTGGCCCGACGGACGTGTGCAGACATGCATCGCCGGTGAGTCAGGCGTGGTGCGTGCACTTAAATCGTTTGTGTTAAAAGAAAAGCAGGTTGCGAAACAGGATGCTTATATCTCCGGTTACTGGAAAATCGGGCTGATTGAAGATGAGCACCAGCAATTAAAGCGCAGCGAAAGTTAAAATTGTTCAACCCTCAATAATAAGGCTATAAACGCGTTGCATTCGATCCTCATATTTTCTGTTGTTATTGTCGCGTTACTGACCGGGTGTATCGGCAATCGGCCGATAGAAGCACCGGCGGTTAACCTGACACCCGCTGGCTGGCAATCGAACAGCACGCTGTTGCAGCATGACAGTTTTGCCGCATATCAAAACGCGGTTACCGATGAAGTGCGTCGCTACCGCGTACCGTTTGATTCAGACCGTGCGGAGGCCGAGGTGGCGCTGGTGTCTCCGATTGAACTGCCACCTGGCAGCAACTGCGCAGGCAGTACCAAAGGCATCGCGCTGCTGGTACACGGGCTTGCAGATACAGCTTTTTCGTTGCGGGATATTGGCACAGTGCTGTCCGATGCCTGCTACCGAAGCCGGGTTATATTGCTGCCCGGCCATGGCACCAGAGCCGGTGACCTGCTAACCACACGGTTGTCAGACTGGCAGGCGACGCTTGATTATCTGGTTGATCAGGCGTTAACGGAAACCGACACCATTGTGCTTGCAGGCTTTTCACTCGGTGGTGTACTGACGCTCGATACTGCATTGCGCCGACCCGACGATATCGACGGTGTCATTGGCATTTCCCCCGCCTATTACCTGTCGTCAGCAAGGATCGCACGCTGGGCACCGTGGGCCGCACCACTGATGCGCTGGGTCGACAAGGGCGTCTCCGATGATCCTATGCGCTATGAAGCCATGCCCACCCGCGGTGTTGCTGAAACCTGGTCAGCCATGCAACAGTTGCATAAACGCATTAAAACCGACGGACCGGTGCAGACACCATGGATGCTGATACAAAGTATGGATGATGCCGTTGTGGTACCGGCGCAAAATGAATCACTGTGGCGGCAACACGCCATCAGTCCGCTCAGTCGACTGGTTCGTTTCTACAGCACCCAGCAGGTAGATGATGAAAACCGGGTGACGAACCTGCCGGGCAGCTCCGAGTCCAGTCGTGTTATTGCGCTTACACATCTCGCTATTCATCAATCGCCGACTAACCCTCATTACGGGTTAAACGGAGACTACCGCAACTGTGGTGGCACTATGCCGCGCGACCCGGAGCGTGTATCGCGCTGCGAGCAATCCGAAAACGTATGGTATGGCCTGTGGGATACTGAGCCCGCACCGGAACAGGCGCTTGCGTTTGCGACGTTTAATCCGTCATTTGAGGCTATGGCCGACGAGATAAAAGCGTTTGTCAGCGGGCTGGTCCGTTAGGTTTATATCCGCACCACCTTTAGTTTGGTTTTTAAGTCGGTACGGCAGAAGGCGTGCAGGAAACAGGTTTGTTCGGAGATGTCGAGCATCTCCCGCGCCGTATCATCAGACTCTGTGGTTTGCAGATATACATGAGTTTCTATCGGGTCAGCCTCACCCGGTTTCCCCGTATTGCCTGAGGCGCCACCCAGGCTAAAGTGCGTGTCCTGTACGATACGGTAGTCTGGTAAGTCGAGTTTTAGCATCGACACAAAGCGCCCGAATTGGGTCATAAAGCAAAACCCGATACCGGCGCTGATCAGTGTGTTTGCATCCGGTGCACGTCCGTCTTCAGAACTGAGTAATCGAAACGACGTACCGTACGGCGAATACTGCATTTGTTGAATATCCTTGAGGCCATCTTCCCTCAGCACTGCCACCGCGCCGATGTTCAGGCGCCGGTCCTGTTCGTCGGACAGTGATGAGCTACCCGTGGCAGTGCCGCCGACTACCTCTTTTTTCGGTGTTGGTCCGACCTTCTCAAGCAGTGGCCGATCACTCGTCGATATTTCTATGTTTTCAAACTGACTGGCCGGGTCCGGCAACAGCGCGCTGCTAAGTTCGGTTGCACTGCCGCAGGTTAGTGGCTGTCCGTTCCTGGCCAGTTTAAACAGGCTGTTCAACTGTCCGCGCATGAGCCCGTTGAGCGGTGACGCAAACGTTGCATCGGTCAGGAAGCGGTTGAGTTCACCGTCGGCAAGGTCACAGTCGATCTCAACCTGTAATTCTATATTCTCTGCCCCGCCGACCATGGTTCGACGAGGCATGGATCCCTTCATTGTGTAGAAGTTATCCAGTGTCAGCTTTAGTTTGCGAATGGTGACGTTACGCTGCTGTGCGTAGGCGGTGATCTCATTCATAAAGCTCGCGACCATGCCAACGGATAAAAACGCCAGCGGACAACAAGCGGCATCGTGCCCGTTCAGATAGGGCCCTTCGTCACTGACCAGTCGCCAGGTGTCTCCGGTTCTGGCGGAGCGGACCAGCGCCTCTTTTTGAAACCCGGACAGTGACCGCACACAGGTGCGCAACGCATCACCACGGCGGTTGTCCGGTGCAGAAATGGCGGAGCTGTTCGCAAGCTTGAAAAACGGCGGAAGCGGGCTGGCGCCAATGATGTCTTCACCCAGTGCACCCATGTTTTTCTCCTCCGGACGATGCGTGTGTCATTTATGTTTGGGATCCATAAATGACTATAATTCCAAATTATACACAGAAATATCCACGCCAATGGCATTTTCAGGATCCCAAATATTGATCTGAAGCCGGTTTGTTGGCAACATGGACACTGTCAGACAGACCCTTGGTATCGACGATGAACCCGCACCCGGATCTTGTGGCGCAAAACCGGCAGTTTGAAAAGCAAATTATTGAACTGGCCCCGGGGGTGTATGGCGCTATCGGTTTCGCCGCATCAAATGTGTACATGCTGACCGGCAGCGACGCACTGGTCATCATTGACACCACTGAGACCACCAGTGCTGCCGAAAACATCCTCGCGGAGTTTCGCCGCATCACTGACAAGCCGGTTAAAACGATCATCTATACGCACTCACACCGCGACCACATTAGCGGTGCCTCCGTATTTGCCGAAGGCGGTGACCCCGAAATCATCGCCAGTGACAACTTCGAGTCGGACCTGGTCACCGACGGTGATACCCGCCCTCACCCAGACGCTGCATTGATGGCACGCACAAAGCGTCAGTTTGGTATGGGTCTGTCATTCCCCAATGAACGTGTAAACATTGGTGTTGGGCCAGGTGATCGCCCTATGGCGGGTATGGGTGCCGGACACCTGCCCCCGAATCATCTGATTAAGCACACAGCCACTCGCATGCAACGGGCTGACCACGAGCTTGAACTGGTCAAGGCACCAGGTGAAACGCCGGACCATATTGTGGTGTGGCTGGCACAGCACCGTATTTTGTTTTGCGGTGATAACTTCTATTCGTCATTCCCCAATCTATACGCCATACGCGGTACACCCTACCGTGACTACAACAGCTGGACTGACACACTCGAATTGCTGCTGTCGTTTAACGCGGAGATACTCGCACCCGGCCACACCCTGCCAGTGACCGATGCCGACACAGTGCGCACCGTACTCACCGACTATCGCGATACAATTCACCACATCGTCAGTGAAACCGCAGCCGGTATGAACAAAGGGCTTGGCCCTGATGAACTGGCGCACTCGGTAAAGCTGCCAGACGCACTGGCACAGAAACCACACCTTAAAGAGTTTTACGGCAAAGTATCCTGGTCAGTCAGAGCATACTTTGCCGGCACACTCGGCTGGTTTGATGGCAACCCGACTAACCTTGCTCGGTTATCGCCAAAGCAGCGTGGTAAGCGGATGATAATGCTGGCGGGTGGTGCACAGAGCCTGCTGCAAACTGTTCGGCAGACTGCGGCAGCAGCCAAAGGCGGCGAAGATCATCAGTGGGTGCTGGAACTATGTGATCACCTTATTGCTGCAGACGAAGAGATTGAAGCTGCTAATGGACTGAAGTCAGCATCACTTAGAGCGCTGGCTGATATGGAGGTAAACGCACCTGCGCGTAATTACTATTTATTATCAGCACAGGAGCTTGACACACAGGTTGATGGTTAAGAGTTCGGTGGGAGCTGATCCCCGATCAGCGAACTCCAATACTTAGGCTTTTTTCTACGTGCATAAGCGACATGTTCGTGCAACGGAGTTGTCCTCCCACCTGAAAATCCAGCAATTAATGAAGTTCTAAATGGAGGCGATGTTCGTCGGTGGGAGTTGATCCCCGATCGACGAACTCTAGTACTTAGGCTTTTATATACATGCATAAGCGACATGTTCGTTCAACGGGGTTGTCCTCCCACCCTGAAAATCCTGCACTAATTGAACGTCTGCACACAAGCAAAGTTCGTCGGTGGGAGCCGATCCCCGATCAGCGAACTCCAGTACTTAGGCTTTTATATACGTACATAAGCGACGTGTTCGTGCAACGGAGTTGTCCTCCCACCTGAAAATCCTGCACTAATTGAACGTCTGCACACAAGCAAAAGTTCGTCGGTAGGAGTTGATCCCCGATCGACGAACTCCAGTACTTAGGCTTTTGTACACGTACATAAGCGACATGTTCGTGCAACGGGGTTGTCCTCCCACCTGAATATCACGCCTACTGTTAAAACATGCACAAACCTCAATGGCACAGCATACCCAAATCAGGTAGTCTTACAATACACAATCCACAATCCACAAAGGATGGCTTATGGCTATCAAGTTACCAGACAAGTTTGAACATGTAGTAAACAACGCCAGTCAGGAGTGGCT
>CAYMFQ010000322.1:0-3191 GCA_964389335.1 uncultured Granulosicoccaceae bacterium
GTGCCGGTGGTGGTTCACTGGCACATGTGGATTCCATGCGCCAGATACGTGTGGGCCCGGAGTCAGCCGGATCGGAACCGGGGCCGGCCTGCTACGGGCGAGGCGGTGAAAAGCCTGCGGTCACCGACGCCGATTTGATACTCGGCAAACTCGACGCCGACAACTTTGCCGGTGGCTCGATCAAACTCGACGCCGATGGTTCGAACCGGGCGCTGACTGAAGTCCTTGGCAATACACTGGATATGGATGCACAGACTGCCGCCTTCGGCCTTGCTGAAGTGGTCGATGAAAACATGGCCAACGCAGCGCGCGTGCACGCAGTGGAGAACGGAGAAGACCTCTCGGAGTACACGATGATCGCGTTCGGCGGAGCAGCACCACTGCACGGTGGCAGACTGTGTGAAAAGCTGGGTGTTGACAGAATGCTGGTGCCACCGGGCGCCGGTGTCGGCTCGGCGATTGGCTTTTTGCGCGCGCCTTTCAGCTTCGAGGCAAACCGCTCCGTGTATATGAAACTGTCGGATTTCGCACCGGACAAGATCACCACGCTGCTGAAAGAGCTACAAACCGAGGCGACCGGCTTTGTGCGCAGTTGCGAGGCAAACGCGGATATTCTTTCAGACTTTAAAGTGTATATGCGCTACACCGGTCAGGGCTGGGAAATACCCATAACACTCACAGCCGAACAAGCCATGAACCCCGACGTTGACACCTTTCAGTCATTGTTTGAGGAAGACTATACCAAGCTGTTTGGACGACCGGTTGAAGGAATGGATGTCGAAATCACGGTGTGGGCAGTCAATGCGACCACGCCTCCACAAACCGTCGACCGGATTCAACAGGCTGATACAAAGCAGACATCGGCGGCGGCATCTGCCGGTAAGCGGGAACTGTTTGACCCGGCACTCGGTAAGTCAGTTACTGCACAGGTTGTACTGCGCGACTCTGTCGGGGATAGCCAAAGCGTCGACGGCCCGGCTGCGATCACGGAAGATGAGACCACCATCATCGTGCCATCGAGCCGCAATGCAGTCAGGCAAACCGATGGCTGTATCGATGTAATGATTAACCACGCGCGCACTAACGCATAACCTCAAGGACACGAACCATGGCAACTCAACACTCCCAGGTTTCCTTTCAGGTGATGTGGAACCGGTTGATATCGGTAGTTGAAGAACAGGCGCAGGCGCTGGTACGAACGGCCTTTTCAACATCGGTACGCGAAGCCGGCGACCTGTCTGCCGGTGTCTACGATCTGCAGGGACAGATGCTGGCGCAGGCGGTGACCGGCACACCCGGCCACGTTAACGCGATGGCGGATGCGGTCAGTCACTTTATTCGGCGCATTGGACGCGACCATATCTTTGAAGGCGATGTGTATATCACTAATGATCCGTGGGAAGGCACCGGCCATCTGCACGATATAACCATGGTCAGCCCTTCTTTTCATCAGGGTCAGCTGGTTGGCTTTTTTGCCTGCACCGCACACATCGTTGATATTGGCGGCCGTGGCTTTGGTGCCGATGCCAACAGCGTGTATGAAGAAGGGCTGTACATACCGATCATGAAGTTTGCCGAGCGCGGTACGGTTGATCAATCGCTAATCAGGATTGTGCGCGGTAACGTGCGTGAGCCGGATCAGCTCATCGGTGACATGTATGCGCTCGCCACCTGCAATGAAATCGGCCACCGCAGACTGATTGACATGATGGTCGAATTTAAGCTCGATGACCTGGAACAGGTTGCAGAGTTTATTCTCGAGAATTCGCGCAGAGCAACGCTGGAACGAATAGCGGAAGTAGCGAAGACGGCGGCGGTTACCGAGGCCAGTGGTGAAATGACAGTCGATGGCTTTGCCTCGCCTATCACTCTCAAAGTAAAACTAAACATAGAAAGCGACCGCATAGTCTCGGACTTTGAAGGCACCTCACCGGTCGATAAAAAAGGGATTAACTGTCCGCTGGTCTACGCCAAGGCCTATACATGCTATGCACTAAAGTGCGCCATTGCACCAGAGATACCGAATAACGCCGCATCACTTGAGCCGTTTGAAATTGTCGCCCCTGAAAATACCATAGTCAACGCAGTGCACCCGGCACCGGTCGCACTGCGCCATATCATCGGTCACTTTGTGCCTGATGCCGTCTATAACGCGCTCGATAAAATGCTGCCAGGTGTGGTACCGGCAGAGGGCGCTGGCTGCCTGTGTAACTTTCAGGTATCGCTGCGACCACGCACCGATGAACCCGCCCCCGAAGGCACAGTGAGGTCTGAGGTACTGACGTTTAACTCAGGTGGCTCCGGCGCGCGCCCCGAACACGATGGACTGAACGCAACGGCCTTTCCTTCCGGTGTTATGACCATGCCAATAGAAGCAACGGAGCACACAGGGCCTGTCATTATCTGGCGTAAAGAGTTGCGACCGGACAGCGGCGGTGCCGGCAAACAGCGCGGTGGCCTGGGCCAGTACATGGAAGTCGGTGCACGAGAAGGCCACGAGTTTGATTTTCAAGCCATGTTTGATCGTGTTAACCACCCGGCACGCGGCAGACAAGGTGGTCAGAATGGCGCCACCACCACCATCGAACAGGACGATGGCAGCGAGATGCGCGGCAAAGGCAAACAGTTCGTGCCGCACGGTCGCAAGGTGATGCTCGCGTTCCCCGGTGGCGCTGGTTACGGCAATCCTGCCGAGCGCGATGTTGAATCCGTCAAGCGCGATCTGTTGTACGGGTATATCTCCGCACAAACCGCCAGTGAAGACTACGGCTTGTCCGATAAAATCATCGCTGAAGTCGCAGACACTGCCCGCAAGGGGGAAACACTATGAGTAACAATCTTCAAGCACCAAAACACTCAGGCTATGACATCGTCATTGTTGGCGGTGCCATTATGGGGTCTTCAACCGCGTGGTTCCTGACCGACAACAAAGACTTTAACGGCCGCATACTGGTGGTGGAGCGCGATACCAGCTACGAGTCGTGCTCAACAGCGCACACCAACTCTTGTGTGCGTCAGCAGTTCAGCACCGAGCTGAACGTGCGCGTGTCCCAGTTTGCTGCGGACTTTATAAAGAACATGCGTGCGTATATGGGTAACGATGATCGTGTGCCTGAATTGTCGGTGCACAACTTCGGATACATGTATCTGGCAGACAACGAAGCTTTTGCAGACGTACTGCGCGAAAACCA
>CAYMFQ010000322.1:3291-5609 GCA_964389335.1 uncultured Granulosicoccaceae bacterium
GAGCTACCGGTTGAGCCGCGCAAGCGATTCACCTGGATGTTCAAAGCGGAACAGCCTCTCGACCGCGATCTACCCCTTACGATAGACCCGTCGGGTGTACACATGCGAGAAGTGGGTGGTGGTATCTATCAGGCTGGAGGCCATAGTGAAATCGACCCGGCTGTCGACTATGACGACTTTGCCATGGATCTGAATATATGGCAGGACAAAATATGGCCAACTATCGCCACCCGTGTACCGCAATTTGAAGCGGTAAAGGTCACCAGTGAATGGGCGGGTCATTATGCCTACAACACATTTGACCACAACGCGATCATGGGTCAACACAACGAGATAGACAATTTCTACTTTCTAAATGGCTTCTCTGGCCACGGACTGCAGCAGTCTCCGGCGATGGGACGCGGCACCGCAGAGATGCTGGTGTACGGCGAGTATCGCAGCCTCGACATGAGCCCGTTTAATTACGATCGCATTGTTAACAATACGCCAATTGTTGAAAAGGCTGTGATATAGCGCAGCGGCAGCTCCTGGCGACACCCGCTTATTCGCCGGGTGTTGCGAGCGGTACGAGTCGCACCACCTGTCGATTGAAGCATTGTTCGCGTGTGTAACGCTTGTGGTGCGATTCGCGTAGCTCATAGCACCCTACGTGTTTCTACTCGACTCCGGAATTATGGAAGCCGCTAACAACTCGGTACAGGAGTGGGGCTGCACACAGCACATTCTCAAGATAGCGGTACACGCAATCTGTCAGGTTATATAAAAGGATTACAGAACAATGAAAAAGCTTGTACTGACCGGTGCGGCCGGTCGTCTCGGTTCCTATCTGCGTGAACCATTAACAGCTATAGCTGACGAACTGGTATCTACTGATATCACTGACGACATCGGCACCACTTATCCGGGTGAAACCTACCTCAAAGCTGATCTGGCAAGTCTTGATGACATACTACGTGTTACCGAAGGCGCGGAGATGATTGTGCACTTCGGCGCCATCGCAGATGAAGCACCATTTGACGAGCTGCTCGGCCCGAACTTTGTCGGCGCCTATAACGTGTGGGAAGCCGCATGGCGCAACGGGTTGCGACGCGTCGTCTATGCAAGCTCAATCCACGCTGTCGGCATGCATCCAAAGAATGAGTTCATAGATACCGAAGTGCGTCACCGCCCGGACACGTTCTATGGACTGGCCAAATGTTTTGCTGAAGACCTTGGCAGTATGTACTGGGACAAGCGCGGCCTGGAAAGCGTACATATGCGCATACTCTCCTGCGCACAGGTAACCAACGCTCGTGCACTGGGTTCGTGGCTTTCGTACGATGACTTGGTTCAACTGGTCAAACGCTGCATCGACACCCCGGTCACCGGCTTCAGTGTTGTGTACGGCGTATCCGATAACGATCGTGCACCGGTCGACAATTCAAAAGCACACTTTCTCGGCTATCAGCCAAAAGACAATGCAGAGCAGTTTGCTGACAAGATCCTTGCTGCCGAACCACCGATGAACCCGCAGGACCCGGGGCATATGTGTCACGGAGGACCTTTTGCCTCTGTGGAACTGGGCAACAGCGGTACCGCACAAATGAATATTGTGGACGATAAGAAAACGACCTGAGCGTATTTGTTTCCACAATCCTTAAAACCGTTTAACTAAATAGGAATCACCCTCCATGAGCAACAAACCCGTCGCATTAATCGTCGCGGGCGGCAGTGGTATCGGCGCAGATGCAGCGCGCACACTGGCAGAAAAAGGCTATGACGTCGCGGTGATGTCTGCCTCAGGCAAAGGCGAGGCACTAGGCAAAGAACTTGGTGGGCTGGGGTTTACCGGGTCCAACCTGGTCGTTGCGGATCTTGAAAAGTTCGTTAACATTAGTATGGAAAAGTACGGTCGCATAGACAGTGTGGTCAACTGCACCGGCCACGGCCCTAAAGGGGCGGTGATGGATATCAGTGACGACGACTGGCACCTCGGTCTGGATTATTACATGCTTAACGTTGTGCGTATGACACGCCTGGTACTCCCGGTAATGCAGCAGCAGAAGACGGGCTCCATTGTTAATATTTCAACGTTTGCTACCTTCGAACCCGATGCCGACTTCCCTACCTCGGCCGTATTTCGCGCCGCGCTTGCAGGTTATACCAAGTTGTTTACCAACAAATATGCTGCCGAAGGCATTCGTATGAACAACGTATTGCCCGGCTTTATCGACAGTCTGCCGGAGAAAGAAGATCGCGTCGCCAGAATTCCTGCCGGTCGCTATGCCAAAGTGCGCGAACTGTCAGAGACCATTGCCTTTTTAGCTGGCCCGGAATCA
>CAYMFQ010000323.1:0-5586 GCA_964389335.1 uncultured Granulosicoccaceae bacterium
AAATCACATCAACCGAGAAGTATCCCCACTCAACCACCCAAGCGGATCATCCCTATCAATGCCATCCATAAACGGTATACGCCGATCGCGATGGGTAACCTGGTAAACCAGACCAACCCAGTTGCCGATAATCGCCTCACCGCTGTCGTGCCAGACATTATGCAACCGCTGTCTTATTAGCGCCTCGGGAAACGCCGGCGGGGCAGCTGCAGCCTGACGCGCGTTGACTACACGGTCGCGATACTCATGCAGCAAGGCACGGGTAAATGAATCAAAGTAGTTGTCCGGAAACGGCGGATAGCGCTCTGTTATTCGGTCGATATAAAGACCCACGTCACGCTTGTACTCTTTCATCAGGCTGATGCTGTCATACTCCGGGTGTCCCTGAAATAAAACGGTGCGAAAGCCATCGCTACTGACGGCCAGTTGCACACCCGAGTCTTTACCCTCTATTAATACGTGCAGCCCGGCTTGCTCAAACTGATCGCGATATACTTCGTTGAAGCGCGAGTGCGGTACATACAACCGCGTGTTGGTATCGGCGACGAGCGGGTGATCTTTGCGTACAACTTCATGTTCAAAGACCCCCCAGCACTTGCTGTCCAGCCCGATGCGTTGTTGTTGATAACGCGCCAGCAAAAGTGCGTGTGACGCAAGGCATGAACACAATGTTGAAGTGACGTTTTTATCAGCCCAATCGAACACTTCACACAGATCGTCCCAGAATATTTCTTCAGCCAGGTTAGCGCGCGTGACATTAGCACCACTAATGATAAGTGCATCCAGACCAATTTCGCGTATCGAATCAAACGATTCGTAATACTGATCAATATGTTCTCGGGCAGCTTTACCGCGCGGTATTGAATTAACAGTGAACGGATGAATGTAAAACTGAGAAATTGGGTTGCTGGATCCGACCAGCCTGAAAAACTGACGCTCAGTGGCGGCCAGTGCCGCATCAGGCATCATGTTTAACAAGCCAATATGAAGGCCGCGAATGTCCTGTGCTTCGGCGCGCTCGGGGGACAGTATTCGCTGCCCTTCGGCGCGCAAACGCTCAAAGGTTGGCAGTTGCTTATGGGCTACCAATGGCATGGCTTAATCCAGCGCCTGTGCAATCAGTTCAATAAACTCATCACAATCCTTTACTGCAAACGCATCCTGCGCCGGAATGCGGTAACCGTGTTCCTCAACAATCGCAGCATAGCGCGGCACTCTTGATCGAAACAGGTGCGGGAACACCCATCGAACAAAGTCTGCCGGGTCTATCTCGGTGGTGTACTCGATGTTTACCGATTCCATATAGTGGCGCAATTGTTCATCCAGAAAAGACTCGCGGTAATAAAGCGGCTTGGGGTCTTTGGCCGCACGTTCAATTAAGAACTTCTCGTCCTCTGCGCTGGCTTCAATGTAAATCATCAGCGTATTGTCTGCCACCTCCCGAATCACAGCCGGGTCATCTATCTCGCAGAAACTACCACTGGTGTCATGCAGAAAGTGATCGTAACCGTAGATGGTGCCGGCTTTCTCGACAAATTCGGTGACATCGCGGATGGCAGCAATTTCGGCATCGAGGTGCAGCCGCTGGCGGCGTTTGAATTCCTGCAAAGACAGGCCACCCAAATCCGGATTACCGAGCATACCGAGAAAGGTCGATAGTGGCTTGAGGTTATCAACGGTGATGTTGTTACGGATATAGATGGAATCAGAGCGCAGCAGGTCACGCAAAAACGGCACCTGCATGGCCTGCACCTTGATGTTATCGAGGATGGATTCATCCAGATATCGGGTGCCGATTCGATAGTCCACCGAGTAGTGAAACCAGTCATCACAGCGCAGCATGTTGGCAAGGCGTGTTTTACCGACGCCTGACATCCCCATCAGGGTGACGCGCTTGCGCGGCCACGCGAGGAATTCCTGCCGCGTCATTCGCATATTGGTATCTCGTATCTGGTTAGCTGACTGGCTGCGTAGTCTATCACCGCATTGTGCGCAGCGTTAAGCGGCTGCGCACAAGTACGGCTTCAACGTCCCGGTCGTCTGGCCTATGTGGCTGATCCCCGGCTACTGCGAGTTCAATCGCTACGCGGATTTCAACCGCGCAGACTCCTAACCGGCCAGGTCATCCTTTCCCTCAATCAGGTAGTGATGGCTTTCCGACCCGGCTGTGCGCGCCTGCAACAAAGGCACGTAGTCCGGGTCAGACATGAACGCCTTTGCCGCTTCCGCACTGGGCCACTCGAGGATAATTCGCAGCGCCGCGTCGCCCTCACCTTCCAGTCGCTCATGGCTAGCGGTGCGCGCCAGATACCTGCCTCCGTGGCGAGCCACAAGCGCATTGGCGGCGCTGATGTAATTGGGAATCCAGTCTTCATTGGTCGGGGTTACTGCCAGTACCGAGTAGTAGCTCATGGTCTCTTCCTTATCGAATACACCGCTTGCGGTGCTTGATCAAAGCAGCCGTTTGGCTGCATGCCTAAAACGATCAGTCGCTGATCGACCAAGAGACGATAGATTATTTCCCATTCACAGATAAACAGGTCATAATTTATTTCAGAATACATATTTTGAATATAATAAATGGATACCGACAGCATTCGGCTCTTTGTACTGGCAGCAGAGAAGCTGAATATCAGCGCCGCAGGAACTGCGCTTGGCCTCGCGCCTGCCGTCGCCAGTGCACGCCTGGCCAAGCTCGAAAAAAACCTTGGTGCTGATCTGCTGCACCGGTCGACGCGCAAGGTGTCACTGTCGCTGGAAGGTGCAGAGTTTTTACCTTACGCACGGGAAATTCTCGCTCAGGAAGGTGCGGCGCGCGCAGCATTGGGGCTGGATCAGGCCAGCGCCACCGGCACGCTGCGGTTCGCCGCGCCAAGCACGTTCGCGCAGCAGTACATCACACCACTGCTGCCGCACTTCCTTGACCTGCACCCCGATCTGAACCTGGATATGCGCTTTTCAGATTCACAGTTCGATTTAATTGAAGGCAGCTTCGACCTGGCGCTGCGCAACGCCGCCTTATCCGATTCCAGCTTTAAAGCTCGTCGGCTGGCTGGTGATCAACGCGTGTTGTGTGCCGCACCGGCCTATCTCAATAAATTCGGCACACCGTCCACTCCGCAGGACCTGACCGACCACCAGTTGATTGCCTTCAAGGATCTTGCTCCAAGACCACTGGTCAGCGGCGATGGGCAGTCTGCCCAGTTTGATCCACGCAGGTCTAATTGTCGGCTGATCGTCGATGACGGCCTGAGCCAGAAGCGAGCAACCATCGCCGGTGCGGGTATATCGTCAAACTCGCTTTGGAGCGTGCATGCCGAACTAAAAAGCGGCGAATTGCAAAGGGTGTTGCCCGACTACACGGTCGACGACCAGAGCGCACTGTGGCTGGTGTACCCGAAATCAAACGTGCTCACCGCGAAAACCCGAATTTTCATCGACTATCTGCTTGAGCAGATTGGAGATCCACCGATTTGGGAGACCACGGCAACCTGAGACCCTGCGTATCAGGAGTGATCGCAAATAACCTGCTGGCAGCCGCTAGTGGTGCATCAGCTACTCCAATATTGCGTTGGCTGACGCACGTGCCTCTGGTCGCGTCCGCAATCAGCGTGACGCCATTTCACATTCTGGACCCGGCTCTCATCTTTATCGTTGATGTGCGATGACATAAGACTGGTTTATACTAGCTGGCGAAGGACCTTTGCCAATCGTCTGATTTGCCCCATCACATTGACGTCAGGAAGCGACGCTGGCAAGCCTTCGTAACGACCTGCGGTAACGGATTCTCTGTCAGGCACAGCCACGCAAGGCCTGCGGTACCCAGCAAGTAATCCAGTCAAACGTAAGGTTTAAAAACAAGCAGTGAATAGCGGATCAGCACAACTCGATTCAGCATGCCTGCAGCACGCGGGGGTGCGCTGCACCGCCAGTTCGACGGCAGCACACACGACGATCATAGCAGTGGTCCGGTGGATTCGCGTTGTGGCAGCGGTGTTACTGACTCGATGAAAGACTTCAAGATTCAGCTGTTAGGTCCGCTGTCGATTATCGATGCCAACGGCACTGAATGCACCCCAAAGAGTAAAAAAGCACAGGCACTACTGGCCATGTTGTGCACAGCCCGAAACGGTCGTCGCACGCGTGCCTGGCTGCAGGCCAATCTTTGGAGCAACAGCGCCGCATCGCAGGCCAGTGGCAGTCTGCGGAATTCTCTGCACGAACTCCGCACCATCATCGGCCATGAAATTCTCACATCAGATCGTAGCGTGGCGCAGATTGACCTCACACGCCTGGACATCGACCTCAAGTCGCTATCATCACTGGACTGGCTTAATTCCGTATCAGCCGGGTCTGAATTTCTGGAAGGCATCGACATCATTGACGATGCGTTTAACGCCTGGCTACAGGAGCAGCGGCAGTACTGGTCACAACGTGCCGAGATGCAAAATAACACCGTTGTCGAAGCCTCACCGGAGCCAGAACCACTTTCGCTCATAGCACCGTCGAGCGAACTGCCAGACTGGTCTCTGTCGCTCACGGTACTGCCGTTGGAAAACAAATCCGGCGATGAAAGCAATCTCTACGCGTGTCACGGCTTAAGCGAAGACCTGATCCAGAACCTGCAGCGTTTGCGCTGGCTGCCAGTCGTCGGCTCCGCTGCGTCCTTCGTTTTTAATAATCACAATGGCAGCCAGGGCGCTGCTATTGCCGACGGCATGGGCGCACACTACTTCGTCGACGGTGCACTGTCATTGCAAAACAACGCGCGCGTCGGCTACTTCAGACTCTGCGAAGCCGAAACCGCGCGCGTAATCTGGTCTGAAGGCTACGATCTCGAACCACTGCTCGCCGGCAACGGCATAAGCTCCGTGTTCGACGAAATAGTCAGCGCCATTGAACGCTCCGTGGCGATATCCATGCAGCGCCGCGTTATGGAGTCAGACAACAGAGACGAAGCGTTTAACGATCAAATCTGGCGCGGCCGCTGGCACCTGGCGCGCCTAACCAAACAGGATTCAGAACTCGCCCATCGACATTTTGCTCAAGCGCTGACGCTCAAGCGACACTCGTCCGAAGCACTCGTGCAAATGGCATTCTGGCACCTGTGGAAGACCTGGGTCAGCCGCGATGATGAATCCGGCCTGCACATGGCCGAAACCTTTGCCAGACAAGCCGTTGAACTCGACCCGGACGATGGTCGATGTTACGCCGTGATCGGCATTGCCGAAGCATGGCGACGCAACCACGAGAGCGCGATCGGGTTTCTAAGTCAGGCAGTCGAACTCAACCCCAACCTCGCCATTGCGTATCACCAACTGGGCTCCGCACTTAACCATGCAGACCGCCCGGAAGATGCCGTCATGCCGATACGGCAGGCCATAAAATACTCCCCCCGCGACCAGCTCGACTTCGCCTTTCAAACCGAAATGGCCGTCGCACTGGCAAGGCTGTCAGACTACGAAGAAGCTTACGTCCGTGCCTCCCGTGCACTGATGTTAAAGCCACGATACTGGTATGCCCATCTCGTGCGATTGTTGATTGCCCATCGCCTCGAAGACGGCGCACGCATCGAAGAAGCCCGAC
>CAYMFQ010000324.1:0-5528 GCA_964389335.1 uncultured Granulosicoccaceae bacterium
TCCGCTGTCGGATCAATAATGCGATAACCGGTCCCCTGCGACGTTATTATCAGCGCCTGCTCGAACGGCTTGTCGACCTGTTTACGTAACTTGTAAATCTGGCTGCGCAGGGTATCGCTGGCAGGCGGCTCATCGCCCCACAGCGACTGTTCGATCTCATCGCGCGTCACCACCCGATGGGTGTTCTGCATCAGTAGCGTCAGGATATGAAAGCCGGCAGGTGTCAACGTAAGGGTTGCACCCTGTCGCGTTACGGTACGCGTGCCGGGGTCGAGCACCAGGTCGGCCACCTGCAACTTACTGTTGGTAATGTGACCGCGGTTGCGCCTGACCAGTGATTGGATGCGTGCGACAAGCTCCGGCAAATCAAACGGCTTGACCAGATAATCATCCGCGCCCGACTCAAAGCCCGCCAGCTTGTCGTTGAGTTCGTCGCGTGCGGTGGTCATGAGAATCGGCACCGTTGATTCGTGCTGCTCACGCAGTCGCTTGCAGAGCTTTAACCCGTCCATACCCGGCAGCATGACATCGAGCAGGATAACGTCAAAGGTTTCGGTACGAGCGAGGTGCAGTCCGGACAGGCCGTCCGCCGCGTAGTCGACGATACAGCCCATCGATTCGAGGAAATCGAGTATCGTCTCCGCGAGATCCCGATGATCCTCGACCAACAGCACTCTTGTGTTCTCGATTGTCTGCACTTTTCAGTGATCCGGGTTTCGGTGAGCCAGTTTTCGGTGGTCCGGTTCCGTGGGCACGCCATCCGCCTGGCCCGGGCCTCATTGTACGCTGCCCGCCGAAGATTTGATCAACAGCAGCTGACCACTTCGGAAAAAAAAGCCGCCAGAGGCGGCTCAAGCAGGGGAGTTAAGGTTCAGAGATTAACCGGGCACGTGTGACCCGACTGTGATCGAACTGCGCGTGGCACGTCACGCAATATTCACTACGGCCAAAATGCTGTGGTGTGCTGCCGCACGCACCAATGACTCAGTAATTCCACTAATCTTGGGGAAATCGCTGTTGAGCTTCGCGAAAAACAAAGTAAACTTCGCAGCCACGATACTTTCTGTCAAGTGACGGTACAAATGACCATTTCTCCGCCCTGTGACATCGCCCCGCTGGCCGACATCCTGCCTGACGAACCACTATTGATGATGGGGGCCGGACCAGTGCCTATCCCCGCACCTGTAGCATCGGCAAATTCGATTGTGATCAATCACCTGGGCGATACCATGGCCTGCATCATCGATCAGGTGAAACGCATGTCGTCGTACGTATTTCAAACTGAATCCGCCCGAATACTGGGCGTTGCCGGCCCCGGCTCAGCGGCAATGGAAATGGCTGTGGTTAACCTGATTGAGCCGGGCGACAAATGCCTGTGCATCTGCAATGGCTTCTTCAGTAATCGCCTGGCCGATATGGCATCCCGCGCCGGCGCCGACGTAATTCGTCACGAAGTAGCCGACCGTCAATCTGCAGATGTGGCCCAAATCACCCAGTGCCTGATGCAGCACAAACCCAAGGTTGTGACGATTGTGCAGGGCGAAACGTCGAATACCGTCTGCAATCACACACTGGAACAAATCTGCGCCAGCGCAAAAGCACACGATTGCATGGTCATTGTGGACGCGGTTTGCACGCTTAGCACCATGCCCTTGCAGATGGATGCCTGGGGCATTGATGCGGTCATCACCGGCGGCCAGAAGGGCCTTTCGTCTATCCCCGGGGTTTCACTGGTGGCGTTTTCAGAACGCGCCTGGCGGCACACACATGAGCGCAAATCGGAACTTCGGCACTGGTGCCTGGACGCACGACTGGCAGACAAGTTCTGGTACCAGAAGTCATATCATTACACAGCGCCGGTTTCGGGCGTGCTGGCAATTCACGAAGCACTGCGCCTGATCTGCGGTGAAACACTGCCAAAGCGTTTCCAGCGTCACCGACGCACTTCGCTGTCCCTGCAGGCCGGTATCGAAGCCATGGGCCTGACGCTTTACGTTAATCGCCCCCATCGGCTTAATTCAGTAGTCGGGATCTGCGTTCCGGACAACGTCAACAGCACAGAACTGCTAAAGCTGATGTCGGCACGGTACCGGGTCGAGATATCCGGCTCTTTTGGCGCTAACATTGTGCGCATCGGACAAATGGGTGAACAGAGCCGGGCACATAATATTTTCCGCACGCTGCACGCGCTGGGCTCAAGTATGTCTGCGCTGGGGGCAATAGTGGATGTACCCGCTGGTGTGTCTGCGCTGGAAAAAAGCCTGGAAACGTACGAACGGGAAAACGCACCTGCGCCGACACCAGTACGCAAACTGGCGAACGCATGAGACCAGATTTCAGAGATCAGTTTTCGTTTAAATTACAGATACACACATAAGGATCTAATAGATGCCCGCACTTTACCCCGATGTTGATCCGGATGGACTACGCGAGTACTCAGTGGTCTATACCGACCGTTCGTTAAACCACATGTCGCAGTCATTTCAATCAGTGATGAAAGACATTTCATCCATGTTGAAAGAGGCATACAACGCACATAGTGCCGTTATCGTACCGGGCAGCGGCAGTTTTGGTATGGAAGCGGTGGCACGACAGTTTGCACGTGGCAAAAAATGCATGGTGATTCGCAATGGCTGGTTTAGCTATCGCTGGTCACAGATATTCGACGCAGGCAATCTGCCGTCGGAGACAACCATACTTACCGCAAGGCGCAACACAGCCGGCGCACAGGAACCGTTTCAGCCAGTGCCAATCGAAGAAGCGGTTGCACAGATTAAAAGTGAAAAGCCTGATCTTCTGTTTGCACCACACGTCGAAACATCCGCGGGCATGATTCTGCCTGACGATTATCTGCAACAACTGGCTGATGCTATACACAGCGTCGGCGGCCTGTTTGTACTCGACTGCATTGCGTCCGGCACGATCTGGGTCGACATGGCAAAGTGCGGTGTTGATGTACTGATCAGTGCACCGCAAAAAGGCTGGAGCGGCCCACCCTGTGCCGGTCTGGTTATGCTGGGCGCTGAGGCACGCCAGCGTATCGATGGTACAGAGAGTGACAGCTTCGCCTGCGACCTGAAAAAGTGGCTGCAAATTATGGAAGCTTATGAAAACGGTGGTCACGCCTATCACGCCACCATGCCCACCGAATCGCTGCGGGTATTCCGTGACGTCATGATAGAAACACGTGACTTCGGTTTTGCCAATGCAAAACAAAAACAGCAGGAGCTTGGTGACAAGGTTCGATCACTGCTGGAAGAATTTGGTATTGTCAGTGTGGCCGCCAAGGGTTTTCAGGCACCGGGCGTGGTGGTCAGCTATACCGACGACACGTCTATCCAGAATGGACAGCAGTTTGCTGCACTCGGTTTACAAATCGCCGCCGGTGTTCCACTGATGTGCAATGAAGGTGATGACTTTCAAACCTTCAGACTGGGTTTATTCGGACTTGATAAACTGCAAAACGTTGACCGCACCGTGGCTGGCCTGCAGCCAGCTGTCGAGCAGCTGTTTGCCAACGCAGCCGCAACTCCTGCCTGAGCGGAGTTACTCGAACCGCTTCCACAATGCTTCAACCACAGGGCAACTCACCTGCAGTTGCCCTGCCGTTAAAACTGCCCCTCTGCCATATACCTTCAACTAAGCCACCACCACAACCCTACCGCCTACCCTGTCGCTTCATCTGAAAATCATTTGGCCCGGGCTACTATGCTGACCGCGGATACTTTATGATCATTACTCTGATCAGGAGGATAATCATGAATCGCGCAAGCACACTGGGTAAAGCCACACTCGCCGGGTTGCTGGTGTATGGCAGCAGCGCTGTGGCAGATGGACACCCCAAATTCCCCAATTCGGTACATGGCACTGTGCATATGGTGTCGGCCGCCAACCCGCTCGCATCTCAGGCCGGCCTTGATATTCTTGAAGCAGGCGGCACCGCGATGGACGCTGCTGTAGCGGTACAACTGGTGTTAAATCTGGTAGAGCCGGAATCTTCAGGCATCGGTGGCGGCGCATTCCTGCTTTACTGGGATGCGTCTGAAAAGACCCTGGTAACCTACGACGGACGCGAAAAAGCGCCAATGTCGGCTACACCCGACTATTTTACCAAGGAGGATGGCACCCGGCTTAAGTGGCGCGAAGCGGTTACGGGTGGCTTGTCAGTTGGTGTACCCGGCACTTTAAAACTGCTTGAAACTGCCTATAAGGACCACGGCATTCATCCATGGCAGGAGCTGATTCAACCGGCGATAGATCTGGCTGAGAACGGCTTTCCCATCACTGAAAAGCTGTCCGCGTCAATTGAGGCCGCGGCCGAACGCGGATTAAAAACCTTCCCTGAAGCGCGCAACTATTTTTACAACGAAGATGGCAGTGCCGTTGCAGCCGGCAGCACACTTAAAAATCAACCCTTTGCCGACGCACTCAAGATGATTGCAGAAGAAGGGTCTGCACCGTTCTATACGGGTGTCATTGCAGAGTCTATTGTCGAGGCTGTGAAAACAGAAACCAACACCGGCCAAATGACACTGGAAGACCTGGCCTCGTATGAAGTAATTAAGCGCGAGCCTGTATGCTTTCCGTATCGCGCTTACGAAGTCTGTGGCATGGGGCCACCCACATCCGGCGGCCTGACCATGGGCCAGATACTGGGGATTCTGTCAGAGTTTGATCTGCCGGCAATGGGCCCGTCCGCGGAAGCGTGGCACTTGTATATAGAGGCTGCGAAACTCGCTTACGCCGACCGCGGTATGTATATGGCCGATGCCGATTTCGTCGACATGCCGGCTGGCCTTTTAAATAAGGATTATCTTGCATCCCGCGCCGCTCTGATTGACCCCGCCAAAACGATGGGCAAGGCCACTGCGGGCACGCCGCCATGGGATGAAGCAAAACTCTATGCGCCGGACACTCAGCTTGAACGCCCGGGCACTTCGCACTTTTCGATCATTGACCGCTACGGCAACATGGTATCAATCACCACGACGATTGAAACCGGCTTCGGATCACGCGTAATGACCCACGGTTTCCTGCTGAACAACGAGCTCACTGACTTTTCGTTTGCTGCTGAGAAAGACGGCAAACCCGTTGCGAATCGCGTTGAAGGTGGCAAGAGGCCACGCTCGTCAATGTCGCCAACTATTGTCTTTCAGGACGGCCGACCCGTACTACTGACTGGCTCACCCGGTGGCTCAAGAATTATTAACTACGTTACGCAATCGGTGATTGGCATACTCGACTGGGGTATGGATCCACAGGATGCGGTTGATATGCCACATGTAGTTAATCGCAATGGTAAAACCGATCTTGAACAGGGAACCGATGCAGTGAATTACCAGGCCGATCTCGAGTCGCTGGGCCACGAAGTGAATATTCGCGATCTAAAATCGGGGCTGCATACGATTCTTATCGACCGTTTGGGCTATTACGGCGCGGCTGACCCCCGTCGCGAAGGTGTCGCGCTGGGTCGATAGATGTACGCTGGCAGGCGTTCCGCTGTAACATACACAGCGGTCGCCGCCAGC
>CAYMFQ010000325.1:0-5496 GCA_964389335.1 uncultured Granulosicoccaceae bacterium
GTGCCGGTAGTCACGCACTTTGCAAACTCAGCGCCCGTGACAGAGTGAAAGTTTGAGCCGGAATACGCCATTGGCATATCCCATTTTTCTGCCTGTGCGGCAGAGGCAGCCATTAAGGTTGCGGATGCCAGTCCGACCAATACGGCATTGAGTTTCATACGTGAAATCCTCTCAGTGTTGATACAAAATCGAATCGCGTTTTGCTTGAACCCGTCGGTTATTGCGACTTGCGGCGAAGACGCACAGGCAACGAGCTGCTTCGATGTTACCGCAGTTACCGGGCGCAGGTGTAACCTGATGTCGTAGCCGGAGCAAATTGTCGCTTTAGCTACAGACTGACGCGATTGGCAGGCGGTACAGCGAACCAACAGCAACTATACAGTATTTCGCTGCCGCGGTAGGCGCAGCCGGCACGGCTAAGCTGCACATAACAACGGGGCGAAGCCTGGAGTCTGCGCGGTAGAAATCCGCGTAGCGAGAGTGTGACCGGTTGTGCCTGAAAATGAATTTATTTGAGAAGCATGGTTGTGCCTCCGCGACGATAATGCCGGCTTTTTCAGGGGCAATCCGGCGCACTCGCAGTAGCGGAGGTTCTGCCGCGCACGCTCCTGGCTACGCGCTAAAGCGGTCCGGACGATATGGCGACATATCGATAGATGGCTCAATGCCGGACACCAGCTCCGCCAACAGCCGGCCTGTCTTGGCACCGCCGGTCAGCCCCACATGCTGATGGCCAAACCCTGCATATACCTGCCCCATGCGCTCAAACTCGCCTATTAGCGGTATAGAATCCGTTGGTGCCGGCCGGTGCCCAAGCCACTCTTCAGTGCGCTGATAGGTCAGACCGGGAAACACTTCTTCAACCTTGCGCTTCAGCAGCTCCAGCGGTTGAGCACTAGCTAATGCCTTCAAACCACCAAACTCCACAACGCCGGCACAGCGCAGGCGGCCCTGCATGGGCGTGGCGACGAACTTGCCTGCGGCAATCATCGATGGATGCTTCGGCATGTGGCTGGCCTCGTAAAATTCGATGTGATAGCCACGCTCTGACTCCATTGGCACACGCACGCCGATTTTTCTCGACAACGCCTCGGACCACACACCGGTCGCCATAATGGCGCAATCACACTCGACCACCCCGTTGGTGGTTTGCACGTGATCAACCGTACCGTTACTGGCAACCAGATCTTCCACCGTACCAATAAATAACTCACCACCATTGCTGACGAAATGCTCTGCCAGTGTTTGAACATACCGCCCCGGGTCAGTGATGAAACCGTGGTTGCCAACAGAAATGCCAAAGCGAGAGGTACCACTTTTAAAGCCCGGGTCACGTTGAACAAGCGCTTCGTAGTCGAGCTCTTCCCACTCAAACCCGTTTGCTCGGCGAACATCCCACACAAACGCCTCAGCCTCAAACGCCTTGCGATCATCATAGGCAAAGAAATAGTCCGTGGGCTCAATGAAACTTGCAGCGGGAGTGTCCGCGGCAAGCGCCTGGTGCTGCGCCAGCGTGTCCGCCAGTATTGGTGTTAACGCGGCGGCGATACGACGAACATCGTCAGGGTTACAGTGCTTCAGGTACTGCCGCAACCACGGCAACAGCTTAACCAGGTAAGTCCACCTCAGGAACAAGGGTGCATCAGCGCTGAACAGCATACGCGGCGCCTTGGCCACCAGGCCCGGCACGGTCACCGGCACTACCGAGCAGGCAGCCAGCACACCGGCATTACCGTACGAGGTGCCAGCCGCTGGCCCTTCCCGGTCGATAAGTACGACTTTATGCCCCTGACGCTGCAGCCATATGGCCGCGGATACCCCAACAATACCTGCGCCGATAACGGCGACGTTGCGAATGCTCATGCTTTATCGTTTTACTTGATATACCCCCACACGGGACCTCACGGTAGCGCAAAAAAAGCAGCGCCGCTACCCGAGGCTATGCTCGCGTGCGTGGTACTCCCGTGGTTATGGCTGAGGTTATAGCTGTGGTTATGGCCGAGGTTATAGCTGTGGTTAAAACTGTGGCTACAGCTTCAGGCAGCATGAGTAATACTGTAGCGGCCTACCCTTTCCGCATCGACTTCCATACCCAGCCCGGGTCCGGTCGGCAGTACCACGTGACCGTTTTGCAGCGGAAACGCATCCTGCAGCAAGTCTTCCTTTAGATAGTAGGTTGCCTGATAAAACTCGCAGCCAAGCGAAATATTCGGCGTGGCGGCAATCATGTGGGCACCAGCCAGGTGCGCGATACCGGTCTCAAACATATCGCCACCATAAGCTGCCATGCCTGCTGCCGCTGCAATGGCTGCAATCGTCTGCCCGTTACTGAGCCCGCCACATTTCATTATTTTGACTGACACACAGTTGCACAGGCGGTCTTCTATGGCGCGTGTCATGTCGGCGGCGGTAAAGACAGTCTCGTCTGCCAGCAACGGTGTATCGAGTGCGGCGGCCAGGTTTTGCATGATGCGGTAGTCGCTGGCAGGAACAGGCTGCTCAATAAAGGTAACGTCGAAACATTCGATATCGCGCAGCTTGCGCAATGCATCTGTTGGTGCGAGCCCCTGATTGTAATCAACGCGAATGTCGAACTCCGGGTAGTCCTCGCGCAGCTTTTCCAGCCGCATCACATCAAACGCGTGATCCTTGATACCGGTTTTAAATTTAACCAGCCGCACCTGGTCTGCACGCAGTTGCTCGACCAGTGCGATGTCGGCATCAAAGTCGGGATTCGCCAGTGACACAGACAGCGGAATGGTGTCGCGTACCGCCCCGCCAAGCAACTCGTAAACTGGCACGCCCAACAGACGCCCCTTCAGATCGAGCAGCGCCGTCTCCAGCGCCGCCTTCGCCTCGCCACAGTGAACGACGATATGTGCAGCCGCCGTCATAATGGACTGCACCTCTTTCAGTGTGCGTCCAACCACCAACGGCCGGATGTACCGATCAAGCGCTGCGAAGCTCGCCTCTGCCGTACCCGTAAACACTGACCAGGGTGAAGCCTCACCATAACCCGTTTCACCAGACTCACTGGTTAAGCGCACAATCACCACGTCGATAAGATCGGAAACGGTACCGATTCCGTGGTCGCGACGAGTCTTTACCGGCAACTGGCAATGCCAGACATCCATTGCCACAATCTTTTGATCGAGAACTGTCATTATTTATAACCCGGCCTGTGTATGAACAGAATGGCAACGGCCGAGATGCGCATGCACAACTTTGGCAGCGCAAATCTCAACCGTACAAGACCGGATTATTTTTTAAACTAACCTCTGGTGCAACAACTATTTATCAGATGCACTGCTTTATTGAAGGCATCACTTTGTTCTATGTCGTTGCTGGCGATAAGACTCTTTACAGCCGCTCGACACCCAGAATAATGACTGGCTCTACCGGCACGTCACTGCCAAACGGGCCATCTGCGCCGGTGGTCACGGATTCAATCTGATCCACCACTTCAAAGCCGTCGACGACACGGCCAAACACAGCGTAGCCCCAGCCAGTGCCAATGGGTGCGGTATAGTTCAGGAACGCATTGTCAGCCACGTTAATAAAAAACTGATCGGTTGCGGAGTGAGCGTTTGATGTTCGTGCCATCGCGATGGTGTAGCGATCATTGTCTAGGCCATTATTGGCTTCGTTGATAATCGGGTCTTCAGTGGCCAGCCGCTGGTAATCCGCAGTAAAGCCGCCACCCTGAACCATAAAACCCGCAATCACCCGATGAAAAATCGCCTGCTGATAGTGCCCTTCGTCGACATAATTGAGAAAATTGGTCACGGTGATGGGGGCCTGCTCAGCGTCGAGTTGAATTTCAATATCGCCAAGTGTTGTGCGCATGACAACTGACGGCGCTGTGCCCGTGTTTTCCGGAGTGGTGTTTTGCGGAGTGGTGTTTTCCGGAGCGGTGTTTTCTGAAGCAGTCGGCTCTGGAGCACCAGCTTCAGGAGACACGGCCTGAGAATCTTCGGCCTGGGTATCTGCGCTGTCAGAGGCAATGTCACTGGTCGCTTCTGCTGCCTGCAGTGGTGTTGACTCCACTACTGTGTCCGAACCGCCACCGCCGCAGGCTGTCAGCATCATCACAGCAACCCCAAACACCAGCGCCAACTGCGCAGCTACTGAACGGGACCAGGCTTTTTCACCCCGCGAATTTATCCACGGTGCGACGCTGCGATTCTCTGACATTGGCACTACGTTCCGGCAAAAGGCGCGATAGTGCAAAATCAATACCGGGGAGCCTCTGGTCTGCTTTACTCGCTCACACAGCGTACTCCAGAAAAAAGTACACAGACCCGAACACCAGCAGAAATACAGCCGCCATGACTACCGCGTCGAATACCCATTCCAGCACACCAATAAATGGATATTCCGGTTTCAGATGTCTGATTTTGATACGCAACCGGTGCGTTCCAATAAGCATCGATGCAAATCTCCAGTTCGAAGTTCGAATATGAAAAACTGCAACGTCTCATTCCATGAAAGTATTGATAAAGCACACGTCATAATTGCCGGACCGCAGGTTTTAGTAACCCTGCCATCAGACCCCGTGTAGGATAGTGCTTAACTAAAATCGTGCTGCTTATTTACAGTAATCAAACATGTCATGAAGATAATAATTGATAACCTCGAAAGCCCTGATGTGCACAACCTGTTACGTGAACACCTGGCTCAAATGGCGGCGCAATCACCACCGGAGAGTATTCACGCACTGGATCTTAGTGCGCTTAAACAGCCGGACATTACCTTTTGGACGGCATGGGACGATACACAGCAGACAAGCAGCAGCGCTCTGATGGGCTGTGGCGCCCTGAAAGAACTTAGCGCCACACACGGTGAGATAAAATCAATGCGGACCGCAACCCCGTTCCTGCGGCGCGGTGTTGCAGCCGCCATGCTAAGCCATATTCTTGACGAAGCAAAACAGCGCGGCTACCAGCAACTAAGCCTTGAAACCGGATCAATGCAAAGCTTCAGACCCGCACAACAACTATACAAACAGTTTGGTTTTACCGAGTGCGAACCATTCGCAAACTACCTGCCCGACCCCAACAGCATATTTATGACGCGCCGACTGTAAGCGAGTTTGGCTACAACGCGAGCCAGGAGCCTAACCAGTAAAAATCCGCACAACAAAGCGTGACACGCTGTGACTAAGACTGGTCTCACCTAAAAACCAAAGCTGCTCCGCACGACGACAATAAAAACACGCCCAAAGCCAATACACCACACCCACAGCAACAGACCAACCATCATTCGCTTTGCTTTGCTTTTGCGCTCTTGCTCTTGCTCTTGCTCTTGCTCTACCAGCGTCTAATCAGTTTTGAGATTGATCGTGGAGGCGGGTCGCCGCGCCATGGATGGCGCAGAGAGCGCTGTCAGGCATGGATGCCTGTTTGCGCGACCCGCTGGAGCGATCAATCTCAAAATCGCGCAGCGACCCAAGGAGTCTGTCCAAGAATGATGATCTACTGCGGATGCGGTCTTTTG
>CAYMFQ010000326.1:0-5478 GCA_964389335.1 uncultured Granulosicoccaceae bacterium
ACTAAATACAAGAGTGTTGCTAACTACGCCGATGGCCTGCCCCTCGTAGCTCAGCGTAGTACCGTCGACACTAATTTGCCCGCTGCCAACTCCTTCATTACGCACACCAAGTATTGAGCTTGCGGTGTTATCGCCTGAAATAAAAAATGCTGTCAGCGCGGCTCCGTTATAGCCGGTGGTATCAAGGTCAGTTAACAGTGCGTCGCCCAGCTGATCAACTACCGTGGCTGCATTACCTTCCGAATATATCAGCACATCACCGTCGATATGATTCAGCACCGGCGCATCATTGACCGGATTTATCGACAGGTTAAAAGTGCCGAAGACAGATCCGGCACTGTCTTCACCGCCATCACTCAGTTCGAATTCAAAACTGTCGGCGGTAGTTTCGCTGCCATCATGGCTGTAGGAAACGCGCCCTGCGTTGATATGGTCCTGTGTAAAAGTACCGTTGAGTGGCACCTCTGTGCCATCAACCACCAGCATGCCATGCTGAGGAGTAGCAGTAACGCGGTAAGAAACCTCGCCGGTCGTATCGTCACTGTCGTTAGCATTCAAGTGGGTATTGGTAATTACCTGACCGGTGGCACCTTCATCCAACGACAGCACCGAATTAACTGCCAGTGTTGGTGCATCATTGATCGGTTGTACACTGATCATCACCGGCACCGGGCCACTGGACAGGCCACCACCATCAGTCGCCTGGTAGGTAAAGCTGTCAACACCCGAAAAGTCAGGATTGGGCGTATAGCTGAAATTACCATCAGACTGCGGGTGCAACACGCCGTGCGACGGGCCGCTTAATATTGTTGCACTGAGCGCGGTGCCCTCCGGATCGGTGTCGTTTTTAAGAAAGCTATGTATCGATTCAAACCACCGCACCGTCGACCCACCGTTCCACGGAATCGTGGCGATATCCAGATCACCGTCAGTATCAATATCTGCCGCCGCTATGGTGGTTCCGAAATCGGTCGTGTTATCGATAAGCTCTGCGGTATAGACTCCGGCACCGTTATTTTCAAACAGCCAGATATTGTCATCGTATGCGGATGCCATCAGTACATCGGGATCAGCATCGCCATCGAAATCCACAACTTCACTGGCGGTATTGCTATACAGATTGCCGACGCTTATGGGTGTGTCGCTGGGCGTAAATGACTGAGCGCCGTCATTAATGTACCAGCGCATCACTCGCGGCGTATCAGTGGTGACGGAGAACACATCAAGGTATCCGTCACCATTGCTATCCGCCACGCCAATAGTCTCTGGTGATTCCTGCGCGCCAATAACTTGCAGTGAAAAGTTTTCTGACCCGTCGTTTTGATACCACACCACCTGATCATCGCCTGTCAACGGCAGCACCAGATCCTGGTCACCATCAGCATCGAGGTCAGCGATCTCTACTGAAAAGGCTTCGTCGACGCCGGATGTTACTGCATGCTGAGTAAAGCCCTCACTGCCATCATTTTCAAACCACGCCACCGACGACGTTGCTGCCAGTGCCAGATCAAGGTCACCGTCTCCGTCGATGTCAGCTGCCTTTACCATTTGCCCTATCGTCGTCGATATTGCACGGGCGGCAAAATTCGCCATTCCATCGTTTTCATACCAGACCAGGTGATTCGTCTGACCGGTAAATGTGGCGATAATATCGCGATCACCGTCCTGATCCAGGTCTGTGATATTGACATACAGTGGCTTGCCGCCTTCAGTGACAAGCTCATGCCTGGCAAACCCGCCGTGGCCATCATTCTCGTGCCAGGCAACTTTCCTGCTATTGAATTCGGCGGTTATCAGATCGGTATCGCCATCACTGTCAATATCACCTGCGTCCATAGAGCGCGGGCTGCCGGCAGTTGCTGACGTCATGTGCAGAGGGTAATGCAACGCAGTATCAATACTGCCGTCTTCTTTAACGGTATAACCGTCATCAGCAACAAGCGGTGCGTCATTGACCGGGTTGACGCTCAGTGTATAGGTACCGACTGCGGGTGCCACCGCACGCTCGTCGACCAAAACATAGTCAAAGGTGGCAGATGTCGCCTCAGCACCATGGTGATGAAAGCGAATTTTACCCACATCAATTTCAGACTGAGTAAAACTGGTAATTATCAGGCCCGAGTTGTCGGTACTTTCAAAGTGACCGTGCGTAATATTGCTGACGGTATAGGTCAGCTGAGTAGGTGGGGTATCAATGTCGTTAGCCTGCAACTGAGCAGGGGTAAACACTAAGGTTTGGCCTT
This sequence comes from uncultured Granulosicoccaceae bacterium, assembly GCA_964389335.1. Classification (GTDB taxonomy): domain Bacteria; phylum Pseudomonadota; class Gammaproteobacteria; order Granulosicoccales; family Granulosicoccaceae. The sequence continues at coordinate 2,244 of CAYMFQ010000326.1, forward strand.
CCGTAACACTGCCGCTGCCCTCCACTACAACCGGATCGTTGGCGGCCATTACCTGTCGCAGTTGTGGCTCAATGTGCAACGGGGAACTGAACGTGTCTGACGTTACATCGTCAGTCAGAGTCAACACGCCAGTCAGGTCATCCAGCGGCAGCGTAGCCGGTGAAAAACTTATCGGCTCATCGTCTCCGTTGTAACCGGCCTGGTGATGGGAAACAGGCAGCGCCAGCGCGTCCGTGGACGGCCTCGTTTCAGTCCAGTCCGGCACCCCCAGCGGCAGGTCTGCAGAAAATAGCAGCCGGTCTTCCAGAGCTTCCAAAACAGACTTTGAGGGTGCGCCCCCGGGTTTCTTTTTGTTGTTGTCCCTGATCGAATCCAACTTCGATATCTCTGCCTACCGTGCTAACCGGATCCTCGCAACGATTTTCTCCCTGAAACTCCTTCTGTCTGAAACCTATCGGCAATTCACATCCGAGCATGACCTGTTTGTTATTGATTTCCGCGACATACGCCAGATTTTTCATACAGTGCTTCATAGATGAGACCCACTAGCCTGCATTATCCTCAGGCAGCGGCATTCACGGGACAGGTCGCAGAGGCGCCGAGGAGGATTGGCTGAGATGTCTAAGCCGCCAGCTGATGATCGGAACCAAACATGGCAATGAGGCTTTCTACCGGCAGCGGTCTGGCCAGCGCAAAGCCCTGCATATAGTCGCAGCCAAGCTCGCATACCATCTCCACATGAGCGTCCGTCTCCACACCTTCGGCGATCACAGGGATTTCCAGTGCCTTGCCGATGTCGACGATAGCTCTGATCAGTTTGCGCATGCGGGTTGAGCCAGGCCCCGGTAACACGATGCGCTGATCGATCTTCATTGATGATGGCGACACTGCCACCAGTGAGTTAATCGACGCCCTTTCACTGCCAAAGTCATCGATCTCAATTTGAATATTCATCGCTTTCAGGTTATCCAGAACCTTGCGGAAAGACGCGTCCGGATCTTCCAGAGACAGGGTCTCCAGCAACTCCACCGCGATGACCATCCCCGGGCGTTGCAGCGATGCAAGTTCCTCTGCCAGCTGCTGATCTATCAAGCGCTCATAGCCGATGTTAAACGATACTTTCGGCGGCACGATTCCGGCACTCTGCAGTGCTTCCAGATCCTGTGCTGCACGCGAAAAGAGGCAGCGGTCAATGTCGCCAATCAACGACAGACTTTGTGCGGCGTCAAAAAATCTGCCTGGTGTCAGCAGTTGTCCACATGGCTGTTGCCAGCGGCAAAGTGCTTCGATGCCCGACCAGGTCATATCTTTACAGCGAAACTGTGGCTGGTAGTGCAGCAGGAATCGCTGTTCTGCAATGGCCTGAAGAATGTCGTCGCCCAGCTTGCACTTGGTATTCAGCTCACGCTGTAGCGACGCGTCGAATTGCTCCACCCGATTGCGGCCACGATCCTTGGCTCGATACATCGCAAGATCCGATTGCGAAAGCATGTCGTCGAGTTCGACCTGGTCGAGTTGATGCGTGGACACGCCAATGCTGGCACCGATACGACACGGACTGGCGTTGTAGAAAATGGGCGTCGAGAGATCATCAATAATGGTCTGTGCTACCGCGGCACCAGCCTGCACATCAGCGGTATCAACCATCAGCAGAATAAACTCGTCTCCGCCGAGTCGCACGGCAAGATCACCCGGGCGACGGCTGCGCAGCAGTAACTGTGCGACCTCTCGCAGCACATGGTCTCCTGCGGTATGACCCATAAGATCATTAACCTGCTTAAAGCGGTCAAGATCAATGTGAAGCATGACACAGGGTCTGCTGCGACCTTCCCCGTCACGCATTCGTTTGAGTTTTTCACCGAGCATGCGACGGTTAGCCAGACCGGTCAGTTCATCGGTGTAGGCGAATGCCTGTATTTCAGCATTGGCTTCAGCCAGCATACGGGCATTTTCCTCGGCCTGAATCCGCGCGGCTGTCAGGTTGCGCTGTGCCTCCACCAGATCGCTCACGTCCATAGCGATACCTGCCCGCGCCCCGCTCGACAGGTTGTACCGAAACACTTTGAATTGCCCCATTGCCGGGTAGTTTTTAACGACGGGCGAATCAACCGGGGCTTTTGCCGCATCGACAAGACGCTGGAGTTCGAGTGCACCGTCACTCTCGTTGAGATCGGCAGCGACGTGATACCGCATTAAGTCACGGTAGTGGAGCTCACCGGCATCGGCGCGATCACGATGGTCGTGAAACGCTTCAGGATGAATAAGTTCGTATGATTCATTCCACGCAAATAGTCGATCATCAGCATCGAATACCGCAAATGGCACAGGTGCGCAACGGATTGCGTCCTGGAACAATTCTCTCTCTTTGAAGGCTTTATCAATGGCAGAGTCATCCACCGACCTCTTGTCACTGCCAACACTCATTGTCTCAAACCCACACGTCACCCAAACGCCCCAAATCCCACTATCCGTAGTGGCACACTTCCGTGCAAGCTTGAGCGTGGAGGTCAGGTTTTAAGTGACGCAGTTATCACTCTAACATTTGGCATATTTTCGAGGACTGCCTGCTGGAAAATACATCGATGGATGGGCATGCGGACACAGATTATTTCTTCTTTTCCTGCAGGCTCTGCTTATTGACGAGAATGCTGTTGAAGGTGTCAATACTGGAAGCGATCAGGGTTTTGTCGCCGGATCCATCAATGGAGCTGTTCCAGAATCGATAGAGCTCCTGGTCAATCTCGTGAATGGCAGCACCGTATTGGTAGGTGGCGTATGGCGGGATTACCGCATCCTGCACCTCAAGCACGCGATAGGCCTGCTGACTGCATTCATCAAGCTGCGTGGTCGGCGGTTTACCATACGGCGACAGTGATCCTTTGCGTAAATTAAAACTCTGGTTAATGTCAGGTGTTGAGACAATATCAAGCATTAGCGACTGCCCGCTCTGCTCCAGCACATCACTGACCTTACCCAGGATAAACGTGTCTATTACCAACAGCAGACTGGGATCATTGGCCGCGCCAAGCGCACACCCGAAATCTGTACCCAGTGATGCGCCCTGCATTTTAAATTCACCTTTGGCCCAGTCACCCATAAACACAGCGCCGGCCGCGTTTTCTGATACGGCTTTAACCTGTGTATCCCAGTTACCATCACCAAACGACCGGCTGAATTTTGCTAGCTTGTTAAAGAGAACTAACGCCTCTCGAAACTCATCGCGTTGCGTGGCCTT
>CAYMFQ010000327.1:0-5458 GCA_964389335.1 uncultured Granulosicoccaceae bacterium
TGTCGTTATTTCACTGCCCCCGCAGCCATGCCCTTAATAATGTACTTCTCCAAAAATATCGCAACCAGAATCAAAGGCATAATCGCAGCGGCAGAAAGTGCAGCCATCGACCACCAGTTTATTCCCTGAGAACCGGTTTGTGAGGCCACCATTACCGGCAGTGTTGTCGAATTAGTCGCCGTCAACAGCGCGGCAAAGAAGTACTCATTCCAGCACAGCACCAGTGACAATATAAACGCGGCCACCATACCCGGCAGTGCAATCGGCACGACTATCTGCAGAAAGGCGCCCCAAATGCCCAGCCCGTCTACCAGCGCTGCCTCCTCCAGTTCAATCGGTATGCTTTGAAACTGATCACGCATGATCCAGATTACGATCGGCAACACCATTAACGTGTAGAGCAAAATTAAACCGATACGGGTATCGAGCAGCGCCAGTGACTTGTAAAGCACCAGAAAAGGCAGTGCCAGCACAACCGGTGGCAGAATCATCTGGCTGAGAAAGAAAAACGAAATATCCGAATTTCTCATAAAGCCAAAGCGGTAGTTGAAGCGGGAAAGGCCATAGGCCGCAAGTGATCCCAACACAACTGCCAGCGTAGATGCAGAGAGCGAGACAATTGTCGAGTTCCAGAAACGTTTTAGAAATTCATCACGCACGGTAGACACCTCACCGATAAGGCGTGGTGAAAAGCCTATCGATTCCCATCCCTTCCAGCGCGGGGTAAAGTCCCACCACGGCACCATGTTGCCGCGCATTACATCGGGGGCAAGCTTAAACGATGTGGTGAACGTCCAGTAGATTGGGAACAAACAGATTACGGCCCAAAGGAACAAAGCCGTGTAAATGGCTATGCGACTCATCCACCACTTGCCGCCTGGTTCTGCTCCCTTGTCGTGGTCTTTAAAAATGGCCGTCATGACGGACGCTCCATCCAGCGACTGACAAGCTTTAACAGTGCGGTGACAAAGATGATGATCAGAATCAGGTATACGATTGCCAACAAGGTGCCATAGCCCACGTTAGAGCGGTCGCGATACTCGCGGAATATAAAACTGGTGACACTGTCAGTGGCACCTCCGGGCCCACCGGATGTGACAGTGATAATGATGTCTGCCAGTTTTAGTTTGAAGATTATTCTGATTACGATAGCAGTGACAGATACCGGCAGCATCAACGGAAAAATCACTTCTTTGAAGCTTTGCCATCCAGTTGCCCCATCGACTTTTGATGCTTCAATCACTTCTGATGGCAGCGCCTGCAAACCTGCCAGCAGCATTATCATCATGAACGGGATGAACGTCCATGCATCCATGGCCATGATCATGAATCTGGCGATTTCAGGCGTGCCGAAAAAGCTCGGCTCTATGCCGAACTCCCGCACCAGTCTGGATATCGGGCCGAAGCGAACTTCCAGCATAGACTTGCCTATCATCCAGGACACCGCGACCGGACTCAGCATCAGTGGCAACAGAAATACCACTCGGAAAAACTTGCGCGCGCGTATTTGTGCGTTGAGCAACAGAGCAAGAGAAAACGCAATAATGTATTCGACCATTACCGCCAACACGTAATACACCATATTGATTAACGCGTTCCAGTAGAAACTGTCATTCCACATTTCGCGCACATTGGCCCAGCCATTGGGCTGTGGCCCATCTGGTGAAGCGAGGTTCCAGTCGGTAAATGAAATGTATAAGGCGAATAACAGCGGGAATACCACCAGGCTGATCACAAACAATGCAGCCGGCAGTACAAAAAGAGTGCGTTTACCCTTCTCTCCGTTGACTATAACCTGCGATGCGCACAGCGCCGTAGCCCAGAGCATATAAGCGTAAAGTATGGGTCGCCAGGTATCGAAGCCACTTTCAACACGACCGGTTTCATAGGCGAACTGCCACGCTGCGAGCGAGAGACCAAACAACGCGGTAACCCACACCAGAAGCTTCCCAAACAGCTTACGCTGATCTGAGATGTGATCCCTGGTAACGGTATGTAGGAGGTCGCCTTCGATCATCTTTGCACGGAGTTAGACAATTATTATGGAGTTGCAGCGAATGTGCAGGTTAACGATGGGTACAAAAAAGGGGCGCAGCTAACCGCCACGCCCCCGTCTCAGTGGTTGCGCTACCTAGAGTCCCAGTGACGCCTTATAGACTGCAATCTGATCATCGCGACCAATCTGATCGGTGATCTTCTCCCATGCGGCGGCAATCGCATCTGCGGTTTCCTGCGCTGACCCGTACTTACCTGCGTAGCCTTTGGCCAGCTCATCTTCCGCTACCGAATAGTATTGGAAAATGCCCGGTATGCGAGGCTCGATGGCTGCATTCGGGTGATTGTAGCTGTCTGCATTTGACCCGAGGTAGTCCTCAATGTAGGCACGATCGTAACCCGCTTCTTCCCACTCTTCGAATTGGAAATGCGAATTTCGATACGGCTGAAAGCCGGAAGGATAAGCAGATGCCCACAATGACAGGTCTTTGCCACCGAGATGCGCAGCAGCTGACCATGCCGCCTTCTTCTTTTTATCGTCGCCGTCAACGGTCGCCATCACGTAAATACCCCAACCGATGTAGGCCATGTTCGGCGCTTCGTTGCGGGTTTCTTCCCAGGCACCGGCGGCGTGGTTGTAAACGCGTTCAGAGGCAGGATTAACACCGAAGCCAACGACGTCACCGACAACGGATGTATCAGAGGTGCGCGCGTTTGATCCGACGTCTCCCCACCACATCAGCATAGAACCGCTGCCCGCCAGGAACTGGCTGAACGCAGTGGTACCCGGATCGGCGTTGATTTGATCAGCAGGATAAGCTTCCGCATCGATCAGATCCATCACGTCCTGAATGGCCTGTACCCACGCAGGGTTATTAACCATGGGTTTCATTGTGTCGGGCTCAAACAACCAGGCCGGGCTGTCAGGGTGCTTGGCATAGGCCGACGCACGATTCTCAAGGAAGTAGAAACCAAAACCACCCCATCCTTTGAGCGGATCGAGATAGCCATGCGCCGGCAGACCGGTTAGTGGATCTTCCTTGCCGACCAGGTCTTTTGAGATTTGATTGATCTCCTGCCAGGTAGTGGGCACCTCCTTACCTGTTACGGAGCCCTCGCCAAAATAATCTGTTCTGTAGGCAAAGGTGTGACAGTCGCCATCAATCGACACCCGATAGGTTTTACCATCCCAGGTACCGACAGGCGCTTTCAGGTAATCAACATAGTCGTCCATGTCGATCTGCTTCTTCACCCAGTCCGGCATTTCAGATGCCATGCCCTTACCAAGCACATCACCTTCAAACGGCGCTCCCATTTCAATGATGTCAAAGTCGGCGGTGCCGGTAGCAATAGATTGCTGCAAGCGGGCGTTGTAGTCGGCCTGAGCCAGATCGATCCAGTTAATTTTTGCCCCGGTGTAAGCTTCCCAGGGTTTCAGGAACCCGCGGAATAAAAAGTTGTGCAGATTCTGGTTGTTCAACCCCATAAACGTGAGCTCGACGCCCTCAAACTCGCCGGCTTCAACGTTTTCTTTGGTTCCGCCCAGACACATCTCACCGACCTTCTGCCAGTCGCTGTCCGTTGGCGACCCGGCACCCACTCCGGGTATTTTCAAAATCTCTGCGCGTACGTTGCTATGTCCATCACCCATAGCAATTTTGGGCATCATCGCCGCTGCGCCAAGCGCTGCAGAGCCCTTAAGCAGCTGACGCCGATTCATTTTTTGCGCGGCTCTGATGTAGTTATACAGTTCGACTTTCACATCATCCTCCTGGTAATTTTGCATTGTTAGAGGAAAAGCGCGTGGCCGTGTAATACCCCGAATACCCAATGCCTCCTCTCGGCGAACAGTATGTCCAAGAACACGCCCGCGTTCAACTTTGGAGACGTTCGTCGGATCTGCACACACGAAAACCCGGGCCAAAACCAAACATTTACCCTTTTGGGCGGCTCCAATGAACTCCGTACCATACACCGATGTGAGTGGGTCACTCACGACGACTGGCCGCCCTCTCCTGCACAAATTCGCAAATTGCCATCGCCGCTTGGGTTATGCTTAAGGATTGCGTTTGAATCACTTGAATCTGCAGGGACATGACATTTTATGGGTAGCGTAGAAATTCGCGATCTCAGTAAATCTTACGGCTCAACAGAAGTCATTCACGACATGAACGTGGATATTGGAGAAGGCGAGTTCGTGGCGCTGGTCGGGCCTTCGGGGTGCGGCAAGTCCACTTTGCTGCGAATGATTGCCGGTCTGGAACCGATTAACAAAGGCACTATTTCAATTGGTGGTCGCGTGGTTAACAACCTGCCACCAGCCGAACGGGATATTGCAATGGTGTTTCAAACTTATGCGCTCTATCCACACAAATCCGTCGCCGACAATATGGGCTTTGCCTTAAAAGTGGCAAAGACAGATAAAAATGAGATAAAGCGGCGCGTTAAAGAAGCGGCCGAGATATTGAGCCTGACAGAATACCTTGATCGGAAGCCACGCCACCTGTCCGGTGGTCAGCGGCAAAGGGTGGCAATGGGACGCGCGATTGTCAGAGACCCGGAAGTTTTCCTGTTCGATGAACCACTGTCCAACCTCGATGCAAAGTTACGCATCCAGATGCGGGCCGAGATCAAAGAGTTACACCAGCGATTGAAAACAACCACCGTGTTCGTCACCCACGATCAAATAGAGGCGATGACTTTGTCTGATCGGGTGGTCGTTATGCAGGACGGCAACATTGAACAAATAGGCACTCCGCTGGAGCTCTTCGACAACCCGACAAACGAATTTGTTGCAACGTTTATCGGCGCACCATCAATGAATTTACTGCCTGCAGATTTAGCCGGTGGCCAGGTTACATTCAATAACCATTCAATCGCAGGACCACAAGGCAGCGGACCGATACATGTCGGGGTTAGACCGGAACACCTGGTCTTGTCCGACAATGGATTGCCAATGCAGGTAAAGGTGGTTGAACCCACAGGCTCTGAAACGATGGTACTTCTGCGCTTTGAGGACAACGACGTAACTGCTGTTTTTCGTGAGCGCTATAGCTTCGCCCCGGGTGAGACAATCCATTTGCTGCCAGACCCTGACCATCTGCACTTTTTCGACAGAGAGACCGGTTTACGACTGTAGATCTGCTAGTACCGCCATTCTGAGCAATGACGGAAACCCACGACAAACACATCGCCAGCGTCATGCGTGCTGACTACGTTAACATCCATTGCCGGTAGTACTATTGATCCTCCATCGCTCGTGTATACGGCAACACCGCTGAAAGCCGTTGCGAATCTGCTGTCCATCGGTAACCGATGTTCTGAAAAGCACCGCTCGAGGTTTCTACAGAGCGGAGAATAAGAGAGACATCCACTTTCACGCCCATGCATGACCGGCGCAAGACGCTACATCGGACTCGCTTATGTTTCGGGTGCAGCCTGATTGAAAGAAGTCAGTAGTAAC
>CAYMFQ010000328.1:0-3273 GCA_964389335.1 uncultured Granulosicoccaceae bacterium
GGCCATTGCGCTATACGGTGCAACGGAGAAACAAAATCTCCGACATGCGTGAAACCTATCGACTCATAGAAACCAGTCGCACCGGAAGTATTGGTTGACACATACACAGACTCGACCCTCGCATCAATGCAGTTTTGCTTAAACTTCCCCCACAACAGACTCCCGACTCCCTGCCCCTGAAATTCCGGGTCGACTACAAAGAGCAGTATTTCACTGGCGCCCCGCGGCACAATTTCAGAACGGTTATCTACATGTACATTAAGTGCAGTCAACAAAGCATCTCGCTCTGACCGTTTTCCCCGAAAAAACAACAACCGCCACAACATCCGCAATCTGAACCATACAAAGAACTTGAAGTGTGGTTTTCTTTCGTTTCTGCCGAACAAAAAACCGGCGATCCTACCGTTGACTTCAACCACCTGTGAATAGTTGCTGTCTTCCAGTGATCCTTTGGTGTAACCAAGTGACGCAATTTTTCGCAACGCAGGGTTAGGAAATATACGATCAAAGTTCCAGACTTTTTCGACCAGGCGCTCACAGTGTTTGTAATCACGACCGCAATAACTTCTGATTAACAGCTTCATCGCTACCAAATCACACAGCAGGAACACTACGCCTACGTGTCAGGTATTGGGCCGCCATGTAGGACAATATTCCAACGGCCACTCCACCGCCAACATCAATAGTCAGATGACGTCGCAGCATAATGATAGACAGCAGAATAGCAAATCCGGCCAGCACAAATCCGACAGAGCGCAGCAGATTATGTCTGTGCATACTCGCCAGCACGCAAATCACCGTCAAGGACGCATGCAACGAAGGAAAACAATTGTTCGGACTGTCGACCGCTATCAAAAGTAATAGCAACTGTGAACTCACACCCTGCTGAGCAACGGGTGGATAGTTGAGGCTGGTGGGCAGGAGAACAAAAAACAGACCACTGACAACGGCGCTGATTTGCATGGCAACACGCAGCTGGCTCAGCCGCCGAGGTACCACGGTACAATACGTAAAAGGAATCAGTAAAAAGAAGGACAGGTACACCCATATGGCGTGTGCGGTGAAAGGCAACTGCCGGTCAAGCCAGACTTGCGGAATAACCGTTGGTGAAACCTCAAGCCACCCCGAGCCAAAATACACCAAAGCCACACTCCCCCAGCCCAGCACCATCTGAAAGAGTCTACTGGCGTAGCTTTGGTAATCTGAACTCACCATCATTCGCCTGGTCACAGCCCGCTCATGCAGCGCTGTTAACCACCAGGGAGTCATCTGGCAGGCAGTAATTTACCACTCGTCTGTGCTTTGCAGATAGCTCCTGTTCCGGCTCGGCAGCCAACTCGCAGGTTAGTGGCAAATCAGAATTCACACCGACCGTAGCAAACAATCGACGCAACGCATTTTCTATTAATTCCCCGCTATGGCTGGCACTGATTTTTAGATGCGTACCACTGATCTGCGCTACCTGATAGTGCACGGCGGTGCCGACCGCACGACTAACCGCGTTGTAGACAAGATCAGGCAACACCTTGGTACCGTGGATGCACAGAATATCACCGCAGCGCCCGGCAATCTTGTCAATACCGCCGAACACGCCATTGTCTTCAAAGGGTACGATAACATCGTCCATTAAATAACGAATAACTGGCTGCGATTTACGTCGAAAATCAGTCACAACGGGTTGGAAATGCGTTTTTTCTTTATTTATCCATTGCTTTTCTATGTGTACCAAATCTTCATTCCAGCGCATGCGGCCGTCGCGATGCGTTGACGCCAGAAACCCTTCGGTACACTGATACACTTCTTTTACCTCACAATTAAACCGGTGCTCCAACTCATACTTCTCATCGACAGTTAACACTTCCGCGCCCGAAACAACCAGGCGCGGATTCAGGTTTCGGCTTTCTCTCGCCGCAACCAGCAGCGCCTGGGCACTGCCCACCATTATGGTTGGCCTGAATTGTTCGAGTGTCTCCAGCCACACGGATACCGGCTGACATAAATCAGTGTACTGAAAACGCATATGCGCCCGCCCCACACTCTCATACAGGTTGCTGTTTGCACGCAGCAGCAATGCAATTCGTTGTGGCCTTAGCACCGATGGCATCAGCCGCCCAACAATATAACCGGCCCAGCGCGCCTGCTCTTCTTTAGATACTACAAACAACCCCCTTCTGCCTGAAGTACCGCTAGACATGCCAACAGTAATATTACCCAGCGCGGATTGATCGAACCCCCGGGTTTCTTCCGCCCGTAAAGCGATGTCAAACAGCTGGTCACGATCAAGACCCAGGGTATTGATGTGGTTAAAGTTATCCATCATGAGTGATTTGTTCATGACAGGAAACTCACTCAGCGGCAGCTGAGCAAAATCTCGGTAGTAGGGCGAGTTGCGACAAACCCATTTCAGGTGTGCGTCCAGCTGCAGTTGCTGCCAGTCGAGCAGGTGTGCCCTCGAAGCAAAGCGCCGGTAACGACTGTTGTAATACTCGCGGGCGAATAGCCAGCAATGTCTAACGGACGCCCCGGTCATGACAGCCAACCCTGCGCTGCCACCGCACTTATAGTTTGCTCACAATGCGAAGGTACAAAATCCACAGTATCTCTGGTATTTCTGTAGTAATACTGTAGCGATGCCAGTGTTTCGTTAAACGCAGTTGTGTCGCTGAATATCAATGATGCAAATGAATGCGGTTCGTGACCCGGCTGCAAATTACTTAGCAACCAGCAAGCATCCGCCAGTAGAAACAACCATCGTTCTGCAAGACGGCAGAGCATGCCGACATGTCCGCTGGCGTGCCCGGGCAAGTCCACCAGATAAATACTTCCATCACTGAATAGATCATTGGCCCAGAGCTCATTGGCCCAAAGCTTATTGCGTGGAGCCTCGCATGCAAGCAACTCTGACAGCGGAACTGCGTATTCACTAACAAAACGACAGCGTGACTCAAAGTCGTCTGGCAGTAATTTCGGCAAGTATCCCTTTCGTGCAAGCGCAAACCTTCCGTTGATGGAAATAGAACGCCAGCTATGCGGGTGGCAATAAAGCGTTGCCTGACTGAAATCCCTGCTTCCAGCGACATGGTCAGCGTGCAGATGCGAAAGCACCAGATGCTGCACCGTAGCGGGCTCGACACCGTGCTGCCCGAGTATTGATGTTGCAGTATTATTATCACTGACATAACAAGGCGTCGACCACGCCATGATTTTCTCAGGCAAGCGGCGAGTGCAATCGTAGAAACGCGGATGATAACCGGTATCGAACAATATCCGGCC
>CAYMFQ010000328.1:3373-5390 GCA_964389335.1 uncultured Granulosicoccaceae bacterium
CAAAACTCCGCCACCGACGCCACTCTGGACATTACCCTGTACGGTAACGTTGCTATTCTGGTACCAGGGGCAACCTCATCAAGCAGCAGACCAAGCATGGTCAACAGCCGCATAGGCTGACCATTGGTGATATTAAATACCCCTTGAGATTTTTCTGCATAAATTGCATTAATAATCGACAGAGCGACATTGTCGACATAAGTCATATCAACCAGCGGGTTGCGAGCAGACGGCAGTACCAGTTTTTGTTTGTTTATTGCCGCAAGTAGTCTTGGCACAATGGCACGATCGTAGGGTCCGAAAATTCCGCGCGGTCTCAGGATCGTCGTTTTTATCGAGCTTTGCTGCACTTCCAATTCTGCGACCGCTTTACTGTGGGCATAATCATTACAAAACCGCTTCGGCAGTTTTTGTTGTTCGGTGATTTGTGTGGCATTTGCAAAAGCAAAATAGATACTGGGTGAGGATATAAACACAAAGTGTTTCACCCCTTGCTTTTCTGCCGCGCGTAGCAGATTCCGGGTGCCATCAATATTGTGCAATTCGAAGTCTTTCCTGCGCCCCCACGGGCTGGAAAGTGCAGCCGAATGCACTACCACATCAATATCGTGGCAGGCTTCGGTCAGCAGCGCCTCATTTCCCAGTTCTGCCACAACATAACGGATGTTACTGCCATCATTAATGTCTTTCTGCAGACCGGTAATCTGGTGATTGTGACGGACCATAGCGGTAACGGAAAGGTCCGTGCCAGCAGTGCGCAGAAACGACCGCCCCAGCATACCGGTGCTACCGGTGAGCAGCACATTCACAGGCCGAGTACGCCAAAGCCAAGCGTTAAGCCTGCGCCCGACCCCATTAACATGAGCTTCTTGCCCTTGAGGTCTGTTCTCGTCGACAGTAACTCATGCAACGCCATTGGCAATGAAGCCGCAATCTGATTACCGGCCCTGGCAAATATATTCACGACTTTATCTTTCGGAAACCCGAGTCGTTTGGTGAGATGCTGCAGCCCAAGACCGCTGGCCTGATGCGGTACAACATAGTCGATATCAGACTTTAGCAAGCCGGCATTTTGAAGCCCTTCATTGATAAATGCCGGACTCAGTTCGGCAACCAGCCGGTATAACTCACGCCCCCGCATTTCAAAGTATGCACCATCTGAATACTGCGTTTCATCACTGTGTGCAGGATGCAGATTGCTGCCACCAGCACGAATCTGACAAAACGGGTAACCTTGCGGATAGGTACGAAACAGAGATGAAAACAACCCTTTTGCATTCCGCTTTGCCTGCAGAATAATCGCGGCACTACCATCGCCAAACATCGACGCAACTTCCGGGTTTCCGTTTTCAATGCCAACACTTGCAACTTCACTGGATACAATGAGTATGCGTCGGTAACGCCCGGCTGCCAGTAATCCCTGAGATACTTCAAGCGCTGAAAGAAATGACAAGCAACTACTGTTAACATCCATACTGGCAATTTCACACTGTTGCCCTATTTCACGGACAATGCCTGCCGCATTATATGGCAGCGCCTGGTGATTGGTACCACTGGCACAGATCAACAGATCAATATCGGACAACGACAACCCGGCTGAGTCGAGCGCATTGCGTGCGGCTCGCGACCCCATATACAAAGCAGACTCATGCTTCGCCGCGTAGTGACGCTTTTCAACACAATAACGCCCGGCGCACGAGCCGGGAGCAAGCCCGAGCTTTGCATCGAGTTCATCTGCCGTAATTGAATACTCCGGCAGGTAACAACCGCTTCCTGTTACTGTAAAGCACATATCAACCCCCTGTGAATACGGATTGCAGCGTCGATAGACGATCGGTGTCTGTACCTGCAATCCAACTGTCGCCGGCAATGTAGCAACTGAATGCGCCATTCCGGTCTAGCGATAGTAGACCCACGGTCTAGCGAAACGGTTTATGTGACAGAACAGTTCCTGTTACCTATTCAGGAGTTACAAATAGTGCGAGCGGGTCGCGATTTTATGCAGCGAGCCTCTGAC
>CAYMFQ010000329.1:0-5388 GCA_964389335.1 uncultured Granulosicoccaceae bacterium
GGCCACAAGGTCTATATGATAGAGCGTGATATACCGGGCGCTGGTGACCTGCCGCAGGAAATGCGAGACAAAATTGCACTGGCGTCACAGGGGACCATCGAAAAAATCGGGGATGGTATTGAGTGGGATCACTCCTACGTTACCAGTGAAGGGACATTTTGTGTTTATCGGGCAAATGATCCGACGCTGATTAAAGAGCATGCCAAAATGATGGAGGTGCCGGCCAATCCCATAACGGAGGTCGAACACATTGTGCGAAACTTCGAGTTTAGCCGAGTATCACAGTAGCCCTGTCTCCACCGGCAAGGCTGCGCTTGGCCCGCAGTCTTGCCTGGTTCCTCGCTTCTGCTATAGCCGAGTTGAAAGCCCGCTCCCTGTTCGAAACCTCGCGTCATATAGAACTCGTGTTGAATAAAACCCGCCTTCGATAAAACCAGCGTTCGATAATAAGTGCGCTCGGACCGATGACGTTCGAAAAAAACTGTGCATCCGGGCGAAAAATTAATTTATAGTGTCTGGCAATGGATAACCAACTGCACGGATTGCAATGCCATGGCCTTTCTCATTGGTGAAATTTCCCTGCCTGCGCTCTGCATCAGACCACTGGAAGCTTTCGCGCGGCGTGCCTGCAACGGCAAGTTGACGGTACCTATCAGACTGGCGCGTATCAACAGTAGAAAATTTTTTGTAAAGTGGCTGGATCCGCTAACCGCGGTACCACTGCCCAGGCTCGCTCCATGAAAATCATCAGTTGGAATATCCAGGCCGCCAAAGGTGTGGATGAAGTCGTCAGTATTGACCGAATCGCGCAGGTTATTAAAGAGCTTGGTGATGCAGATGTCATCTGCTGCCAGGAGGTACTCAATTGCGAAGTCAATGGGGTTGAATCGAATCAGGTTCAGGCGCTCGCGGCTCACTTTCCCGATCATCAGGTGTACTTTGGCGCTGCCATCGATCGTCTGCAGCAAATGGATCTGCACAATGCGCAAGCTAACACCGGAGTAAGCGCAGCACGGCTTCAGTTTGGCAATATTGTTTTGTCAAGGTTGCCGGTTGTGCATCGCAGTTTACATCGGCTGCCGCAACCAGCAGAGGCTGGTATACCCTGTATGCCTCGTCAGGCCATTGAACTGGTGGTGCCGTTAGCGCCGGGCGGGCCACTCTGTCGTATCGTGACTACGCACCTGGATTACTTTGCCACACAGCAAAGAAGCGCACAGGTGCGTTACCTGCATCACCTGAATCAGGAAACCTGCGAGCGAGCGCAGCATCCTGGTGCGCAGGGCGGCGAAATGCAGTTTGCTGCACTGCCTGAAACGAACCTGTCGGTATACTGCGGCGATTTTAATATGGGTGTTGACTCTGACGACTATCAATTACTCACGTCGGGTGCGTCTGATGATTCTGTGCTTATGGATTGCTGGCGACTGACTAACCCTGAAAAACCGCACGATCCCACCTGCGGTATTTTTGATCGAGTGCAGTGGAAGGAGGGGCCGCACTGTCGCGATTTCTTTTTTGCATCTGCGGCACTTGCCAGTCGTGTGGTAGCGGTTGATGTCGACACCGAGACCAATGCGTCCGACCACCAGCCGTTAATGCTAACGTTGTCGTAGTTTCTTTTTTTAACGAATACCGGCGCGCATAAAGCTCTGTACAAACTGGCGCTGAAATAACAGGAACGCAATCAGCAAGGGGCCGGATGTCATGAGTGTGGCGGCGTTGATTACCGACCACTCAAGCCCCGCATCAATTGCGGAAAACACACTGAGCCCAACAGTGACTGGTCGTGTCTCGACTGAATTGGTAATAATCAGTGGCCACAGAAAGTTGTTCCAGTGATGGCTGACCGAAACCAGTCCATAGGCCAGGTAAGTGGGCTTGGCCAGTGGAATGTACACGCGCCAGAGTAATCCTAAAAAGGATGTGCCTTCTACCCGTGCAGCTTCGTCGAGCTCTTTAGGAATCGACATAAACGTCTGGCGCAACAAAAATATACCAAAGCCTGATGCAATATAAGGCAACCCAATGGCGACTATCGTATCGACAAGGCCCAGTGAGCGAATGGTTTTATAGTTTTCAACGATGAGGATGTCCGGCATAACCAGCAACTGCAGCAACACCAGAGCAAACAGAATGGACCGGCCCGGGAACCTGAAGCGGGCAAATGCGAACGCGGCCAGTGTGCACAGAATAAACTGGCAGACCAGTATCATGGTAACCAGCATCACCGTGTTAACAAAGTACCGTGCGAACGGCGCTGCCGCCCAGGCTTTGGAAAAGTTATCAAGTGTCAGCGGCGCTGTCAGATCAAAACGGGTTTCGTAGGCTGCCGGGTGAAACGCGGTCCAAATGGCGTAAAGCAGCGGCAGTGCCCACAAAAACGCCAACACCCACATCGCAATCGTGTTGAGCAGCGTATCGAAGTCAGGTAAAAGGCTTTTTCTTCTCATTGCCATTAAACCGCTATTGATAGTGTACTTTGCGGTCAAACAGAAAGAACTGACCAATGGCAAGAATGCACAGCAGCACCAGCATTACAACAGTCAGTGTGGCTGCGTAGCCTGTCTGCCAATACTGGAATGCAGTTTCGTAGATGTAGTAAAGCAACAGACTGCTGGCGTTGTCTGGTCCGCCCTCGGTCATTACAAAAATATGATCGACCAGTCTGAACGAGTTGATCACTGCGTTAACCGATACAAACAGAGTGGTGGGCATCAGCAGTGGCAGCAGTACTTTGCGCAGGTAGTATGTTTTGCCGGCGCCTTCGATTTCAGCCGCTTCGCGCAGCACCGGTGGTATCGACTGCAACGCCGCCAGATAGAAAATCATGAAAAAACCGGCTTCCTTCCATATGGCGACCACAATTACTGCGGCAAGCACGGTATCAGGATTGCCCAACAGATTAATGGCGGGCAAGCCGAACAAGCCGCCGCGCACCTGATCAATCAGGCCAAAGCCGGGTGTATAGAAAAACAGCCAGATGTTGGCAACCGCGATCAGCGGCAGTACCGTGGGCGCAAAAAACGCCACGCGCGACAGGGTTCTGCCTCTGAGGTGACTGTTGACCCATAACGCCATCAACAGCGCCAGCCCGATAGAGATAGGTATTGTGCCTACCGCGAACCAGAAGTTATTGCCGAGCACTTTCCAGAATACATCATCGCTCAGCATGGTCTGGTAGTTTTCAAGGCCGATAAATTTTGCCGGTCGTTTCCCGCGTGGCGTTGAGTAAAAACTGCTGATGATCGTATTGACAGCAGGGTAGTGCGTGAACGTAAACAGAAACAACAGAGCCGGGCTGAGAAACAGCCAGCCATAGACCCACTCTCTTTTGTGTACCAGGTTTGGCAATGTGTTAACCCGAAATATTCATGGTGGACGGAAGCGTAGAGGTGAGGCTTGGTGATGGGAAGAGGAGTGGCCGTAATGGCCACTCCATCGACTTATTTACCGATAGTCTTTCAGAATCGCGTCGGCTTTCTTTTGTGCTTCGGCCAGTGCTTCTTCAGCTGACTTGGCACCGGTGATAGCAGCAGCCAGTGCATCGTTAAACACGGCAGTGACACGCTGATTCTCATAGGTGGAGAGTTCTGCAACGGCGAACTCAAGCTGATCGCGAGCAACCAGTGCCGGAGGAAAGTCACTGGTGTAGGCTTTCATTTCTTCGGTATCCCAGGTGTCGGGTCTTGGTGCGACATAACCGGTTGCGATCGTCCACTTGGCAGATTGCTCTGGCTGTGTAATCCACTTTACAAACTCGAATGCCGCTTCTTTTTGCTCGTCCGTGGCATCCTCGAAGATATAGAAATTACCCCCACCTGTAGGCGCACCGCGGCGCTCGTTGGCCGGCAGCATTGCAACACCAAAATCAAACGGCGCGTTGTTGCGCACGTTAGTCAGGTTGCCGGTAGAGGTCCACATCATGGCTGTCTGTCCTTCAAAGAAGGCCTTGGGCGTGGCGCCCCATTCGATAATGCCCGGTGCCATTACTTCGTGCTTCTGGCTCAGGTCTACCAGGTATTGCAGTGCTTCAACCACTTTTGGATCATCAAAGTTGGTTTGGTTGCCGTCGCTGTTGGCCAGTGTCACATCGTTTTGTGTTGTCAGGCCCTGAAACAGCCAGTACGGGAAACCCGATGACGGAATGCGCACACCCCAGCGCGATACATTGCCATCGTCGTCTTTCTTAACCAGCTTTGTACCCATGTCGATGGTTTCCTGCCAGTTTGCCGGAGGTGTCTCAGGGTCGAGTCCTGCCTCGGCAAATGCTTCTTTGTTCCAGTATAAAACCGGCGTTGAGCGCTGGAACGGAATACCGTAGGTTTTGCCGCCAGTCTGACTGTTTTCCATAAACGCGGGGTAAAAAGAACCCAACCAGGCTTTGTCTTCTTCTGTTTTGATAAGGCTGTCGAAAGGCATGATTACCCCTTCGTCGATCAGCGTGAACATGTCGACCGACAGAATCACCGAAAGCTGAGGCGGCTTGCCACCACGTGAGGCAGTCAGCGCTTTGGTGACGGTATCTTTGTAAGAGCCGGCATAGACCGCATCGATATTAACGCCACTGTTTGCCGCTACATATTCATCCGTCAGCGCCTGAATAGTGTCAGCGGCTTTACCGCCAACAGCGACAGGAAAGTAAAATTCCAGATCGACAGCCAGTGCATTTGATGCCAGTCCACACGTCAGTGCTGTGGCAACCAGCGCTCGTTTAAAAGGCCATTTCATGTTTACATTTTCCTCTGTATTAGGGTGGTGTAACGTCTGCGCACGATACAAAACTCAGGCATGCGCGCCTGCATATTCGATTAACACACCGCCTACAGCACATAGAGCCTGTAGCTTTTCGGCTGTCGGTACTAATGCATTATGCGGTGTGCAAAATCTGATTGAGTACCTGCATCAATCCTGTCGGGGCAGTGTCGACGCGGCGTCTGGTCTCGGTCGAGAAAAAATGCATCGCGCTGGTATCCCAGTGCAGTTTTACCTGCTGTCCGGGTTGTACCCTGTGTGCACCGCTGACACGTGCTAACAAGGTTGATTTACCGTGGCCAACCTGTTCCTCGGTATCGGCGGTTGTGGATTCTGTACTGCCAATGCGACACTCGACGAGCAGGTCAGCGCCCATATATTCAACATGTGATACCGTCACCGACAGTCCGGCATCATTGGTAATACGAATGTTCTCAGGCCGTACCCCCAATACATGGCCCTGCAGATTGCTACTGTTACCGAGTGCCGTGCAGTCGATCAGGTTCATAGGTGGCGTGCCAATAAAGCCCGCAACGAAACTGGTGGCCGGATGCTCGTAAATCTCGCGCGGTGTACCAGCCTGTTCAACACGTCCTTCACGCATTACCACCACCTGGTCTGCCATAGTGATGG
>CAYMFQ010000330.1:0-5301 GCA_964389335.1 uncultured Granulosicoccaceae bacterium
ACCGCCGTAACAGCGGCGTTTCAAAAAATGGAGAATACTGTTTCAATTGTTGCGGGGTGGAGGAACAGCGACCTATTACTTCTGTTGCAGCGTACCACGGCCTGCATTGTTCAATAATGCTGAAAGAAAACTATCAGTATTCTAGCAGCCGACCCCTGGCCCAGGGTCTATCAACAATATGATATGGAACGGCTCGCCCGGCTAAGGCCCGCTATGTCGATCAACGAAATCAACAATCATGGTGCTGAATTCTTCAACCCGCCGAAGAGGCCCATCATGTTTAACACCATACAACGTAGCCATTTGTGCACCCGGTGTACACTCAGCGAATTTTTTAAAAACAGCCTGCCAATAACTGTTTGTCTTTTCCCCTCGCACTATGAGCGTTGGAGTACGTATTTTACCCAGTAGCTCGCAGCTCACTTTAGACTTCTCAAGCCGTTCGGGTGTGAATTGCCAGGTGTTCACACTATCCAGCACTATGCGTTGTACCCCTGAAATCTCTTTTTCGAAGTCTCCCAGCGGCCATTCAAAGGCTGCTTCAAGCTCTCGCTTTTTAGCTGAGATTACATCCCCTGCATTCAGACTTTCAAACAACGGCGCATACAATGCATTGAACCTTTGAAACTCAGATTGTAATTCAGGTGATTGGTTATCTACCAACCCACGAGAAACGGGCTCAAAGTGAATCATGCTCTTTATAAGCTCCGGGTACTTAGCGGCAAAGATACTACCTACGCGACCTCCCCCTGACCACGTTACAATATGTGCGGGGCCTGTCTCCAGCGTTTTGATCAGCTGTGCAAGGTCATCCGCATACGCATCTCCTGTCACATCAACATTTTCGTCTGACCAGATTTGACTACCGAAATAACGTTGCGTGTAACTGATATAACGATGCTTTTCAGAAATCGGTGGCAGATAGTGACCCCAGCTACGGTAATCTGACATAGCGCCATGTACAAAGATAACCGGCTCCCCTTTGCCGACATCCAGTACCTCAAGTGGCACTCCGTTTATCTGAATAACTTTAACTCGAGGGATCTCAATATTATCCAGATCCACACTGCTACCCCTCGACGGCAGACCAGCCATTATCAACGCTTTTTTTATCTTGCTGCGGTATGAGCTATCAAAGCAACTCAGTTGGTAAAACTCGAGCGCCTTTTCGATTGTGAACCCGGGATTAAGCTCCTGCAGTCGTTTGACTGCCAGTCGTGCCTCCTGTACCTGCCCCAGCATTGGCAGCGTGTAGGCCAGCGTCAGATGGCTAATCCAGTTACGGTCGTTGAACGCTTGCAAAAAAACCTCATGAGCCTTGCTGTACTCACCTCGGTTATAGTGCCCTTTTGCAATCGCCCATAACCACCACGGTTTATAGTGGCGCGGCTCAATCTCAAGCGCACGTTCAACCAGCTCAGCTCCTTCTTCCCAATAGCCGGTGTAGGCCAGCCAATTGCCGAATGTACCCAACAGACTCGGATCATGCGGATTGATGCGCAACCCGCGTTCCACTGCAACAAGCAATTTTTCCCCTTCACAGGTAGCGAAGTACGCTCGCCCCATTCCCCAGTAGACCGCAGTATTGTCTCCTCTACTAAGTGCTTCCGCTCGATTTGCAGCATTAACAGCCAGATCTGCACGGTGCATTCGTGCTGACAACACACTGCGCTCCGGCTCACGAAGGCCGGAACCAAAAAGAAATTCATTGGCATGCAGCGTACTTTTTAGCGCCCAGGTTGTCGCACTGTCAGGATCGGCCTGCATCAGTTTAGCCAGGCAGATCTGCGTCCGTGTGTCGAGCGTGCTGATTTCACCCGAGCACGTGGTACATTCGTAGCCATGCGAATAGCATTCTGCGGCTGTTAATTGATCCGCGGGTTTTTTCGTCGAAACATTCATCAGGTGACGTGATAGTGCACCACCTCCTGGAGAGGCAAAGGCTGCTACTCGAATTGCAAGCTGGTGCGCCGCATCAGTAGCCTGCGGAACATCCATTGTGTCTGCGAAAAAAACCTCCCTGGTAGAGGCAACGATTGTTTCCACCGCCAATCGCTGACCTGTATCTCCACCGCTATCAATACTCAGGACCAGTTCGTAGTCAGTGTCAGGCCGATCGAGCAAACGCACTGTTGGGTAACGAGCCAGCGCAACCCGCAGTTCAGTCAATGTTGACTGTAAAAGCGGCGCGTAATCAGGGTTACTGCCCGAAGCGACGCGTATCGACAGTGATGGTGGTTCGTGTTCGGGGGGTGTTGAACTCGAGTTGCTGCTAACCTCATTTTCCCTTTCAGGTTCATTCGTTACGAGTTCAGTTTCTATGTCAGCCGGCGACAGAATTGCACGATAACCGATAGTCGCCACAGCAACCAACGCGATGACTGCACAAGCGCATATCAGCATAAAAAACCGGCCACTGGCTCTGGTTGTCACCCCGGTTTTGCTGTCGACACGAGCCACCGTCGGCTGGCTGTCAGCGACCAATTGATAACCCTTGCGGGGAACAGTGCGCAGCACTCGGTGCTTGTTGTCACCTATAGCGCGGCGTATATCAGCGACGCATTGTACGAGCGAGCCATCAGTGACCGTAATGTCGCCCCAGACCGATTCAAACAGTTCATTCTTGCTGACAACAGAATCGGCTCGCTCGGCCAACAACCGAAACACTGCGAGCGACTGCGGGCGCAATTCAATTTCCTCTTCATTCGCACCGATCAGGCAGTTATTTCTCGCTGAATAACGAACGCCAAGAAACGCCTTTTCTTCCAGCGTCTTTTCTTCCCCGGATCCAGCCTCGTGCACGTTAGAACTCCGTTTTTTCTTTGCGCGCAGTCTACACAACGATGGCTGCGTTCAAATCGAAGTTAACAACAAACCGTCTGCTTTTCACTAAATTTCAACTAATTTCACCTCCAAATTCAGTACTTTGCCGGGAAATACGCCCAAGGTATAGAAGCCTGCAAGTGACGGGCAATTCTTATAATTGGGAGATCTCCATGCAGACAAAAATCACGACGGTCTATGCAACCCTTCTGGCAATAATATTGTGGAGCACAATCAATAGCTCGGTTGTCGCAGACCAGGGTCAAACTCAATCTATACGTACCAATGGCTTCGATATGGGTTATGTCGAAAAGGGATCGGGTCCATTACTGATCCTGATCCATGGGTCGTTTTCGGACCATAGAACCTGGCGAGACCATATCGATCTATTTGCATCCCAATACCGGGTAATAGCGCCAACGTTGCGTTATTCCGGCACAGATGACTGGCAGCCAGACTGGCCTGGCTACAGTGATCGTTTGTTGGCGGACGACATCGCCGGATTCATACAGGCACTGGACGCCGGGCCCGCTCATCTTGTTGGCTGGTCCCGGGGTGCGATCATCGCCCACCTGACTTCACTTCTTCACCCGCAGCAGGTCAGAAGCGCTTACCTGTTTGAAGGCATAGTGACAGTTGAGCCTGAGAAAGATGAAGATATCGCTCCAATCCTCGAGGCTTGGGGCAAAGCGTATTCAACAGCTAACGCTGTGCTGAAGGAAAAGGGACCCAAGGCCGCGGTCCCACACTACATTGATGCAGTAGTTGGTCAGGAGGGCGCTTTTGACAGCTTCCCAGCCTGGACTCAGAAGATGTTTATGGATAACGCGCGAACTATTCCCATTATCGGGCAGGCGCAGGCGACCACGATGACCTGCCAGCAGTTTCAGGAAACGACTGTACCGACAAGACTGGCAGTCGGAACAGAAACAGCACCACACTTCAAACTCATCTGGAAAGCCTATGAGCCCTGTCTACGATCGGATCAGTTCATGAAGATTGAAGGCGCTGCACACAATTGGCCCAGAGTAGACGCTCACGGATTTTTCGAATCAGTAAAGGCCTTCACGTTAGAGTATTGAACCAAATGAGAGTATTAACCATCCGCGGGTGCCAACCATCTCAGAGCATTAACTACCCGGTACAATTACCTGCCACTGTGGTTCACTGGCAACGCTGTGCGCAGAGGCGAACGCTCGCCTCTGCGGCGACGGCAATCTTCCAGTCAATAGGCAAGGCCTGCTAGTGGGGTGCGGTGGCTACCGCAGATTACCGCCCTTTCAGTGGCAGCAACGCGCGGGATCTACTAGTCGATGCTACGCGCAAATCTGCGAATATCCTCAATCAGTAAGTCCGGCTGTTCCATCGCCGCAAAGTGCCCGCCACGTGGCATTTCAGTCCATTGAGTGATGTTGTAGATACGTTCTGCGTAGCTTCGCGGTGGCCACGCCAGCAGTTCTCTGGGAAAAAGTGCACAGGCAGTAGGCACTTCCACCCGTTTACCTTCTGGCGACAATACACGCCCACCTTCCTCGCGACGACCATAGTAGATCCATGACGCGGTGTTAAACGTTCGGGTGACAATGTAGACCATGATGTTCGTCAACAACTGATCTTTGCTGTAGACGCTCTCAACGTTATCGTCGGTTATATCAGACCAGCCGTGCATCTTTTCGAGTATCCATGCGGCAACACCGACCGGGCTGTCCATCATCGCATAGCTAAGCGTTTGTGGTTTGGTGGCCTGCTGCGTGCGATAACCGTCCTGTATCTGCTGGTCTTTATCGAACTGCTTTGCCCACTCGATTTCTTCTGCGCCCTGCGGTTCATCTTTGTGCCGCATGGTCAGTATATTGATGTGTATGGCACGGCACGCCGATGAATAATCGTAACCCAGCCAGCTTGAAATGGCGCCACCCCAGTCTCCGCCCTGCGCGATATACGATTTATACCCGAGCACGTCTGTCATCAGCTGATTAAAAATGGCGGCCATCTTCCTCGGGCCATAGGGCCTTGGTGGGCGACCGGAAAAACCAAAGCCCGGTAATGACGGAGCGACCACGTCAAATGCATCGTCTACCGACCCGCCATGATTTTCGGGGTGCGCCAGTAAATCAATAAAATCCAGAAACTCCACGATGGTACCGGGCCAGCCATGGCTGATGATCAGGGGTCTCGGGTTAGGGCCACTGCCTTTTTCATGGATAAAGTGGATATCTATCCCGTCGATTGGCGCTTTATAGTGCGAGAACCGGTTAATCTTCGCTTCCTGCTCACGCCAGTTGAATTCTGATACCCAGTAGTCACAGAGCTCCTTCATGTAGTCGAGATTGGTGCCATAGTCCCAGCCGCCATCATCCGGCATCTCGTGCCATGGATAGTTCTGCACACGCGTTTGTATATCAGTAAGTGTGTTGTCGGGTACTTCTATGGTGTACGGTTGATAATGGCTCATCAGTTAATTGTTTTTACTCAGCA
>CAYMFQ010000331.1:0-5253 GCA_964389335.1 uncultured Granulosicoccaceae bacterium
TACGGTCTGGTAGTTACAAATCAAACCGTGTATACAACTCGGCGGGCGCTTGGTTTTCCCTGAACAACCGAGTGATTGCATCGATGATTTCCGACTGCTTTTCCGGGTCGTCTATCGGGCTTAACTGTTCCGGGTCGGCTGAAAGGTCATAGAGGACGTTCTTCGCATCCCCGAAAGCGCCACCCTGCATCGGAGGTCGGCGTGCGTTGTCCAGCGCGCTTAGTTTCAGGAGTGGATAGCCGTTGCCGAAAAGCTGATCTCGCACCAGTTCGGCATTGTCAAACTCATCACGTGTAAAATAACTGGCCGGATGCACGGGCATCAACGTGTATTCGTGTAACGGGCTGGTAGTGTCGGATGGATAATGGAAATAGGTGTAGCGCCCGTCGGTAATATTAACCGCGCCACCAAACAAACCGAAGAGTGCATAATCCCGAACAGTGGTTTGTTGATCGGACTGAGTTAGCGAAAGCAGAGATTGCCCAGTGTGACTGCTGCCTGCGTCTGCCGGATCAATACCATGCAGGTCCAGAACTGTCGGAGTGATATCGAGGCACTGGGTCAGTTTTTGACAGCGGTTACCACCATCACCGGTTACCGTATGCGTCGGGTGATACATGATCAGCGGTATGTGTGCAATCGGGTCGAGTACTGGCATGCGGTTCTTGCCCCACCAATTGTGCTCTCCGAGTAAGAAGCCATGGTCAGTAGTCAGGATGATTGCGGTGTCTTTCCACATATCATGCCGGTCAAGTGAATCCAGTAACTTTGCCAGGTAATAGTCACACATCTGCACAACTGCCTGGTAGTTGAGTGTCAGTTCACGGGCTTCGGCATCAGTCAGTTTAAGCTGATCGTAAAGCGGCCAGTCCAGTATCGGTCCGTCGTAACCAGACGCTTGTTGTTTGAATCTTCCAGGGGCAGTAAAAGGCTCGTGCGGGTCAAACATTTCCACCTGCAAAAACCAGTTGTCGGCTTGATGATTTGTATCAATAAACTCAGTCGCATGTTCTACGCATCGCGCTATTGGAAAATCTTCTTCGCGCTGTAGGTATTCGCGATTGACCATATTGGGTGCGCGCCGCGGTGCCTCGCTTAGCATCGGGTGGTACTGCTGCCTGAATCGCTCATGCGGTGGTTGCACCATTGCCTTCCACAGATCGCGTTCCTGCCCACGAACGAATTCCGCAGATGAGTAACGGTTGTGATACCCGCAGCCGCCTTCTTCCCAGTAGTGGTAGTGATCGGAAATTAAATGGCTGTAGATGCCATGTTGTCGCAGGGTATCGGGAAAGCAGCGGTCGAAGGGTTCAACCGGGCCCCAGCTGCGATGTAGAAAGTTCAGGCGTCCGGTCAGTAAGTCACGACGCGCAGGCATGCACGGCAAACTACCGGCGTAGTGTGTGTCGAATACGGTGCCGCGTGAGGCGAGTCTGTCGAACGCGGGGGTTGGCGCAGCGTTGGGGTTGTAGCAGGAGAGAGCGTTGCGGTTAAGTGAGTCGAATAAAACAAACAGAGTTTTCAACTAACAAACACCTTTGTTTAATTTGTCTGAAAAAAAAGCCGCAACACAGTGGTTGCGGCTTTTTTAAACGAACCAAACAAATGGGCGTTTAGCCCTTTGGCAACCAGGCTTTCCAGACGTCTTCGTTGTCCTTGAGCCAACCTTCGACCACTTCTTCCATGTCATTGCCATCGACATCGATAGACAGAATCAACGGTGCCTGCATATCGTTGGTCAGGGTGAAGTTGGTCAGCAACTCGATAACATCCGGGTGCTTGGCGGCAAAGTCCGGGTTGGCGTAGTTGTACGTGACATCTTCCGCCCATCCGGTAGCAGGCCACTTGTCATCGGAGTGGGCTGGCAGCTCAACTTTAACCAGATCAAGTGCAGCGTGAATCCAGTGGGGCTCCCATGCGTACGCGATAAAGGGTTCTTTACGCTTGTACGCCGCCTGCATTTCAGCCCAGTGTGCCGCTTCAGAGCCGAGTTCCACCGCCGCATAGTTGAGGCCGAGCATTTCAAGGCGCTTGGTGTCTTCACACTGCCATGCCGCAACCGGGCAGCCCAGGAGACGCCCCTTGTCACCCGTTTCCAAGGTCTTGAAGAGGTCTGCATACTGGTTCATGTCTTCCCAGCTCTTCAGGTCGGGTGCCTGTGCACCGTCGCCCTCGACCATATATCTGGGCACGTAGTAGCTGGAGATACCAATGATGCCGTCGTCAGAAACCTTCAGAATGGAACCGTCACCACCGTATTCTTTGACGAATTTTTCCTTGGTGGTGGAGTAAGAGGGCCAGAGTTCGCAACCATAGTCGAGGTCTCCGCTGCGAATGCCCTCATCGCGGCCGGGGCCGGATGGCATGACAATGCGCTTGACCTTGTAGCCCATTTCGTTTTCGAGAATCTGATGCACGATCTCGCACATCACCGCACCACCGGTCCAGTCATTAACGGCGGATTTCAGCACACCGCCTGCAGCGGCCAGATTCGGTGTGATCAGCCCTGCAGCGAGGGTCAGCGCACCTGCACCTGCGATGGCCGACAGATTCTTGCGTAGATTCATATTTTCACCTTTGGTTGCTCGGATTTAGCCGCAACAGTAAAACACGCCTGTCCCGGCAGGGTAAACATTGTTTCGCAAATTCGGTAAGTTTTCGCGCCCGAATACGTCATCTGCACCGGCTGCCACTACAAACCGAGCGCTTTTCGCTGATTTTTGGTCCAGCCCTGGGTGACGCGGTCGAGCACAATCGTCAGCAGAACGATGCCGATGCCGCCGGCCAGCCCCTTGCCCAGGTTGCTGACATTCATCGCGTCGAACACTTCCTTGCCAAGCCCGAGGCCGCCAATCAGCGGCGTGATGGCCTGCATCGCGAGGGCAAAGACGACGGCCTGGTTCAGCCCCAGAATAATCGATGGCGAGGCCATCGGCAGTTTCACCTTGATCAGCGTTTGCAGTGTGGACGAGCCAAATGATCCGGCCACCTCATCAACCTCTTCAGGCACCTGTTTCAGACCAAGTGTGGTAAGGCGTATGACCGGTGGCACCGCGTAGATAACGGTGGCAATGATTGCCGTGGTTTTGTTGCCACCAAAAAAGAACAGTGCCGGTATCAGGTACACAAACGCCGGCAGGGTTTGCATTGCGTCCAGCACCGGCTGCACAACTGAATTGATCACTTTCGAATACGCGGCGGCAACTCCAACCGGCACGCCTACCAGCATGCAGATGATGACGGAGACACTGGTGCCGGCCAGCGTAAACAGCGTCTGTTCCCAAAGACCGGCGGCCGCGGTAAAAAACAAAAATACCAGTGTCACCAGCGCGAACTGCCAACTGACAGAGGCCCACACAATCAGCGCGATTAGCGGCATCAGATACCACCATGGCAAGCCGGATAAAAACATATCAAGCGGGTTCAGCAGATAAAGATAGATGGTGGCTCGAATCGCTTTGGTAATACCGATAAATGTCGGGTTAATGGTCAGCCAGTTGATAACGGCATCAATGGGTTCGCGCAGAGAGAACTCCCAGTCGCGAGGGAAGGTGCTCATCCATTTGAACTCGCCGCCAAAGAAATACAGTAGCAGCAACAGCAGCCCGCCGACGATAAGAAAGGGTCGGTTCATCATCGACTGAGCGGTTGATACCGAGAGCGGTTTCACCAGGCTTGAAACAGCGCGCGTGAGAGCAGTTCCTGCGCTGCCGAATGTGTTCCAGATCAGCGCCAGAGGGTATTCAAACGCACGTGCAAGTGGATTGCTATCCCATTTTTGTGGCAACAGATGAAACCGGTTGGCGGTGCTGTCGGTCCAGCGTTTTTCATTGGCCACGCCACTGATGGCATAGCTGAGTCTGTCGAGAATAATTGCTAAAAATACAATACAGATGCCGCCCTCGAATGCCCAGCCAACTTTAAGCCGTGTGATCGCTTTCCAGACCTGTTCACCGAGCCCCCCACCACCAATAAACACCGCCAGCACGGCCAGACCAAGCGCCATCATAATAGTTTGATTAACACCGAGCATGATGGATGGCAGTGCCTGCGGCAGTTTCACTTTGAACAACATTTGCAGCGAGCTGGAGCCGAAGCTCTGGGCGGATTCAATCATCGTGGCAGGCACCTGCCGTATGCCCAGATTAGTCAGCCGCACCGCCGGAGGCAGCGCATAGATTATGACTGCCATCGCCGCCGAAGTTGCGCCAACGCCAAACAGGAAGATGGCGGGGATCAGGTACACAAACGCAGGCATAGTCTGCATCGTGTCGAGTACGGGGCGGATAATCATTTCAAAGCGATCACTCTGCGACGCCAGCACCCCCAGCAATACGCCGAGTATCACCGAAAACATCACCGACACAGTCATCAGGCTAAGCGTGGACATGGCTTCGTACCACATGTCGACCATGCCCCAGAACATCACCCCAACGAAAGTCAGCAGGCCGAGCTTTAAACCCCCGTAAGCCAGCGCCGGAATGACCAGCATCAGCAGCACAAAGAGCCATGGAAGCTCCCACAGTTGTTCCTCAATCCACTCCAGTGGCACACGGATAACCTCAGACACCGCACGTGTGTAAGGCTTTAGGTTGGCTTCCATCCAGTCACGAGCGTCGTTCACTTTGTCGGCAAACGGAAACGCGTCAATGATGGTTTGTGGGAACTGAAAGGTGTTCGCAGCCACCGCATACACGGCCAGTGACAGCAGCAAACCCGCCGTGACAAGTGCCACCCCAGCGAAGCTGTGCCCGCGCCAGGTCATCGCAGCCTCGAAACGACGCCACAGCGTCGGTGACGGATTGTTTACAGCGGAATCTACTGCGACAGAGGTCATGCGTTAGGTATTGATCCTGAGCTGGTGACTCGCGCCAGTGTGGCGAACCGTCACCGATGGTATTTTATATTACCGGCTTAAACCAGCCGTCGCAAAAGCCACAACACCGCAGTGTCGCATCAGGGCCGGGAGCGTTGCGCGCACCTGCAAGGCAAACCCAAAAGCCGCGGCGAACCATCACGGGCATCGACGCCGGTAGCAAATTTTCGCATCCGCAGTTGTTGTATAGTGAGCACCTGAGGAGATCTATTTCGCGATTTGCGACAGATTTGAACCGGGAAATTGCATGTCGGTTGAACCGAAAATTGTCTGTAACAACATTTGGAAAGTGTTCGGCCCGAAGCCCGAACAAACACTGAAAACGCTTGACCGCTCCCTGTCGCGCGATGAAGTACAGCGCCAGAACGGCCATGTGA
>CAYMFQ010000332.1:0-1594 GCA_964389335.1 uncultured Granulosicoccaceae bacterium
ACAGCCGATGGTCATTGGTATAACGCATGGTGACACCGCCAAACGCATTGGCAGGTGTAACACCCCAGGGCCTGGCAACGCCATAGGCTTCTCTTTCATCAGGGGTCAGCGGACGAGTCAGGCTGGCTTTTAACGCCAGGTGTACAAAGCCGTTTGGTTTATAGCCAAACTGATCACTGAACCCGTTGGCGGCGAGGATCATTTTAGGCGCTCTGATTGCACCGCCCGGTGTCGTGACAGCAATACCGTTGGCGGATTCGATCTTTGTCACGGGCGTGTTTTCATATAGCGTTACGTTGTCTGGCAGCGAGTCAGCAAGGCCGCGTACCAGCGCTGCAGGGTTCATCAGCACACAGCCCGGTGTATAGATAGCGTGTTTAAAGTGTCGGGTGCCGAGGCGCGCGGCAAGGTCGTCACCACGTACCCATTCATATGTCTCGCCGAGTGCATCGAGCTCATTGGCAAAGGGCTGCAGCATAGACTCTGCGCCTTCATCGGTAACTGCTGTCTGGTACTTGCCGTCTATTGACCAGTCGCAGCTTATATTGTGCCTTTGTACCAAATCCGCCAGGTGACTGGTTGCAGTGCGGGCGAGACGCATGTGCCGGTGAGCACCTTCGAGTTGATCGAGGTTGGATGACACGGTGTGCGGTACATCAATAACAAAACCCGAGTTTCTGCCAGACGCGTTTTCTCCACAGATGCCGGCATCAACGATGGCAATTTTTTGCGCCGGGCAGTTTTCTGCCAGCCGACGTGCAGCGGCCAGGCCGGCGTAGCCCGCACCGATTACCAGCCAGTCGGCACTTATGGTATCAGTCAGCGCAGGTGTGGGAGTGCGCGCAGGTAAGATGGTATTCCAGGCGTTGGTTTTATCATTCAGCGGTAAGCGATGAATTGACCTGCTGACTGGCTCGCTCATGATTGCTCCTCTAAACGCTCGTCAGCTGCGGTTGCCCAGTCGTTGGGGTAGATCGCATAGAACAACAAGGCGTTGTCGCTTTGGTAGGTGAGCCGGGTACCAGCAGGCAACCATATAGCGTCCCGCGCATTGGCAGTCAGCGTCTCATTGTCGGTGCGAACAATGAAGCTGCCTTCTATAACGAAAATCATTTCATCGTATTTGATGGTCCACGGAATACTGGCACTGGTCAGGCGTACCAGACCCGCACCGAGCTTTGTGCCGTCATCAGCGCCGCACAGCGATGCCACCTGCGCCTGATCGCCATACTCAAACCGTGGGGTAAAGGTATTGTCATCAAAGCGCATAACTCTGGCTGATGATTTGTTACCGGGTAGTTTGCTCATAGGTTGCCCCTGGCTCAGGTTGATTTCGCAGACGATTTTGCTGTGATAGGATATCACCATACACCCCTGTATGGAAAAGTATGACAACACTATCTGCCACCAGCAAACTGGGTCGCAGCGACTGGACGGACGCTGCCATTCACACGCTGCTGTCCAGTGGCATAGACGCAGTGCAAATCACCCGGCTGGCCAGCCAGCTACAGGTGAGCCGTGGCAGTTTTTACTGGCACTTTGCCGACCGCGGGGAGTTGCTAACGGCCATACTGGATGAGTGGCGTGTGCGCAA
>CAYMFQ010000332.1:1694-5237 GCA_964389335.1 uncultured Granulosicoccaceae bacterium
AGAGTTTAAACAACGGTTCGAGGGCAAATCATGAAACGTCGTCGCAGGCGCGGAGTAAAATCCACAGGCAGTGACGAGAGCACCCCGCCCAGAAGCCATGCCTACCGACAGCTTAAACACCCGTTTGAGCCACAGCGTGTCTTTAGCGACGATGCTATTGGTCGTATGCATCATAATGCATTGCGAGTGCTGGAAGAACTCGGCATAAAAATGCTGCACCCTGAGGCCAGAAGCATCTTTAAAAGCGCCGGTGCAACCGTTGATGAAAGCACAGAGATGGTGTTCATCGGAAGGGAGATCATAGAAGCCGCACTTAAAACCGCGCCGCGGTCATTTCGAATGCGTGCTGCCTCGGTTGATAGAGAACAGGTATACGAGCAGGGCAGTATGCTTTTTACCGCAGGCTCCGGTTGCCCTAATGCCCATGACCTTGAACGTGGCCGCAGGCCCGGTTCGTTACGTGACTTTGAAGAAACCATCATGCTGCAGCAGTCGTTTGATGTCATCCATATTCTGGGTCCGTCTGCAGAGCCGCAGGATGTCCCGCCCAATATTCGCCACTACGAAATTATGCGTGCCCAGCTGAAGCTTGCCGATAAACCGCTGTTCGTTTATTCCAGAGGCAGGGGACAGGTGCAGGAGTCGTTTGAGCTGATTCAGCTCGGGCTTGGTATTGATGATCAAACGTTTGCCGAAGATGTATGGGCGACGACCGTCATTAATACCAACTCTCCGCGGCAACTCGATAAGCCTATGGCCGAGGGAATCATAGATTTCGCGCGCGCCGGACAGCTTTCGGTCATTACGCCATTTTGCCTGTCAGGCGCTATGGCGCCGGTCACCGTATCCGGTGCACTGATACTGCAGCATGCAGAAGCGCTGGCGGGTATCGCCTTATCACAATTGTCCAACGCTGGTGCACCAGTGTCTTACGGGGGCTTTGCGTCGAATGTGGATATGAAATCCGGTTCACCGGCGTTTGGCACACCCGAGCACATCAAGCTGTCTATTGGCTCTGGTCAGCTGGCACGCTACATCGATATGCCGTGGCGCTCTGCTGCCGGTTCTGCATCCAATACCGCAGACATGCAATCGAGTACTGAAAACAACATGGGGCTGTGGGCAGCGCTGCAGGCCAACGCCACACTTACCGTGCACGCCGCAGGCTGGCTTGAGGGAGGCTTGTGCTTTGGCTATGAGAAATTCATTAACGATATTGAAGCAGTGCAGACCATAGCCGAACTCTGCAACCCGTTGCCGGAAGACGAAGACAGCTTTGGCTGGTCGGCACTGGCAGATGTTGAACCCGGCGGGCATTTCTTCGCTACGGACCACACGATGCAGCGATATAAAGATGCGTTTTATTCGCCACTGGTCGCGGACTTAAATAACCATGGTGGTTGGGTAGAGTCTGGCGCTAAAACTTCCTCGGAGCGTGCAACCGCACTTTGGAAAAAAGCACTGAAAGACCATGTGCCACCGCAGCATTCGAACAACGCGATGGAGAATATCTCTGACTATATCGAGCGGCGTATTGCCCAGGGTGGTACCTCGCAAACCGATGGGTAGCGGGAAATTGGATTTTGTGTGTACCTAAACAATATAAATCGCTGTAACATGCTGTGATGGGCACCAGACTCAATGACACACTATCCGCGCCGCTCAAGCTTCCATGCGGCGCCGTCTTAAAGAACCGCATCATTAAATCGGCAATGTCCGACTCATTGGGAGACGGGCGCGGCAACCCTACCGGCGCACAGATTCAACTGTATCAGCGTTGGGCGCAAGGTGGGCTCGCGGCAATGATCATTGGGGAGGTCCAGGGCTCACCGTACTATGCCGAAAAACCCGGCAACCTGGTGCTGCGTTCAGATTCAGACTTCGCGCTGTTCAGACAGCTGGCGAATACCGGCACTGACAATGAAACTCATCTGTGGCTTCAACTTGGGCATGCAGGTGCCATGGCGTATCCGCCAATCAGCGCGCCGAAAGGCCCGAGTAAAATTGACATACCCGGGCTGAGCTGTGAGGCGTTGACACTCGACGAGATACAACAGATTCCGGAAGAATTCGCCACCACTGCAAGCCTGGCACAGGACCTTGGCTTTAGTGGAGTTCAGATCCATGCTGCTCATGGATTTTTAATTAACCAGTTTCTCTCTCCACTGTTTAACAAGCGCACTGATCAGTATGGTGGATCCCTGGACAATAGAATGCGGCTTCTTTTGGAAGTGGTTAAAGCCGTTCGACGGGCAGTTGATCCACATTTTGTTGTGGCGGTAAAGTTAAACGCAACTGATCAACTGGAAGGTGGGTTCGCTGAGGATGAAGCACTCAAGGTTGTTTCTGCACTGGATGAAACCGACATAGATCTAATAGATATTAGTGGCGGTACGTATTTTCCCGGAGCAAAATCGGCAACTGATCGAACAGCCTCAGGGCCTTACTTTCTAGACTTCGCCCGAATGGCACAAAAGCGAACCAACAAGCCAATAATGGTAACCGGTGGATTCAAGACACTGAGCCAGGCGGTTGGGGCAGTCTCTGGCGGTGATGCAGATGTCGTTGGGCTTGCACGCGCACTGGTCCTTGATCCTGACCTTCCTATGCGATGGTTGTCGGGCCAGCAGCACAACCCGTTATTTCCCACGTTCGAGTCACCACCGGAAGGTGGTGTTACTGCCTGGTATACGATGCGACTCACTAACCTTGGTGAAGGAAACGAAACTGCTGAAACTCCTGATCTGAAAGAATCACTTAGGCGGTACGACGAACGAGATATTAATCGCATCAGCGCGTGGAAGCATCGATTTGCTATTGGCAATGGAATAGACCATTGATCCACGAAAAACAGGCAGCTACCCAAATGATTACACCCAAACTCGTGCAGACACTGGCCGACTACAATCAGTGGCAAAACAAGAGTATTTACGCTGCTGCTGATACGCTGACCGAAGCAGAACGCACTGCCGATAGAGGTGCGTTTTGGAAATCAATAGAAGGCACGCTTAATCACTTACTGTGGGGTGATCGGTTGTGGATGTCGCGGTTGGGAGGTGGCGAACCGCCCACAGTTCAGTCGATGCAGGACACTGTCAATGAAGGCGGTGACTGGGATGACCTGCAACGCGCCCGAATTCATATGGATTCTGCTATCTCTGCATGGGCAGCCACGGTCGAACAAGCCCATCTGGACAACTCCATCACCTATGTGTCGGCGGTAATCGGTAAGGAGCTCACGTATAACATCGGTCTACTGACAATCCATATGTTCAATCATCAAACCCATCATCGCGGGCAAGTGCATGCCATGTTGACTGCTGCCGGCGCAACGCCAGATGATACAGATTTACCTTTCATGCCAGGCTTACAGGCGTAATTTACGTACCTAAAAGACGAGGTGAGAGTTGCCCCGCCTTATCACAATCGGCTACCGGTCCAATGGGCTGACCACCGGGATAACACCCGGCCTGTTCATCACATGCGTGTAAATCATGGTGGTGGAAACATCGCTATGGCCGAGCAGTTCCTGTACGGTGCGGA
>CAYMFQ010000333.1:0-5208 GCA_964389335.1 uncultured Granulosicoccaceae bacterium
TCCGTTGAATACGTTGGTGCAAAAGGTGGAATCCTTGCATCGATACCCACAGGTGATGAAGCTAAAAACTGGTCAGTCAGGTATCTAAGCCGACTGTGGAGAGAGCTTCCGCCGGAAAACCTCGACTACATAGTAAAGAACTTCTACCGGTACGAACAGGAAGCGTGGCAGACACTGCTAAAGATCAGCCCGCTCGCATTTAAGCCAGACAACGAAGCCTACGCTAATACAGATAATCTGGATGAGCGCGAAGACTATGCCTACCTTCGCAAACATACGGGCGTACGCCGCAAAGTCGGTATCAGACTTAATAGTGATTTGGGCTGGTTTGATACCATCGCCTTTCAGTTTGACGAGCAACACAGTGTTATACCGTCACAATCAAAATTGGCAGTCAATCAACTGGCTGTTCATTTTGCAAAATCGGTAGAATTGTCGCGAACCTTCAATGTGCTGCGCATGCGCTATCAGGCAGTGCTTGCCGCACTGGATCACGTTGATATCGGGTTGTGTGTAATTAATGCCAACGGTCTTATCGCGACGACCAATGAAGAGGCCAACAGAATTTTCTCTGACTCGGGCCTGATTTTTGTCAATCGCAAGGGGCGTCTGCAGTGCCGCAACCAAGCGGCAACAGACCAGCTTGAGCAGCTGTTAGCTGACACACTCAGTGTCGCCCCTGGCACCGACAATCCGGTTGTGGTTCTGCGGGAACCCGGGCACGAACCGGTTTACTTTCATGTATCGCACCTGCGTGACTCCAGCGCCGAACTGGGGGAACCCCTCGAGGGCGCACTGGTTTCCATCGTGGACATGAGTAAGGCCACAAGTTACGACACACTCCGCTTCAGCGCCATATACTCACTCACGCCGGCCGAAGCCGACGTCAGCAAACACCTGATCGAAGGGCTATCCAGTAATGAGATAGCCGAAATCCGATCAGTCAGCGCCGACACCATCCGATCGCAAATCAAATCCATTTACTCTAAAACACAGGTGAACGACCGAATTGCACTGGTTCGACTGGTATTAAAAACCACGCCACCGGTGACGGACAGATAGCGCATTAGCCGGCAAAGGCGAAGCCCTGCAGGCCCAGCAATCCTTCACCCATATGATTTGGCCACCTGGCCCTGACTTTCGCGGCCAGTTCATCGCCATCAGCCGATGCTTCAACCAGACGCTGATACTCGTTTAAGTAATCTATTGCAGCGCTCAGCTCCCCCAGTGATGTTGGATACCCGTGCCCGACAAGCAGATTCTGCACGTCCAGGCGTTGCTGCAGATCTTCAAGCACACCAATCCAGTTGGGACGATCCATACCAGGAAACAAGTAGCAGTTGTTGTACACCAGATCCTGTACGACTGCGGTGTCAATCTCCGGCGCTTCAATCACAATCTGTTCCTTTGCCTCGGCATCTTTGTAGTTGTGAATCTTTAACGCCAGGCCTGCGATACTAACCTCGCCATCATCCATGGCAGTTATCTGATCAAGATTCGCAGGCTTTGGGAACGGCCCGTTTTTTATATTGTCCAGTATTCCGGATGTTGTCATTATCGGTAACCCGTCATAGGCAGACAGCCCTCCGGTATGGTCCGGGTGGTCGTGGCTGACAAACACTGCTTCGATCGGCTTATTCAGGCTCTTTGCCACCTGCAAAGCAGACATTGCGTAAGCCGGTGCCTCACCAGAATCAACAACAATCAACCCGGTCGGCCCTTCCAGCACCTGAATAGTGACACGCCCGTCGTTATAGGTGACGAGTGTATGCGTAGAGCCCACCGGTAACGCCATACCTGCCACCAGCGCATTGTCTATCCGGTGACCATGTCCCTCTGCGCGCACCGGGTTCCACATCCCCGCCGGTAACGTACCAGCGCCCACAGCAGCAATGCCGGCCGCGAGCCCGAAACGTCTTCTGGTGATATTAATTTCCTGGTCTTTCAATTTGCTCTTCTCCTGCCCTGTCGGGTAAATTGCACTTTCAGCGCGATAACGGGTTACATCGACGCCCCGGAGGATGAGCCAGACCGCTTAACTTCGGTAGTCATGCACGGCAAAAAGCAGTGTTATCGTTTTTCGAACAATGAGCGCCCAGGGCTGTTTTACTTAACAATCAATGTCAGCCACGCATCATAAAACGGTACGCCGCCTCACTTACTTTGCCGCCATTGCCCGTGCGGGCTCAATTAGAGCCGCTGCCAGAGAGCTAAGTGTGTCGGTGCCGGTTTTATCCAGCGCGTTGTCAGAACTTGAAACAGAACTGGGCCTGTCGCTCGCAACGCGCTCTACGCGCAGCTTTCAATTGACCAGCGCCGGGGAAACCGTCTACGCCCATGCGCGGTCCATACTCGGGCAGGTGGACTCAGTATTATCACTGGCTAACACAGACCGGCAACTAAACGGCCAGCTCGGCATTACACTGCCAATTGAACTGACGGCAAGCTGGCTGCCTCAGCGGCTGGCACGCTACCGAACCGAGCACCCGCATGTCAGCATATCAATTGACGCCAGAGATGAAGTTGTCGAACTCAGAGACTCGACCATTGATATCGCCGTGCGCGTTGACTTTGCCGACGCTTCCAGCGAGGCAGGTAAAAACGAGAACCTCTCACTCGTTTGCGTCAGCGCTAACACACCAGCGTACCGACACGAAAACGAAACCACTTTCGTTGAACTGCCATTTTTGGTTTGCCCGGGTAACCGGGAATGGATTGCCGCCACCTCAACTGAAAACAATGCCCACCATATTGTTCGTGGCAGCTCACTGATTACCGTCAGCAACAGGTTATCTGCACTGGCACTGGCCAGCCA
This sequence comes from uncultured Granulosicoccaceae bacterium, assembly GCA_964389335.1. Taxonomy (GTDB): domain Bacteria; phylum Pseudomonadota; class Gammaproteobacteria; order Granulosicoccales; family Granulosicoccaceae. The sequence goes on from CAYMFQ010000333.1 coordinate 2,816, forward strand.
TGGCCTCGGTTTTACCCTGACAACCCTGTCGGCAGCAAAAGACTATATAGACGCCGGCTTACTGGTACCGCTATTACCAGAGCTCTGCTTTGGTGACTTAGCGATACGCTACATCTTCAGGGATGACAGACCGTCTGCCGAAGCACAGGCCTTCCATCAGTTGATGAACACCTTAAGCGTCAAAGAGTAGAGATCATGGGCACTGTCAGGAACATACTGTTTATTATGTGCGACCAGCTGCGCTGGGACTATTTATCCTGCACCGGCCATCCACATCTGCACACCCCGAACATTGATGCACTGGCCGCACGCGGTGTGCGCTTTGACCGGGCTTATGTACAGTCACCGGTATGCGGACCGAGCCGCATGTCCACCTATACCGGCCGATACGTACACGCGCACGGCGCCAGCTGGAACTTTGTACCATTGAAGGCCGGTGAGATGACTATCGGTGATCACCTGCGCCCGCAGGGAGTTCGGTCAGTGTTAATCGGCAAGACACATATGCGCGCAGATGCACCGGGTATGGCGCGCCTCGGTATTGATCCGCAGGGGCCAATCGGCGTACGTATATCGGAGTGTGGCTTCGATCCATTCGAACGCGACGACGGCATACACCCTTACGGCGGTCACGACCCAAACCCGCGCTATAACCACGACCTCAACAGCGCCGGCCTCGACGGCGACAACCCGTGGGAAACCTGGGCCAACGCCGCTGATGGCGAAAACGGTGAACTGTTATCAGGCTGGTTCCTCAAGTACTCCAATCGCCCCGCTCGCGTACCCGACGAAAAAGCCGAAACGCCTTACATCACTGATCGCGCTATCGACTTCATCAACGAGGCGGGCTCACAACCATGGGTTGCCCATGTATCGTACATCAAGCCGCACTGGCCCTACATTGTGCCAGAGCCCTATGCGTCCATGTACGGGCCGGAGCATGTGATGCCTGCCAAACGCAGTGACAGCGAAAAAGAAAACCCACACCCTGTCTACGATGCCATGCAACAGCATCGTGTCAGTCGCAACTTCTCACGGGACGAGGTACGTGAGACGGTAATCCCGGCTTATATGGGGCTAATTAAACAACTGGATGATCAAATCGGACGGCTCCTTAAGCACCTTGATGCCAAAGGGTTAACTGACGAAACCATGATCATCTTCACCTCCGATCATGGCGATTATCTGGGTGATCACTGGATGGGTGAAAAAGATCTGTTTCACGAACAGGCGATAAGAGTACCGTTAATTATCGCAGACCCCGATCCACAGGCAGACACAACGCGCGGCCAAATCAACACCGATCTGGTCGAGATGATTGATCTGCTGCCCACCTTTCTTGATGTCTACCAGACACCACAGGTGCCGCATATACTTGATGGCCGATCACTACGCCCCGCGCTCTTTGGCGAGGCGACTACCAAACGCCAGCACGTGATCTGCGAATACGATTACTCTTTTCAGGACGCGCGTATTGCACTCGGCACCCGCTCTCGCGACAGCTGGCTCAGAATGATCTTCGACGGACGCTGGAAATACATACTCGCCGAAGGTTTCCGACCGATGTTATTCGACCTTGAAACAGACCCGGATGAATTCCATGACCTGGGCGACCAACCCGGCTACGATGACATCAAAGCAGATCTGCACGAAAAACTCTTTGAATGGGCCCGACAACCGCGGCAACGCGCCACCGTGGCCGATGAAACCATCGAGAGCACCTTCGTACAGGAACGCATCGGAGAAGGCGGCATCCTGATTGGCTACTGGGATGAACAGGAACTGGAGACAGCCATTCACCACGAATGGCATCCACGCTTTGCAGCGCACAATCCGATCATTGGCCCAACGCTTAAAAAACTACTGCGTACCGAGGATGAAAAATGACCAGTGACAGCGGCCTGGTAACAACAGATGAGACACCCGGCGTATCCGCCAAAGGACACGGTATCGACGGCATTCACTGGAATATTCTTGGACAGGTGTACACACCGAAGTCTATAACCGAGCGCTGCTTTTCATGGCATGCGATGCTGCCCATTGAGAGCTTTGTACCGCCGCATATCCACCCGACCCAGGATGAGTACATACAGGTATTAACCGGACAACTCGACCTGCTTATCGACGGCCAACGGCACCACGCCAGTGCCGGTGATCTGGTGCGCATGCCAATGGGCATTCCGCATGGCATCTTTAACAATTCAGGTGCAGACGCCACCGTGCTATTCTGGGTTACCCCGACCGGAAAACTGGTTGATCTGTTCCGCAGAATCCACAACATGGCGCACCCGGGTGAAGTTACAGCACTATCGCCCGGCTACGACGTCGAGTTCCTGCCACCTGCACGCGCAGCCGACCAACTATAACCGCAGCTCACCAGTAATCGAAGCAAG
>CAYMFQ010000334.1:0-5201 GCA_964389335.1 uncultured Granulosicoccaceae bacterium
GTAGTGTGGCTGTATACAACAAGCTGCGACAGTCTGCTGTCGCGGCTTGTGTTTTTTTACCCGCGTGCGGCGGGGCGTGTTACATGAAACCGGACCTCTGCGGCCCGTAGTCCTCTGGTCTTCTCAACAGATAACGCACAAAGCACGGTTCTCTGGTGCAATAATACGGCTTTGGGTCAGATAGCGACCCGCACTGGTTTGCATCGGAGTCGGGCAATGGTTGAGCTGGGATCAATAAACACGCTTCAGGTTACTCGCACGGGGCCATACGGTACTTACCTGGATGGTGGTGAACTTGGCGAGGTACGGTTGCTGCGTGCCGGTGCGCCCGCTGATGCAGAGCCAGGTACCGAGCTCTCGGTGTTTGTCTACGTCGATACAGACGATACTGTTGTCGCCAGTGCAGAGCCACCAAAGATTGTGGCCGGGGAGTGCAACGCGCTGAAAGTAGTCGCGCTGACGGACCACGGTGCTTTTCTCGACTGGGGGTTAAATAGCGACCTTTTTGTTCCGCGCTCTGAACAAATGGGTGACATGGCCGTTGGCAGTATCTCTGTGGTTTTGGCGATGGTCGACGACGACAGTCAGCGGATGATAGCCAGTGCCAAGTTGTTTCGCTATCTGCCTGACCAAAGTGACGATGAGTTTCAGGATGGCCAGCCGGTTTCACTACTGATTTGTCAGCGTACCGATCTCGGTTATAAGGCGGTGGTCGACGGCACTCATCTTGGCATGTTGTACCACAACGAAGTGTTCTCGCCGCTCGGTATTGGCGATCAGCGCGAGGGTTTTGTAAAGCAGGTCAGACCCGATGGCAAACTTGATCTGACACTGCAGCAGGCGGGGGCTGCCGGCCGCGATGAACTGGAATCGAAAATACTCGAACATCTGCGCCAGTTAAACGGATCGTCTGAGCTGACAGACAAAAGCGCACCACAGGCAATCTACAATACGTTTGGTGTCAGTAAAAAAGCCTATAAAAAAGCGCTTGGCGGCTTATACCGCAACCGGCTGATTGTCATCGGCAAAGACCGCATTGAACTGGCGACAACAGAAGAATAACCTTTTTGCAACTCACCCGGTTAAAGCAACCGGGTGGTGTGAGTGCTGCTGCAGACTGCAAGTGCGCAGACTACCAACTGCCGCTTAAGATGCTACCTGCTTCATAAACCGATCACGTATAACTACCGGGTCCATAGTGATTACCGGTACCTTTACGTTACCGCTTTCGCATTTGCATACAATGATGGTTTTCTTGTCACCGGCCAGTGCTTTTTCAAGTTCTGCCTTGGTGTCGGCGGCATCGCATTCAATCACGTTGTCGCAGCCGCAGGCGCGGGCCACGTCAGTCAGTGACGTTTGCATACCGGCATAAGTCGGCTGGTCACCGGTGCTGCCGTAGCTGCCGTTGTCGACAATCAGCAGTATAAAGTTATCCGCCGCATTGTTAGCGATGGTTGGCAGGGTACCGAGGTTGGTCAGTACTGAGCCGTCGCCGTCGATGGCAATCACTTTTTTCTTCTGCACCATAGCGAGGCCAAAGCCGATAGACGACGCCAGTCCCATGGTACCAAGCATGTAAAAGTTGCTCGGCTGATCGTCGATCATGTGCAGTTCCTGACTTGGAATGCCGATGTTGCAGACAACCAGCTGGTCAGAGATAACCGGTGCGATTTCTTTTAATACTTCAGAGCGGATCATCGTTAGTACCCCTTCCAGAATGTGGCATCGGTAAGTATGGCAACCGGCTTGTTACACATAAATGTGTGCTTGAGGATGGCATCCAGTTCACTGGCATCCTCTTCCTGGTGAAAGTGATAAGTCGGTATATTCAGCTGTGCCAGCAGCGCTTTGGTGTGCACCGCCATTTCCACCTGACAAGCGACCGGCTCGCCCAGCTCACCACGATACGAAATCAGCATCGGCAGTGGCATACGGTAGTACTGAATAAGCGTCACCAGTGTATTGATGGTGACACCGATTGCCGTGTTTTGCATGATGATGGCGGAACGCGTACCGCCCATAAATGCACCGGCACACAGACCCATGCCTTCGTCTTCTTTGTTTGATGGTACATGCAGAATGTCCGGGCTCTTATCAATGGCATCTATCACGCCCGCCAGTTGCTTACAGGGCACGGTGGTGACAAAGCCAACGTCATTGGCCACCAGATCGGCTACGATTTTATTGTCTATTGACACGATAAATTAATTCCTTGTTCGCGGGTTGTGGTTAGTCGTTGCCGGTCAGATCGAAGGTCTCGTCCGGAAAGTACTTTTGCAGTCGGATGTCTGCGGTGCGCGCATGACCTTCCATGCCTTCGAGTCTTGAAATTCTGGCGGTGGCCTCGGCGATCGGTTTTGAGCCCTCTCGTGTGGCGCGCTGCCAGGTAACAATCTTCATGAACTTGTGTACCGACAGGCCACCGGTATACTTGGCAGAGCTTGATGTCGGCAGTACGTGATTGGTGCCGGATGCCTTGTCGCCGAACGCAACAGTAGTTTCTTCACCGAGGAACAGAGAACCATAGCAGCGCAAACGATCGAGCCACCATGGAAGATCATCTGCCTGTACCGTCAGGTGCTCCGGAGCATAGTCGTCCGACACAGAAGCCATCTCTTCGCGAGAGTCGCACAGAATAACCTCGGCGTAGTCGCGCCATGCGGCCTCTGCATTGACGCGGTTGGTTTCAGGCAGATCAGCGATCAGGCCGGGGACAAGCTGCATAACCTTCTCGGCCAGTGGGCGGTCGTCGGTAACCAGCCATACTGGTGAGTTGTAACCGTGTTCCGCCTGGCCCACCAGGTCGGCGGCAACTACCATCGGGTCGGCAGAGTTGTCGGCCAGTATCAAACTGTCGGTCGGTCCGGCAAACATATCAATACCAACGCGACCAAACAAAATGCGCTTCGCTTCAGCGACGAACTGGTTACCTGGTCCAACCAGAATATCGGCCTTTGGCAGGCCGAGCAGGCCAAAAGCCATAGCGGCAACGCCCTGGACGCCACCGAGTGCCATGATCTTGTTGGCGCCGCAGATGTGCGCGGCGTACACAATTGCCGGTGCGATGCCGACCCCGGGGCGCGGCGGTGAGCAGGCAACAATGTTGTCGCAGCCAGCCACTTTGGCAGTGGTAACAGTCATGATCGCCGAGGCAATGTGCGCGTAGCGGCCGCCGGGAATGTAGCAGCCGGCAGTGTTGACCGGAATGCTCTTTTGACCGCAGATAAGGCCTGGCACCACTTCGCACTCAACATCCTGCAGGGTGGTTTTCTGTGCTTCGGCGAAGCGTTTTACATTGGCGTGGGCAAAACGGATGTCTTCCTGCAGTTTGGCGGGTACCGCGGCGGTGGCCGCCTCGATGTCTGCGGCAGTCAGTTCAATGGAGCCCTCGTACTGATCAAACTTGCGCGCGTAGTCGAGTGCTGCCTGATCACCGCCGGCCTCGATGGTGTTGAGAATCTCTTTGACGGTGTCGCTGACGTCATCTGCATCGGAGACGGAAGTTAGATCGGCTTTCTTTAGATATTCGATAGTCACCTGGCACATCCGGTTGAGGCGGCGCCAAGGCCGCAGGTTAAGAGAAAACTGGTTTGATACGGTCAAAAATGGCAGGCCACTGAATGGTTTTAAGCCGGTCGACTGCCAAACTGGCGACAGTTTTAACGCGGGAGGTTGCAAAATGCAAGCGCTTACATTACGTTAATTGCAGGAGCACAGCGTTTCTGTGCTGAATCTGGTGTCACTTTCAGGGGGTATCGCAATTGCGTTCCCGGTCCGTACCAACTTTGCTCGACGTAGCAACTGAAGCCAATGTGTCGACGGCCACTGTGTCGCGCTCGCTGAATAATCCGGATGCGGTTGTGCCACGCACGCGCAAACGGGTTCTGGAAGCGGTGTCGAAGCTCGGCTACTCGCCAAATTTCGGTGCCCGTGCGCTGGCGGCGCGGCGCACTAATACCATTGGCGCCGTCATTCCCACCATGGAGAACGCGATCTTTGCGCGCGGGCTGCAGGCCTTTCAGGAGACACTCTCGCTCGGAGGTTGCACGCTGCTGGTGGCGAGCTCGTCGTATCGTCCGGATGTCGAGGAAGAACAGATCAGGTCGCTGGTCGCCCGCGGCGCAGACGGCCTGCTGCTGATCGGCACGCATCGCAGCCAGAAAATCTACGACTTTCTGACCGGGCGCGATATTCCCTACGTAGTTGCATGGACCTATCGGCCCGATGCAGACCACACCTACGTGGGCTTCGACAACCGCGGCGCCGCCATACAAATGGTGCACAAAGTACTGGCACTTGGGCATCGACGCATCGGGATGATTGCCGGCCTGACCGCAGGTAACGACCGAGCAAGGGACCGCCGCAGCGGTGTGGAAGAGGCAATAGCAACTTGCGACCACCCTGGAGCGTCGCTGTCTGTTGCCGAAGCAGAATACAGCTACGATGCCGGTGGTGATGCTGCCGAGCGACTGATGGACGGGGCAGAACGGCCCACCGTACTTATTTGTGGTAACGATATTCTCGCAGTGGGAGCCATCAAGCGCCTGAAAAAACTTGGCCTGCAAGTGCCGCAACAGGTCTCAGTGACCGGCTTTGACGATATCGAAGTCGCGACTATCGTAGAGCCGTCGTTGACCACCGTGCATGTGCCGCACCGCGACATGGGTGGCATTGCGGCGAAGACACTGCTGCGTATGATAAGCGGTGATGCAGCAAAGCGCACCGACGTATCAACTGGCAAAAGCCATCAGCTGATGCCCGACATTGTCGACCGCGAATCGTTAGTCGCCCCGTAATGGATTGCAGTGCTATGCTGATAGAACCATGCATCATCCGGACAATAACAGCTCGATAACACTAAAGCCTTCCGGTGTTGGCCGCTGGTTGCTGGCGGTTCCATTTTGTCTGGCGCTCGGATGGATGCTGGCTGAAGTTGACCGCGATACAGTGGCCTCTGCAAAGCAACTGCTGGCCGAAACCTACCTGAATAAATTTAACGCGATGAGCGGCGCAGACGTCGATGAGTATGTCTACTATGTGCTCGGCGACGCAGAACCCTTGCGAACTCTGGTCGCCACCACGGCTGCGCTAAACCGCCTGGAGCCAACGGAATTTCCCACACTCTTTAATGTGTACATTGCCGCTTCCGAGCGTCGGGAAATGCTGTCTGTGCTGCGTGAGTTGCCTTCAGTCAGTGC
>CAYMFQ010000335.1:0-5189 GCA_964389335.1 uncultured Granulosicoccaceae bacterium
TCCCACGATGCATCGGTGGGAGTTGAACCCCGTTCGACGAACTCGTTAGTTGGCGATCCCTCAAACGAAACTTGTAGAAAGCCAGTCGCTAAGACCGTGCTAAGTCAGGCCGCGTGGGATTCGGTTATCCGCATCATACAAACAGGGCTCACAAACAGTAGCCGTGACGGTATCGCCAAGTAATCGTACTTCAAGTTCGGTATTTTCAGCCGAGTACTCAGGCGCAACATATGCCATCGCAAGGTTCTTTCCCGTACGAAAACCCCATGCCGCTGAAGTGATTGATCCGACTGGCTTGTTCGCATGAAACACGCCTTCTCCAGGTTGTGTCGGGGCAGTGTTGCTATCGATTTCCAGCAGAACACGGACTTTACGCAAACCAGCCTGTATGTTCGAGAGCAAACCTTCTTTACCTGGAAAGTCCTTATCCTGATTAACGAACCGCTGAAGCCCGGCTTCGATTGGATTGAACTCGGTGATGAAATCAGCTTTCCAGTGACCGTATCCTTTTTCCATGCGCATCGATTCAATGGCGTACATGCCGAATGGCGTCAGTCCAAAAGATAGTCCCGCTTCGGTCAGAATTTCATAGGCAGCATATAGCTGGTTATTGGCAATATGAAGTTCAAATGCCTGTTCACCTGAGTAACTGATGGCAATTGCCAGTGCTTCAACATGGCCAATAAAGCAGCGTTGTGCAGTGAGCCAGGGAAAGCTTGATTGCTGCCAGCGAGTTCTCGGTGAAACAGCAGCTAAAAGGTCACGAGTCCTGGGGCCGGCAACAAGCAACATGGTGTGTGTATTGGTGTGGCTTTCGATACGTATGTCAGAGTCGTGTGGGATGCGTTCGCGCAGCCAATCCATATCGTGATATTCGGCGGTAGCTGCAGAGCCGTAGAAAATATCACCGTTGGCAAGCGGGACAATCGTCGCTTCTCCGGAAAGGTTGCCTTTATCGGTCAAAAAGTAACACAGGCTGGCTTTGCCGGTTGTGTATGAGACCGACGAGCACGTCAGGCTGTCCAGCCACTCCAGTGCGTTCGTACCGCTAATGCGATAATGGTTAAAGCCGGAAAGTTCTGCCATGCCCACACTCGTGGTAAGCGCATTGATTTCTTTGGCTACCGGCTCGTGCCAGTTTTGGAAACGGTAGCCGTGGCTTTCGATGAAGTCAGCGTCTGGTTTGTAGAAGCTGACTCGCTCCCAGCCGTTAACCACCCCGAATGCAGCGCCGCTGGCTTTAAGCACCGGATACAACGGTGATGCTTTTGCCGGACGTGCAGCTGGTCGGTGCTCGTGTGGCAGATGCCATCTGAACTCGTTTTGATAATCCTCTATGGATTTCAGGGCGGTATATTCCGTATTGGCGAAGCTTGTGATTCGACGTGGGTCAAGTTGCCAGGTGTCCCATTCGGTTTCACCATGCACCATCATCTGTGCCAGCATTTTGCCGTAGCCGCCACCTTCGCCAATGCCAACACGCAACCCGTTCATCGACCAGCAGTTACGTACACCAGGCTGTCGGCCCACCAGTGGCCCCGCATCTGCAGCGTAGGAGATGGGGCCGTTAACAACCGATCGAATGCCGGCTTCCTGCAGGCATGGCAGGCGCTCAAAGATTGGTGAGAGTTTGGGGGACAATCGCTCAAGATCATCCGCACACAGTGCATTGACGAAGTCCGGATCAATGCCATCCATACCAAAGGTTTTGCAATCGTGTTCGTAGACACCAACCAGCAGACCCTGTTTTTCCTGTCGCAGGTAAAAAGTGTCACGAGGGCAACGCACCATAGGTATGCGCGTGTCGCGACTGACCAGCTCGGGGATATCGTCGGTAACAAAGTACATGTGCTCCATCGCCATCACCGGGTACTCAATATCCATTAGCGCACCGACTTCGTTCACCCGGTAACCCGCTGCCACAACAATGTGTTCGGCAGTTATTTGCCCCTGTTCAGTGATGACCTGCCATTCACCATTTGCCTTTTGTGATAGGCCGGTAACCGGCGTGTGTCTGTGAATGCTCGCGCCAGCCTTGCGAGACCTTGCAGCCAGTGCCTGGCATAGTTGTGCAGGGTCGATATCCCCATCACGCTCATCCCACAACGCTGCCAGAACACCTTCGGTGTTTAATAGTGGATTGCGTTTTTTTGCCTCTGCGGCGTCGATTAACTCAAACTCCAGCCCCAGGCTGCCTGCCACCGACATAATGTGGTGTACCTCGTCGACATGGGTCTGGCTTGTCAGTAGCCGCATGCCGCCGGTCGCATGGTGATAGTTGATCGGGTAGGCCGGATCGTCTGCCAGTTCCTTGTATAGATTGATTGTGTAATCGCGTAGTAACAACAACAGCTGATTGAAAGCGACGCTCGGGCACTGAGCCGCTGAATGCCAGGTCGTTCCTGACGTTAGTTCGTTGCGTTCGAGTAATACTGCATCGGTCCAGCCTTCCTGAACAAGGTGATACAGGGCGGACAGTCCACCGATTCCACCGCCGATGACGACGACGCGAGCATGTGATTGCATACTGTTCCCAGGGTGTTATTTGCAGGAGAGTTTGAAGTGATAGCTGATTGAAGTCAGTCGAGCTGGCTCGGCTTTTCCGGTTCGGGATACCAGGCCGGAGCGCGCTTTTCCCTGAAGCTGTTAATACCTTCTGCCGCCTCTGCGCTCAGTCGTTTGGCTGCGTGAGTGGCAATCAGTTGTTGCCATAGGTCATCGTCTACCTGTTGTTGAGCCAGTTGTGACATTGCACACTTAGATGCTTTCAGCGCTTGCGGGCCTGCATGTAACAAGCCCTCTATGATTGGTTCGGCGGTATCGAGTAGCTGGTCGTGTTCACACACTTCGTGTACCAGGCCAATGTCGCGTGCACGAAAGGCATCGAAGCGTTCGCAACTCAATGCATAACGTCGCAGGTTTCGGGCACCAATGGCTTCCCGGAGCTGAGGAAAGATCGGGTTGGCCACCAGCCCCCAGCGTGCCTCACTAATGGCAAAGGTTGCCGTATTACTTGCGATGACAATATCGCAGGCCGCGACGACACCTGTGCCGCCGCCGATAACGGCACCGTGAACCAGCGCAAGCACGGGCCTGGGGCAGGTATCCAGTTTGCGAACAAACTCTGCGGTCAGCCTGGATGCCTCAAGGTTGTCTGATTCGCTTCCGGCTGACACTTCAGCCGCCCAGTCCAGATCAACCCCGGCCTGAAAGTGCCTGCCAGCGCCGCGCAGCAGCAACAGGCGTATCGAATCATCGGTCTCAGCCTGACTGAGCAGGTTGGTCGCGGTTTCCAGCAACTCACGATTGTAGGCGTTGTTACGCTGCGGTCGGTTCAGAGTAACGGTTGCGACGCCGCGATTATCCAGCTCGAAGAGAACAGTGGGTTCTGCCATGGCGCGTGTTATCTCAGTCAGGTTTGCTTTATTGGAACATACATTGGCGAATTGGAATTGCCCCACCGGGACGGTTTGGGCGGATGTGGTGATGTTTTGCGTATTGCCAGTCCAGACCATGTTCTACTGTTCACCGGATCTGTCTGTCAATACCATATTGGATGTGTTTTCTTGTACCATCTACAGCTATCCAACAAAACTCGGTGGATCACACAATGAGTGACACGCGACTCAATGCCGCGCTGAATCTGCAGCGAAAATCAGCGATTGCTAAGGGCGGTGCATTCGACCTGGCGGGGCAGGTCGAGGTTGTGCGAATGAAAAATCTGCAAATGGAGAAGACAATCTTTGGTGGCCTGAAAGGACTGCCGAAAATGTTTATGGCAGAAAAGCTGGGCAAGGAGGCGGTGTGGCCTCAGGATGCCGCATCGATGGTAGAGGACAACTACTCCAAAGCCACCAGCGAAGCACCTCCTATCGATCAGCGGCTGGTGGATTTTATGCAGCAGGAATGTGATTTCAGTATGGAGCATGCGGACGGCTCTTTCCTGGAGCACCTGGTGTTCTGTCACGACTATGCCGTGAGTTACTATCCGCAGCACTCTGCGAACGTGGCTTTACTGCACTCAATACTGGGTACGGCTACCAACACGTTTGCTATGGAAGCTCGCAAGCTGCCGGAGTTAAAGTCGCTATTGACTGAATTTGAGGCGGAGCAGGTGGATCTGTTTCCATCCACCCTTCGATTGTTCTACAACGGTGATTTCCTCGATGAGCTGGAACATAACATTGATCGACTGGATAAGCTGGCAGCGCTTCATGTGAACCGAGTCATCGACAATGAACCATTGACGGTGAGCGCCGAGAGTTTATGGATTAACCTGAATTATCATTTAATGCACTTTGTTGATTTTGTGCCCGCAGCCAATTGGTCCACACATAAATCAGACCCGTTGTTGCAGATGTTTGCTCGTCTATCCAGTCTTCTGGACAGAGCAGGCGAGCGTCGTGCACAAGTGGAGGTGGCGTTTCCCACAACAAAGTCTGCACCCGTTGGTGAGGAGCGTACATTTTTCGGCAAAGTGACCGGCTTGTTGCCAGCGTCTGTGACACTTAAACTTGCCAAAAAATCGATACGCGAATACTCACGACAGGCAGGCCATGACCTCGCCTATCGCCTGGAGTGGCGGCACTAGCACACGCTACACAGGTAGGGTGCTCTGAGGGCACCGAAGCGCACCAGCGATATATCTATTACCGCGAAATATTGAAACATTGAACAATCGCCGCATAACCACCGTGCCCAACCGGGCCGGTAACTAATCGCAGTGGAACATCACGATGAAACTAAAGCTACACCACGTTAACTACTCGACCACCAATGTGCCGGAGATGGATCGGTTCTATCGCGATGTAATCGGGTTGAATGAAGAGACGGAAGATTTGCTGCCGCCGCTGGAAAAGAAAAAAGGTTACGCGGGTGATGTGGCTTTTGTCACTGACGGGGATATTCAGGTGCACCTGGCACAGCGTGATGTGCAGGCCGGGTTTAACACCGGGCAGATTGTAAATCCGGTGGTACGTGGACATATTGCTTATCGAACTGACGATATCGAGGCTTTCAAGAAACACCTGGAAGCGCAGGGTGTTCCATATTCTGACTGGGGAAATACTGCGGTTAAGGGCTGGCGGCAGGTGTTCTTCTATGATCCGGAAGGCAATGTTATTGAAGTGCATCAGGTGGATGATTGAGGCCGCGGGGATATAAGTTAAGTTCGTCGGTGGGAGTTGATC
>CAYMFQ010000336.1:0-5155 GCA_964389335.1 uncultured Granulosicoccaceae bacterium
TTTAATTGAAGCAAGGTTGCGCTCATCAGTGATTCCAACTACACAGTTAACTCTACGTTGTTCAAATATCAACTCAATCGCCGCATGCACTGATTCTCTGGCCAGTCCCTGTTTCTGATAGATACGGTTAAGAGAAAATCCAATTTCCGCCTGTTGCTCCCCGGCATCCACACAAATACCGATATCTCCGATCAGAAGGTTGCTTTCGAGCTCCGCAATGCCAAGCTGATACCACTCGCCCGGCACAAGAAATGCGGCTGTGTTCACTTGCTGTAGAAAATGACGCGCTTCGGCATCTGTCATTAATTCCCAGCTCTGGTAGCGGGCAACTTCCGGGTCACAGCGGTAGGCCTGGAAATGACTGAGGTCAGATTCATACACCTTACGTAGCACGGTGCGCTTACAGCGTCTGGGCAACGGGTTTCCATGGGGCATTGTTAAACTCCTAGCGCACTGGTATAGAAATAATAAACTTGCCGGTGTTCTTTAGTCAGTATTGTAACCGCACCTATTCGTAATTGAGGTACAGGCAGCATGTTAATTTTCTCTGTTGCTCTCAGGCTGGCCGGGGTCGCGTGTATCGCGCTGCTGTTTGGGTGTACGGGCACGTCGGACATTATTGCTGAAGATAGTTCCACGCTGGTGGGCAGTGCCGGTTTTGAGCGTAAACTGTCTGACAGAGGCGCGCTTGAGGGGCGCTATCTGGTTACCGGCGGCACGAGCCAGGACGGCGGTTCGATCATTCAGATTGATGGCGAACGTTTCGATGCTACAGGTGCGAGGAATAGCTTTCAGCTGCATGTTTTGTCGATGCACTATCGCTTTCACCTGATCAACAGCGACCGGTTTCGCCTGACGATTGCGCCTGGTGCCGAGGCCAGCCATGTTGAGCTCGCCACCAAACTACCGACGCGACAGATCAATTCGTCGGAGACATCTGTTGGACTCGGTATGAAGTTGGGTATGGCGTTCTCGTTTTCAGACAGCCTGTCACTTGAGCACGAATTCTCTGTCACCAATCAGAGTTCTAACGAGCGTTTGGTATCCACCGGCCTGTGGTTCAACTACGACTGGAACAAAACCAGCAGGCTCAAAGCGGGATACTACGGCGAGTATCTGGGTACCTCGTTCGCCCCCGCGTTTGGCCGCGACAACGGTGATGGTTGTCTTGAGCTTGACGCGCCTGAGGCTGGAAACTGCAGCGACTCAAGGTTACGTATTAGCGCTTCCGGCTTGTTCGTTGGCTACCAGTATCGGTTCTAACTGTCGACGCTGCGCGTATCAATATTTATGTTAAATACAAGGATACGCTTCACGCGGTGGCTGAGCACCGTGTTCGTGTTATGGGGTGTAATTCTTTCGTCTAACGCTGCGTCGCGCGCGCTACCGAAAGTTTTGTTCCAGTATCAGGTCACCCTGCGTTGCAGCACCTGATACCCACGTGTTTATCGGTGTGGTGCTGGCGCCGGAGCGAAAGTACTTTGCCGTGATCCACCAGATGTACCAGTCGCCGTTATCATTTTTAAGCGGTGTCGCAAATTTAAACTCATCCCACTCGTACTCCCAGGTCTCCCGCGTACCAGACCAGGTAATTTCACCTGACAGGCTGATGTCGACGTCTTTGATTTCGTCTCTGCTGACCGTTTTGGTGCGTGTGACAATGTCTTCCGTGGTGAGAATCACTGGCCCGTGTTCTCCAAATTCATAGCGTGGTACAGCCAGTATTTGTTTGGCAGCCTGTATGCGTTGAGCATCATTGCTGACTGGTTCTGGCAGGCGTGACTCCCCTACTGCTCGAACTCTGTCCTCGGCGTAGCTTTTTCTAATTTGGCGAATCTCGTCTATGCGCGCCTGCACTTCCGATGTTACCTGCCCGTTTACTGCGCGTTGCAAGGCTGCCATCGAAGTCGGCAAGCCGAGTTGCTTATCGAGTCGGCTATATATTTCCGCCTCGGCGCCCTCTTTCAAAAACGCGTTCATGCGATATTTAGGGACGTCCGGATCAAGCCCTCTGAAATATTCAAGCTCGTGCTGATCCTGCATCTGAAATTCGTTATTGAGCTGCTGCTGTGTTAATGCCAGTGCTGCATCGGACTGATTGATGTTATCGGTAGCCCAGCGCAGCAGACGGTTCATGTCGTTGCGGTCATAGGGCGCGCCCTGTTGCACAGTACCAGGGTTGTTGGTTTCCAGTTTCGCTGTGGGGGCAATGCGCTGAATTTCCGCAATAGCGGCTTCAGCCGTGGATTTGGTGGCAGCGATAGTGCTGACAAACTGCGCGGCTTCCTGGTCGCCAAACGGTTTCCATAACATCTTCGGCACAATGCTGCGTTGCAGCGATGCCTCAATGCCGGCCAGAATTCCCTGCACGTCACCCAGCTCGCTAATCTGTGCCTGAGCGCGCTGGTATTCAGCAGACAAGGCACTGCGCAGCGCCTGGTATTCCTTCGCTGCGGCGATAACATCCGGATCTGTCTGGTAGTCCGCATAGCGGCGCAATTGCGAGGCATACTTCTCAAGCGCCTGTTGGTAGCGTTTAACCTCGGCGTTGTTTTGCAGTGCTGACGGGCCTGTGTTGACGATGCCGGAACGCAAGCTGGCCATGTCGCGGGTGAGTTTCTTTACCCGCACGCGCTGGCCGGATACCAGCTGTGCACCGGCGGCAGCGCCCACGGCGTCGTTGTTGGTTGCCTGCTGTGTCGTGGAGCCGGACGGTGCTTGTTGTGTGCTCTGTTGTGTACTTTGCTGGCTGCCCTGCTGTGTGCTCTGCTGGCTACTCTGTTGTGTGCTCTGCTGACTGGCTGATGCGGAGCCGGAAGCCAGTGCGTTGTATTCCGCCACCAGTGACGCATGCGCCTGTTTGGCCGCCATCAGCACAGGGTCATCTTTCGATGGCATTTTCGCCAGTCCATTGCCGTAGCTTTGAATGCGATCGCGGAGCTGTTTCGCCTTAAAGTCATCGGCGATGGCGGCAGTGCCTTCGCGCGCCAGCTTCTGGCGCACGCTGTCTATGTTTTTTGCGATTTTCTGAACCTTTGACTGCAGGCTCGATGACAACTGTTGAGCGTGGCTTACTGAAAGCGTTGTCCCTAACACCAGACCCACAATCAAGACGGTTGACGGCAATCGCATGCGAACTCCCTGTTTAGCATTTAGTAACCGTTAACTTATAGCACGCCGGTTGCGTTCGAATATCGCCGGAATTGGGTATTTCCGTAACCCGGCTACCGGACCATGTCGCAAATCCGCAAGCTGCTCGCCTTCAGGCTGCACGCACACTTGCTATTCCGGCATTTATGCGGGTGCACGAGTCGTCACTCAGTTCTGACCAATGACAGAAGTGTTGCCACTGACCCACTCCTTGAGTCGTTGTACAGAGCCGCCTGTGCGCCAGTTGGCCGGTGACTCGTTGGCACTACGGTCGTCGCTGGCACTGGCGGCACCTTCGAGCATCGTCGACGCGATGGTGGTATACATTTCTACCCAGGCACGTTTGACATCATCGGTAAATTTCTCGCCAAGCCCCTGCTGTAACGTCCATAGTAGTGCTGTCGCTACGGTGTCGTAGTGGTGGGCCTTGACGCCATAGCCAACGTGGCGCTTGCCAAGGTCTCGTACCGTCGCCTCAATCGTCTCCATTCGATCAAGTGAGTTCACTGCAATGGTCAGCACTTTCATCAGCTTTTTGCCCTGTGTTTCCATGTCACTGGAGAACATTGGCTTAAGCTTCGGGTCGAGTTCAAAAAGCTTGCCGTAGAACAGTTGTGCTGCGGTGTCAGCAATCGGTTTAACCTGCGTCCATGAATCCCTTATGAGGGTTATTTGCTGTGGTGTCATGATGTCGTGCTCCTGTTAGTGTGTGTTCAGGAGAGACTATCGACTGTGACTGTTTCAGAGGTATTGCTGCTATTGGCGGCGTTTGTTTCAATTGTAACGGCAGCTTAAGCTAACCTGATTTTGTCTCCGGGTCTGACGGTGCCGGCACCGCGAATTTCCGCATAGATACCCATATCGGCATGGCCATAATGCTGTTGCAACAAAGCTGGTACGTTGATATCGCGCTCGGCAGTATCCGGGTTCACCTGTGTGGCCGGACATCGACGGGTGCGCTGCACAACTTCCACCGGCACGTCGCCAATCAGCAATTGCTGCCCGACCATGTCAAGTTCGCTCCACGGCTTGTCATTGTCGAAATAGATATTACCTCTGAATCGCAACGGGTGTACCGCCGCACCGATTGTCTCTTCAAACGACCGCACCGATGCCAGGTTAATCAGGGAAATCGCGTGCATCATATCTTTTGACACCACGCTGACATCAGTGAACTGGTGTCCACTGGACTGCACCAGTCTGGGTTTCGCGTCGAGGTCTTCGGGTAAAAACTGGAAGAAGAATGCTTCAACCGCGTCTGCACCCTGTTTAGTACCGAGTGTTGCCTTTAGTAGTTGTTCGCCTTCGCGGTTGCTGATCGTCAACTCGTCGGTGTCGTCGTTGTATCGGGTAACCAGCGAGCTCAGCGCTTCGTTTTTCATCAGCATAAGAAAACGGGTTTTCGGTGCGGGCTTTGGATTGACAGGATCAAAGGTCGTTGAAGCCAGCGCAAGCGCAAACTCCCGATCACGAGGGAATCCGTAACCGGGCTTCAGTGACACATGTGCCAATGGCTCCGCGGACAGCCCTTTTACCGGATAGCGATAGAGTTGCTGAATAATCACAGGCCGTCTCCAGAAGTTAGCTCTGGCGTCAGAATAACATGACACCGTACCCGCAAATAACCCGGATTAGGCAACGCAAGTTTCAATGAAGTTGGTGGAAGCGCTCGCTAATGGACATCCAGCAACCGAATCGTTCGAGCCATGATCTCGCGACCGTCGGATTCGGCTATACCCACGACCTCAACCTGATGGTCTGCACTGAAGTCTGACCAATCTGCGGGTAAGCCGAACGACGTCTGCAAATCAGTATTTGTTGTTATCGTGACAAGATAACCATCCAGGTAAAACCGGTTTGCTTCGAACACTGAAACTGTACTGACGATTTGCACATAGTCTCCCGCGCTCAATACAGGGGCACTGACCGCTGATACGCTGCGCACCTGGATTTCGCCACTCAGCGCTGATCCGAGTTGCAGGCTGGCACTATTGCCACCGTCGCC
>CAYMFQ010000337.1:0-5141 GCA_964389335.1 uncultured Granulosicoccaceae bacterium
CCAAAATGCGCCCGCATCTAATACCTGGCAATTCGACAATTGCGGCAATGGATGCTCAGAGCGCAAACGAACAGTGCCTCAAGATAACAGATCAATCAAATTGTAAGCAAACCCGCAACAGGAATAGCTCGTTAGTGATTACTGGCTATTCCTTGCGTAAGTTCCGCTCCATCTGTGCCTATGTTCGTACACCACAGTGACCCGAAACAGAATCGAATCGGAAGCTCTCTCCGGTTTTGGATGTTTCCGCTTATCGCATGCGTTTTCCTGGCGCTTCTTCTGTTGCCCGAGAAACGATGGTACAAGCCGGTTCTTGCCAGAATATTTGTCCTGATCGCAGAGAATACTTCTTCTGACGGTTCTACTGACCACGTGGACGTTAGGTGTTTTGCCGGTATACCGCCACACGCCCGACGTAAAATGCAACACTTGTGGTGCGATGATTGGCATCGACGCATATACCTGCGTTGAAATAAAATAGCCGGTACTTTAAGTCCAGATGTTTAATCTGGACGAATTCGCTCTCGAGTTGTAGCGGGTGGCGCATCGGCAGGTTCTGGCCCGCCGTACCGCGGAGACTGTAATCCCGATGCGAGGCGCTGTATGCTTGCTATAAAAATCGTAGTCAAAGGTGATTAATGGCGGCGTATCTTGATCGAGACCGTGCTCAGGCGTTAATGGCTGAAGCGGGGCTGGACGCTCTTGTTTTGTTTTCTGCAGAGAGTTTTTCCTATGCCACCGGCGCTATGTCCGGGGTGGCGACCATGTGGCGAGCGGCCGGTGCAGTTGCCGTGATGGTGCCTGCTGATGCAGGTGTTGAAGAGACTGCAATCGTCAGTGATTTGTTTCTGGATACGTTCAGGAAGAACAGCCACATCACCGATATACGCGAGAGCGCGATCTGGGTTGAGACCACTGCGATAACCCTTGCGCCTGATGCGACAAACGCGGTCGATGAGGTAGCGGCCGCGTGGAATGAGGCGGGGCGCCAACCCGGGTTCGAACGCCCGTCGACCTTTGATGCGAAAGTTTGTTATCAACATTTGCATGACGCACTGGCTGAACGCGGTCTTGCAGGAAAACGTATCGGGTTTGAAGGAGAGGCGGTATCCGTAACAGATTTTTCGCTGCTTAAAAATACCTTGTCAAACGTGCAACTGGTCGATGCGACTGATGTGGTCAGGCGGTTGAAAATGGTCAAGTGTGAGCGTGAAATTACCAACCTTCGACAGGCGGTAACGCTGGCCGAGCGTGGCATTGTTGCCGTGCAACAGGCAATCAGTCCCGGTATAACACGCGATGGACTGGCTGCCGTGTGGCAATCGGCCATAAGTGAGCACCGGGCAGGGATAAACTTAACCGGTGAATGGGAGTATATCTCTGTGGGTACAGATCCCTGGGGTGGCAATGCCGCAGCGCAGCCGGGAGATCTCATCAAAGTCGATGTGGGTTGCCTGGTGGATGGCTATACCTCTGATACGGGACGAACCTTTGTACTGGGTCAGGCCGGTGCAGCGGTGCAGCATATATTTAATGCACTGCTAAGCGGTTTTGAAGCGGGCGCAAAGACGATTGCGCCTGGAGTCCCCATGTCTGAAGTGCATGCTGCGACACTGGCGGCAATACGTTCCAGTGGTTATGCCGGCTATACGCGAGGGCATTTTGGTCACGGGCTCGGTGCGAGTCTGGGAAGTGAACAGTGGCCTTTTTTTGCGGCTGGAAGCGACGTTGTTTTGCAGCCTGGTATGGTGCTGGCTTTTGAGTGCCCGTGGTATATCAATGGTGTCGGTGGAATGATCGTCGAAAACCAGTTACTGATTACCGAGAGCGGACACGAGATGATGAACAGTCTTCCGCTTGGTCTGGTCAGCGTTTAAATAGGTTTGTTGCGCCGGGCTGTCGTGTCTTTGATCATGATCTACATGAAGGTTTCAGGCAGATAGAGTGCGATTTGCGGCAGCAGGGTCAGTATGGCAACGCCGGCCAATAGAATCAGCCAGTACGGAATGGTTGCAATTGCCGCCTCACCCAGTGACACCTCGTCTTTGGTTACGGATACCAGCACCGACAGATTTAAACCAACGGGTGGTGTCACCTGTCCGATTTCGATCATGATGGTGATAATTACACCAAGCCAGATGACGTCGTAACCCAGGCCTGTCATCAGTGGTACAACGATTGGCAGTGTCATTATCATCAGTGACAGACCATCGAAGAAGCAGCCCAGTAGCAGATAGATTAAAACCACCAGTGTTAAGACAGTAATCGGGCTCAGTTCAGCGGCACGTACGGTTTCGAGTATTGATTGAGGGATTCCAAGCAGGCTAACCGCCTGTGCGAGAATCGTCGCGCCGACAACTACAAATGCAATGGATGCATACAATAGAATCGCGACATAGAGGCTCTGCGTTAGCGCTTTGAATGTCAATGTTCCCCACAGGAAGCCAAGAATAATTGTGGCCACCACACCGACACCCGCAGCCTCTGTTGGTGTGGCAATGCCGAATGAGATTGAGCCCATGATACTGAGGATTAACAGTAGAAACGGCCACAGTCCCAGAATTCCGGTAATCACCTTACGCAGCGGGATGGCCGCGGTATCGTTAGGGGCCAGTGTGGGCTGAAGGCGTGCGCGCACAAGAATATAGACCATAAACAACGCAGCGAAGAGCAAGCCCGGTAAGATACCGGCCAGAAACAACTTGCCGATGGATGTTTCTGTAAGTGCGCCGTATATCAGCAACGACAAGCTGGGCGGTATCAACAGGCCCAGCGTTCCACCGCCTGCCAGTGAACCGACAATGGCTCTTTTATCATAGCCACGCTCTGACATCTCGGGGTATGCGACAGAGCCCACTGCCGCCGCGGTGGATAAACTGGAGCCACTGACTGCGCCAAATAGCGTGCAAACAGCAACATTTGTGTGCAGCAGTCCACCTGGTACACGACTGAACAACGGCGACAGTGCGGTGTAAATGCGATCACTCAACCCGCTGCGCAACATGACTTCGCCGAGCATGATGAACAGCGGTATTGCACTGAGAGTGAAGGAATTTAATACGTTCCATACAGCGTCAACTGCAACGAAGGTTGCGCCCTTGGCAACGAATTGCAGTATCAGTAAGCCGGTAAGTCCGAGCGCGGCGCCGAGTGCCATGCCCGAGCCCGCCAGCACGGTTAACGCGGACAGCAATAGCGTCCAAAAAGCGGTCATGGGTGTAAAGAGGCCTCTGTGCTGTGACTATTTACTATTCATTGTTGTTAAACGCTCTGACAGCAAAGGCCAGCGCTGTTAACAACAGTGAGATGGGTGGCACAGCCATCCACGGGTACATTAGCAAGCGGCCCACTTCCGTTTTTATATTGCGCTGGTAGGCAAATTCGAACCACGGCACGCAGAGCCAGAAAAACCACAGCGTGAAAGCTACGCCGAATACTGCAGCGAGGATGGCCAAAGGTCTCTGTAGTTTTCTTGGCAGCGATACCACAACAATTTGTACCCGCACGTGTTCGGCCTGCAGGGTAACCAGCGGAAGGGCAAGAAAAAACGTCGTCGTCATCAGCAGGCCGACCAGTTCCTCGGTGAAGTGGAATGGTGCGTTTGCCAGGTGGCGCATGGTGACGCTGCTCGCCACCATGACGACAATTAATACACCTGCTGCAGTTGCGAGTATGGCGAGCAGTCGGAACAGGATCCGCAACCCGCTCTCAATGACCTGCAGCGGGTTGTCTGGTTTACTGTTCACCGGTGTCCGGAATTATTTGCAGCGCAGGAATTGCTAACGACCTAACACATCCAGTATGCGCTGGCGGTGTGCCGGTGCATTGCCACCGGCTTCATTGGCCAGTTCTTCCCAGGTTTCGGAGGCGGCAGCCAGAAAGGCGCTGCGGTCAGCTTCGGAGAAGTCGTCAAGGAATTCAACGCCCTGGTCGGCCAGTTTAGCTCGCGCCGCCATTTCGTTTTCTTCCGCGGCGTCGTACTGATTGGTGCGCTCCCACACGTTGCCGGCGGCGGCAGTTAATGCATCGCGTTCGCTATCGGATAGTTTGTCCCATGCGTCTTTGTTTGCCCCAAGTACGTAGGGCACGCCGGCTACCGGATACAGATAGGATGCGTACTTAGTGACTTCCTGCAGTGAGATTGTGTGTGCGAAAAGCGCCGGATATACCGCACAGTCAACCACACCTGTTTGCAGTGCGACGTAAAGTTCGTTCTGCCCTACAATCTGTGCCGCGACACCGAGCCGGGTAAAGGTTTGTACCTGGTCGTTGCTCCACACTCTGAGTTTGCGTGTCTTCAGATCTTCCAGCGACCGTACCGGTTCCTCGCGACAAAAAATTGAAGCTTTCAACAACGGCAGCGCCATAAAGCCGGTCGGTACGATATCCCACTCTTTGAGTTCCTCGGTGTAGATATCCTGGATTTCAGGCAGCACTTTGATGAGCTCTTCTGAGCTGCCAACGGACCCCTAAATCAGAACCGCATTGAGTGCCGGTGCATCCCGCCCGAGATAGTTCGCCCAAACAAGGCCCATTTCCACAGCGCCACGCGGTAGCCAGCGTGCAACGTCGTTGTTCTTCAGGTTAAGCGAACCGCCGTGAAATACTTTTATCGAAAGGCTGCCATCTGTCATCTCTGACACATCGGCCGCGAATTGATCAAGCTGTTTTGATTCGTTTCTGCCTTCGGGCAGACCGTTGTTAAACTTCCACTCGGCGGCGTTGGCGGTGGCCAGTGTCAGGCACAGGCCTGCCAGTGTTGCGGTAACCCACGATGAGGGTGCTCGTTTCATTGCAATATTCTCCCGAATTGCGTTGAACTGGTCTGATACCTCAAATTCAGACTAACAGATAATTCGATCTGAAAACATCGTGGAGTGCCTGCCTTGCTGGCTGTTTGTAAGGCTATACCGTCGAAGCCTGGCGGTGATTTGCCCGATCATGCAATTTGTGCACATCCGGAATAAGGTACTGACTCACGCGGGGTTCGTCCGGATTATGGCCACGCGTCGTTGTTGTCGTAGTTAAGATTTTACGAGTTCTGATCGTGATGGATCGGTACCTGATGCAACCGGATCAAGTGGAAAGATGGGGCGGCGAACGTTTTCAAACACCACTTCGCTATAATTCGAAGTACAGAC
>CAYMFQ010000338.1:0-5084 GCA_964389335.1 uncultured Granulosicoccaceae bacterium
ATGTTCGTTCATCGGAGATGTCCTCCCACCCTGAATTTTGCACCTGATTTAGTGTCGGGAAGTAATTCAGTTCGCCTGTTCTAATTGGCGCACCCTGTGTGCCGCGAACAATTATCTGGCAATGCTACTTAACTGCCTCAGTCAATCGCTGCACAAGCGCTGCAATACTCGATTCGACATCTTCACTGAGTGTGCCGTCATCACTAAACGCTTTTGACGCACCTGGCAGGCTGACAAAGCCGGGCACGACCATGACGCCGAGGTCGGCCAGTGTCGAGCGTAGTCTCGGCAGTACGCGGATGCCGCCGAGTCGACCGGGGGATGCGGCCATTAATCCGGCTTTTTTACCGGCAAAGGCGACCATGCTGCGTTCTTCGTTTTCCGCGCGCGACGCCCAGCTGAAGCAGTTGATCAGCAGTGGCGGTACGTGGCCATTGTACTCCGGGGTCGAAATTAAGAACCCGTCGTGACTGGCGAATTGCGCTTTGAGCTGGCGCATGGTTTCGGGCAGGCCGGAGGCGGACTCTATATCACCGCTGTAGATCGGTGCATCGTAGTCGGCGAGGTCGATCAGGGTAACGGCTGCTCCATGACCTTTGGCGATAGCCGCTGCTCTGGCGGCGAGCTTTTTGTTCTGTGAGTCGCGTCGTGCGCTGCCTGCAAAGACCAGAATTTTAGGGCTGTCGGCCATGTATCACTCTTCGGTTAAGGGGGTCGGGTTAAGGGGATCAATAAATCGATAATCTATTCCGATAGTGTGTGGTCCTGCCACTGTGGTTCAAGTACGCAGCGTATTGTTGCCGGTCAGTGGCACGCCAAACTCGCGGTGACAAATGGCAGCCAGTTTTGCAACACCGGCGCGGATGGTTTCGACTTCCGGGTTGGCAAAGCACAACCGCAGGTGTTGTCTGGAGTTAACTTGCAGTGACCATTCCTCTCCGGGGTTGATGGCGACACCTTCTGCAAGTGCGGCGGCTGCCAGACGATTGGTATCGACGGACTCGGGCAGTTTTACCCACAGGAATATGCCGCCCGGTGGCACTGAATATTCAGCGCTGGTGCCGAACTCGCGATCAATCGCATCGGTGAGTGCGTCGAGCTTAACTTTCAGGTTCACGTTGAGCTGTTTGAGATGGGTGTCGAAGTGTTCGTTGCAGTATTCAGCCAGCAGCATTTGTTCGAGTGCACCTGAACCGGCATCGGTTTTCAGTGCCAGTAACTGGCCAAGTAATGCCCATGGTGCAACGATGTAACCAACACGCAGTGCCGGTGCGATGGTTTTTGAAAAGGTGCCAACGTGCACAACCCGGTCACTGTTGTCGAGGCCGTATAGTGCCGTTGGTCTTTCACCGCTCCACACCAGATCGGCGTAGCACTCATCTTCAAACACCGGCACGTCGTAGCGCGCTGCCAGTTCAAGCAGTTGCTGACGTCGTTCGCTCGACATGATGGTGCCGGTGGGGTTGTGGACGGTTGGAATGGTGTACAGGTAGGCGGGGCGTTTGTCCTGATCCTGTAGTGATTGCAGTGTTTCAGCCAGTTGGTCGGTGCGCATGCCGTGTTCGTCAACGGGTATGGCTATCATATCAACGTTCAGTCGGCGCAGGCGCGACAGCACACCGCCGTAATTCGATTCTTCAACAATCACACAGTCGCCGGGCGCCAGCAGTGCTTCATTAATCAGGTCGATCGCCTGCAGAGAGCCGGAAGTCAGCAGCACGTCTTCAGCACGGCAGGTAATGCCGGCGTATTTGTCCAGCTTGGATACCAGGTATTCGCGCAGTGGCAGGTAACCCTGCGGGCCGCTCTCAAGTGAGTAGGTTGCGAGTGTTTTACCTTCTCTGCGCAATACACGATCGCAGGCGTCTGCGATCAGGTCGATCGGCAGAGATCCGGCATCGTTGTGGCCGCCGACAAAGTTGTATTCCGGAAACCCGGACCATGGCTGTGCCGCTGCGGGCAAGCCTGCTTTAACCGCCTTTGCAAAATCAAAACTCATCCAGTGGTTCCTCTGTTGTTGCACGGCTGAGTATACGCCACGTCTGCAAACCGTCGTGAGTTAATTGCGCTGATTGGCTGTACCGGACGGCTAACCGCACCGCGCTGGCGCAGGCATAAATCTGTTGTGTGTGATAGCCTGCCCGGCAACTAAAGTCAGCCGGCGTAACATCGTCGGCGGCACAAATCCACAGAGGCAAACAGGTATGGCGCGAAAGCGACTGGTGATGGAAATCGGCATGGGTACAGACCTGCACGGACAGGACTACACCAAGGCTGCGATCAGAGGACTCAAAGATGCGTTGTGGCATAACTCACTGACGATAGCGCCGGCGCTGGGCTACTCGCGCGATGCCATGCAGGTGGATGTTGAAGTGGGGGTGGCGAAGCCTGAACAGGTCGATGTTGCTGAAGTCGCAGCAGTACTGCCCTACGGTGTGGCTAATGTGACTGTGGTTGAAGGTGGTTTGGATGTGGCCAAAGATGACGGGTCGGACGTGACGGTTATTGCCAATGTGGCAGCCATTGTGTTTTTAGATATAAACACGGGCGAGGAGGATTCCCATGCCGCTTAAACGCATTATCCTCGAAATGGGCACCGGCAATGATCTGTACGGTGAAGACTATACCAAGGCAGGCTGTCGCGCCGTGCAGGATGCCTTGCACCACAGTTCACTGATTCTGTTTCGATCACTACCGATAGACCGTGACAGTATGCAGATTACAGTGACGATTGCCGTGCAGCAGCCGGATCGTATCGATGCTGAAAAAGTCGCTGCGGAGCTACCGTATGGCAGCGTGGAAGTAAAGCCGGTGATGGGTGGTTTGAATGTGGTCGATAAGGAACACGATACCGTATCTGTTATCGCGACCGCAGCGGTGGCTGTGTATCTTGATCTACCGGACGGGCAGTTTACGTTATAGCGATGGTTGCGCACATGGCTGGTTTGGCGATTCGTAGCAGCGTTTTCGCTATTGCTTTCTCTCTCGCTCTGTATCGCTGCTGTTTACAAGCCTCTTACAGCCAAACTCTGCAATTGCTATGAGTGATAAAGAAGCCGGGGGACAGTATTCAGCGCTGGTAGTAGGCGCAATGAATATGGATGTGCTGGCGGTGGCCGCACAGAGCGCTATACCCGGAGACTCCACACCGGGCAACGCCAGTTTCTGCGCCGGCGGAGTTGCTCGCAACATTGCCGAGGCACTCGCTCGTTTTTCGGTGTCGACACAGCTCCATTCAATTGTTGGCAATGATGCTGGTGGTGAACAACTGCTGGCACAGTGTCGGGCAGTAGGCATCGACTGTGACCGTGTACAGGTGGCAGATGAACCCACTTCAAGCTATATCGCAATACACGATAGCAACGGCAGTCTTCTGCATGCTATCAATGCCATGTCGATCACTGAGCGCTTTGAGCTTGAAAGTACCTGGCAACAGGACAGCCAGGGCGCGGATATCTGTGTTATCGATGCAAACCTCAATCAGGCTGTTATTGATGCGATAGGCAAGGCAAAGACGTCGTGCCTGCTTGCGGCTGATGCAGTGTCTGTTGCCAAATGTCGCCGGTTACTGCCATTGTTGCCACGACTTGCACTGCTAAAGGTGAACCGAGCCGAGGCAGTGGCATTAACCGGAGCTGACGGCTCAGACGCGGTCTTATTGCAGGGCCTGCTGTCACTCGGTTGCCGGCAAGTACTAATGACACTGGGTGAGGCTGGTTCGATAATGGCAACGTCGGAACAAACCGTACACGCAGAGGCTCAGCCGGTCAGTGGTATTCGTACGGTTAATGGCGCCGGTGATTCGATGTTTGCAGCGGTGATTACAGCGCTACTGTGCGGGCAACCACTGGAACACCAACTGAGCTGGGGCACACGCGCCGCGGCACTGAGTCTGCAGACCACTGCCGCGTGCTCAACTTCATTATGCCTCGAAGCCATCAGGCAATAATCGGACAACACATGACACACGATTCTACAGTGCAATTGCAGACACCGTTACTGCAGCTATCACCCGAAGTAAAAGCTGCGCGCAGTGACGGGCGCGCTATCGTGGCGCTTGAGTCCACGATAATTTCGCACGGTATGCCGTACCCGCACAATGTTGAAACCGCGCTCAGTGTTGAACAGCGCATCAGAGACAATGGTGCGGTACCTGCCACCATCGCCATACTCGACGGCAAACTGTGTGCGGGTCTGACAGCGGAACAAATCGAGCAGATCGGCAAGCGCGGCCAGGCGTGCGTAAAAGCCAGTCGGCGTGATATCCCGTTTATCGTTCAGGACAAATCCACCATCGGTACGACGACGGTTGCAGCGACCATGATTGTGGCCAGCATGGCTGGTATCAAAGTATTTGCCACGGGTGGTATCGGTGGAGTGCATCGAGGTGCCAGTGAAACGTTTGATGTGTCTGCTGATCTGCAGGAGCTCGCGAATACCAGTGTCGCCGTGGTGTGTGCTGGCGCTAAATCAATCCTTGATATCGGGCTTACACGCGAATACCTCGAGACCCATGGCGTTCCGGTGATTGGCTATCAGACCGATTGCTGGCCGGCGTTTTATACTCGTCGCAGCGACCATCCGGTCGACTATCGGCTGGATGATACCGATACTATTGCCAGTGTGCTAAACGCAAAATGGGCGCTGGGTCTGCAGGGGGGCGCACTGGTCTGTGCGCCGGTGCCGCAGGCCTGGTCGATGGATGAAAATGTGATTGACAAGGCGATTGCCGATGCATTGACGGAGATGAACGAACAGGGCATTACCGGCAAGGCAACAACGCCTTTTTTGCTGGCGCGCATCGCCAAAATTACCGAGGGTTCCAGCCTGCAAACCAATATTCAACTGGTGCTGAACAACGCCGATGTGGCCAGTCGCATTGCACTTGAACTGAGCGCTTGAGCTCACCGCTTTAACTTGCACAGGCGGTGCAAGTTTACAAAACCTCGACTGCAAAACACTTTACCCGCCAGTTGCTGTGTTTTCTGGTAAGAAACTGGCACACGGTAATCAACTGACCCGCAGTATTTAGTCGTTCGTTTATCTCACCACTCCGCGACACGGAAGTCGACATGAAAACTGTT
>CAYMFQ010000339.1:0-5039 GCA_964389335.1 uncultured Granulosicoccaceae bacterium
CCAGCCGATTCTCAGCATCTGTATCATTCGCTGCCAGGTCGAAGGTACTTGTCGAACCCTCGTTGACCGTATAGCTTTCAATCACCGCAACAGGCGGATCATTCTGCGGCGTGATCGTCAGACTGATCGTGACCGTATTAGACGTCCCTCCATCAAGATCATCTATCGTATAGCTAAAACTGTCTGAGGTGGTTTCTGAGCCACCGTGTGTATAGTCAACGGTGCCGTCTCCGTTAATCACGATAGCGCCATTGGTCGGCCCAGTGGTGATGTCAATGCTGTCCACATCCAGCCGATTCTCGGCATCCGTATCATTCGCTGCCAGATCGAAAGTACTTGTCGAGCCTTCGTCAACGGTAAAACTCTCCACTATCGCGACCGGAGGATCATTCTGCGGCGTCACAGTGAGGCTAACGGTTACGGCATTGGAGGTACTGCCGTCCAGATCATCTATCGTGTAACTAAAGCTGTCAGATGTTGTTTCACTACCATTGTGCGTATAGTCAACCGTACCATCGCCGTTTACCAGATACGTACCATTGGTCGGTCCGCTGGTGATGACAATGCTGTCCACATCCAGCTGATTTTCTGCGTCCGTATCATTCGCCGCCAGATCGAACGTATCGGTGGCGCCCTCATTGATGGTGAAGTTGTCAGCTACTGCTACCGGCACGTCATTTTGCGGGGTCACAGATATTGTAAAAGTGTTTGACCCAACGGTTGATACGCCATCCGTGACACTGAATACAAAACTGTCACTCGAATTCTCTCCTCCAAGATGCTCGTAAGAGATCTCGCCAGTGTCAATTTCCGTTTGTGTAAAGGATGTTCTGACCGCATTGGTACTATCAATCAAACGACCATTGACTGGTGCACTGGTAACCGAGTAGACAAGGTTGTCTGTAGTGGTGTCAGAATCAGTAGCTCTGAGTAGCGTGTTGTCAAAATCGGCCGTGGCGCCTTCAGCCACTGTTAGCAACGCGTTGTTAGTTAGCGCAGGCGGCAGACTGACCTCATCCGACGACATGACCGCAATTCCGGCTGGATCAGTCAGGCCGCTGACAATGGTATTGGTAACGCTAAGGTCAAGCGAAATAGTTCTAATACTACCCGCATAGTCAGTCAGATAGAGCGTATCGTTTTCTGCAAAATACTGGACCCCGACCACTCCGATGGATGAGAGTGACGCACTGCTGCTTTCAGACAGCACACTGTTATCATATTCAAAATAGCTAATTCCTCTGGTGTTTGCCCAGTACACCTCCTGCCCACCAGGTAAAACAGTTAGTCCTGTCGGTGAGTGACTGAAATCCGATGGGGGACCCAGCACCTGA
The DNA here is from genome assembly GCA_964389335.1 of uncultured Granulosicoccaceae bacterium. Taxonomy (GTDB): domain Bacteria; phylum Pseudomonadota; class Gammaproteobacteria; order Granulosicoccales; family Granulosicoccaceae. The sequence continues at coordinate 1,335 of CAYMFQ010000339.1, forward strand.
ATCTGCCCCGTGGCTGCCGACAGATCGATCAGTTTAATTTCATCATCATTGTCAGAGGTAAAAGGTGATGACCCTCTGTCTGTCCAGTAGAGGCGCTGGGATGCAGGGTCATATTCGATATCAGTCGGCGCTCGCATCCTGTCGGGTACAGGATCCGTATATTCACCCGAGGCAATCAGAACCGGGTTTGTCCCATCCAGATCGTAACGTACGATTTCGTTCACATAAGGGTCAGCGGCCGTATTGACGGTAGTAGAGTCAAGTGTGAGATAGATATGATTCGATGCAACATCGAGCGCGAGACCTGTTGGAAAGTTAATACCCGATAGCAACTGCGTTATATTGTTGCCATCAAGATCCGCCGAGTACAAAGCGCCAAGATCCCCGCCAGCTATATAGTTACCGTCACCTTCCAGCCAGTAGATTCGGTTATTCTGCGTATCAACCTCGATATCAAACGGTCTTTCGGCCGTCACGATGATTGGCTGCGCAACACCACTGTCTTCGCTGGCCCGATAGATTATAAAGTCGGTCTGATCAGCCCAGAATATCATGGCCATAGAACTTGCATTACGCGATTCAAATGCACCGATATCGGGCAGTTGATCCCGCGTCATACCGGTCGCATCAACTCCGGGCTGTCCGCCACCCGCGTTGATTGCGGGGCTACCCGCCTGCAGCGCGTGGGTTTTAACAAAACCCCCATTGTTCAGCAATGGCCCAAGCAATGCACTTTCACCAACAATATCGGTCGACTCTGCTGCGCCGAAGCCGGCGTTTTCAAATAGATTAAACCCCAGTGATGTGACGTTGCCATCTATGTCCACACCCCCGGAACCTGCGGTACTGCCAGAAAAAATAGTGTTGGCGATCGTTACATTATTACTGCCACTATCGATGCCGCCACCACTGCCGGACGCAAGGTTGCCTCTGAATGTTGAGTTTTCGATGGTAACGACTGTGCTGCCACCCGAAATTGCGAGCGCGCCGCCGTTCGTCGCAGCACTATTGCCACTGAACGTCACATTGCGAAGGGTAGAAGGCCCGTCTGTTCGCAGCGCACCCGCCTCTCCCGAGCTTACGTTAGATTCAAACGTTACACGGTCCAGAACTATTGTGCCGCCACTGTGGTTATCCAGCGCACCAGCTGCAGTCGCTGCCGTGTTGTTAATAAACCATGCGTCGGTTAATCGAAGCGTGCCATGGTTGTGTACCGCACCGCCCTTGTCTCCACGGTTAGACTCGAACGATACACGTTCAAGGGTTACATCACCTTCGTTATACAGTGCACCACCGTCTTTGTAGTTTGGCGCCTTGTCAGGATCTGCTTCGTTGCCGCGAAACAACACATCGCTGCCAGCGACAGTGGCGCCGGCATCGACAAACATGCCACCTCCGGTCTTACCGTCGGCTTCATTCTGCGTGATGTAGACATCGCTCAACGTCAGACTACCACTGCTAACCAGCACACCTCCGCCGTTACTGCCATCGGCATTTTTGCCACCGGTAATGTTTACGCCGCTTATATCAACCGAACCTCCTTCGATGTGAAATACCCGGTCAATACCGAGCGCATCAATCGTGGTCAGGCCAGCACCGGCACCTCGTATCACCAGATCATTCGATATATTCAGGTCACCCAGTTCATTGGAACCAGACAGCGCCAGGGTATAGGTTCCTGTAGATAGCTGGATTTCATCAGCATCGGGATCGGCCTCTGCAGCAATTATCGCCTCACGCAGAGATATTGCGCCGTCTGCACCCGGGCTGCTAATAAGGCCGGCAACAGATGTCAGATCAGCATCAACATTGACGACATCTGAGTTAGTACTGACGTTTATTACTGCCAGCAAGTTACGCCAGTCACTGTCGTCGTCAAGCAGGGACGGTGTCTCAACAGACCCGTATTGGTATTCGAGGTCCCAGTCACCCGCAAAGTCGCGGTGACCTGTCAGGTCAGTACTTGCTGCAATATCAGCCCCGGTAAGGTCACTCAGGGTTGCGATAAAGTCTCGACCCGCCGGCTCTGATACCAGATCACAGCCGTAAAACGCGATATCGGCGTCAGCGGCCAGCGCACTACCCCAGGTAATAAGTTCTGCCGCACGAGTGACAGAAGTGGCAATGTCCAGATAGCCATTGCCAAGCCGTACCGATGCATCCGAACCGTGGGACAAAATGTGGACAGCATCAACCTGCACCTGCGCTGCTGCCAGTGCACTGCTGATATAGGCAATACCATCGGTGTCGCGCTCAATCAGATGCACCACAAGTTCGCGGTGTTGTCCGGCGGTGGCATTTATTTCGTCGATCAGTGACTGAGCATCAGGCACACTCGCATCGACAAATACCAGTTCAGTACGAGGGGGGTCTGAGCCCACGTGTGCTGCGAGCACAATATCGTCAGCCACAGACGAGTCCGCCAGATCATGCAGCGTCGCGCCGGCAAGGCCCAGACCTGCAACATCGACAGAGTAGAGCATGCGGGACTCGAGCTGCTCCAACGCGGGGACAACCGATTTTTTTATTGTCTTGTCCGACACGAAGCGATCTCATCCCTAAACATCAACTGCGCAATGGAGTGCTCATCACTCCTGGACTACTTTTTTATTGACTAACCGGTGGTGCCTGCACAGAACCCCCGGGATTTAGAGGTAACGCGCAAAAGCCCTGCCACGCCATAACGACGCCTTTCACACTCACACGATTATTAGAAACAAAAGCCATTGCCCCCATGGCAATTAATAGTGAACCACCCTTAACCAAACCCTCAGGAATACCTGAGATTTCAGCGCACGACAGATCGCAGGTGGTACGCTATCCCTCTTTCCCTGCTCACCAATACAAACCATGTCAGACTTTAGCAATCAGAGTGCAATCATCACCGGTGCCGGTACCGGAATCGGCTATCAGATCGCCGCTGATCTGGCAGCAGCCGGCGCTTCAGTAGTCATCAACGACGTCGATGACACGCTTGCCCGACAAGCCGCAGAAAAAATCGCCGACAACGGTGGCCGCGCAGTGGCAGTCGCAGGCGACTCCAGCGACACTAAGCTCATCGATAGTCTGATCAGCGCTGCATGTGATAACTTCGGTCGGCTTGATCTCGCCATAGCCAATGCCGGTGTCACAACGTTCGGGAGCTTTCTCGACTATCCGGAGGAGCAGTTTCAACGACTGGTAGACATCAACCTGCGAGGCACGTTTTACCTGGCACAACGCAGCGCGCAGCAAATGATTCGGCAAAATGCCGCACCAACGGCAACGCAGCCGGCTGGTGGCAGACTGCTGTTGATGTCATCCGTTACCGGCATACAGTATCACCCGGATCTAACCGCCTATGCGATGAGCAAAGCGGCGATCAGAATGCTGGCCAGAAGTCTGGGCGCCGAACTCGGCCAGCACGGTATTACAGTCAATGCTATTGCACCCGGCGCCACACAGACCGAACGAACCATGCAGGAGCCTGACTATGCAGAAGTGTGGTCTGAGTTAACGCCAACCGGTCGCGCATCTACCACCACCGACATATCCGCTACTGCACTTTTTTTACTGTCTGAAGCAGCAGCACAAATTACCGGACAAACCATTGTTGTCGATGGTGGTTGGACCACATTAAGCCCACCACCTTAATGCGCCTCTGGAACGCAACTAGTTCAAATCAACCGCACTGTTACGCAGAATATCAAGCGGTACAATTTCAAG
>CAYMFQ010000340.1:0-4977 GCA_964389335.1 uncultured Granulosicoccaceae bacterium
CGGCAGTGTTGGTGGTGCGGATATAGAGGTCTTTAGAACGCCGCCAGTGGTGCTCCGGGTGAGCCGGTTGCGCCTTTGGTTGGCATGGGTGAATAGATGTAGGCAAATTCACTGACGCCGGCTTCGACGAGTCGTTCTGTAGCGATGTTTTCGTGAATGAAGATACCCTGCTTGGTGATCAGTTCCTGGTGTACCGGGAACGCCAGTGCGGGGTTTGGATTCGGCACAACTTCCACAGGCCAGGTATCTGCGCCCACTACGGCAACGCCGGCCTCAACCAGATAGGCTGCTGCTGACAGGCCGATTCCCGGGCATCCGGAATTAAACTTGGCGTTGTCGGTTATCCAGTGTGCGCCCCAGCCGGTATGAAACATTACGACATCACCTTTGGCAGGCGGTGCGACACCCTGCTTGTCGAGTGCGGCTTTTATGTCTTCATCGGTAATTTCCTCACCGAGTTCCATGGGTCTGCCGCGCAATCCGACCATGTCGATAACAATACCGCGGGTGAAAAACGGCTTGACGTGTTCCATGCCGAGCTTTTTAACACCATACGACCCAAACACCTCTGATGCTGGTATGCCGCCATAGAACATGGGTTTGTCACCACCGATACCGATGTGCGACAGCCCGTCAAACTGGGTGCCAACCTGTCCTATTTCGGTTGCCAGATAGTCGTCCATCCAGATGACCTTGTTGTCGGCCAGCGGACCCCCAGCCAAACCACTGGTGCCCCTTAGCGCGAAACCTCGCGCACCGAACAAGGGCATCTCGGATTCGTAGGTGCGACCAATTGAGATAACCGTACCGGATTTCATCAGGCCCATGGCCTCTTTGACTTTTTCCGCGGTCATTAGGTTAGAAGCGCCGGCCTGGTCACCCTCGCCATAAGGGGACGTAAGCCCGTGTCCGTCTGCGTGAGCTGCGCTCATAGAGACAGTCAGCGCGAAGGCAACAGCAATGGATTGAGCTGTACGGGATAGCATTCGCATAATTCTCCTCCTGATTGTGATGTTAAGTGGAACTTACACTCCACACGTAAAGAGTACGCGTCTCGCAGGCTGCGGGCAAGTACACAGCCGTGGCGGTGGTATTTAATGTTGAATACTCAAATTGATCGGGGAGCGGTGACGCAGTGCGTTAAATCGGCGATGGGGATGTCTTCGTTAGCCAGGTTTGCCGCCAACCAGCAGCGCGAGACGGCCCATTCTGCGTACCACCAGGTGGTAAATAGCAGCGGTTAGCACCAGGGTGGCGATGATGAGCAGTACGCTCTCGCGAGCAAAGCCGAGTTGATATTGGCTCAGGCATACGCCACACACGACAATGATGGTTTGGTGTAGCACATAGTATGGAAACACTGCGTCCGACAGGTACTGCCTGACCCGGTCCGGGCCGCGCCGCAGTAGCGGTACAAATGCGAGCAGGGTCAGCATCATGGCCCAGCTATAGAAACTGCAGGTAATGTAATAGAGTGCATCGTCGGACGAGTCCGTCCAGATCAACTGGCGAATATCCATAACTTGCACTGCGCCCAGCATTAATGCAAGAGCGAGCAGCCACCAGCGATATTGCCATAGCACTGACCACGCGGCAGTGTGTTTGGCAATGGCGAATCCAAACAGCATAAGCCACAGCGAATTGGCCAGCCGATGCCAGTCTCCCCACACCATTTGCACCGCATCGATACTGTTCTGCAGCAGCCACAACAAGAACAAGCTCACCAGCATCGGTATAGATAACAGCAGTATCGGCGTGTTGCAGCAGTAGCTTACGATACAATCGAGCCACTGTTGCATTCTGCCTTTAAGTGCAGCGCTGATGGCGACAATAACAATCGTAAGCACCAGAACATACACCACATACCACAGGTGGTTCCAGGTTGGTGTGATAGTTGTCCAGTGTGCCGGCGACAACCAGGGGGGCAGTAAATACCCGCTGTAAAACTCTGTCATTGTGCCGGTGGATACGCCGTCCTGCTGTAACTCGTAGTAGGCCTGTGGTGCGCAGATTACCACCATACCAAATAGAATGGGTAGTATCAGCCGCACAAAGCGTCGCCACATAAAGGTGCCGTGCTCCGTCGAGCCATGCTGCATTGATTTGTCGAGTGCAAAGCGTAGTGCGATGCCGGATATAATAAACAGTGCTGGTATACGCCACGGATTCAGCAACAACATTGGCAACAGCAGGTCATGCACCGGGGCATAGTGGCTTTTTACATGCCAGCCCCATGGCACGTAGAACATGCCAATGTGGTAAAAAATTAACCCCAAAAACAGCGCGATTCGAAACCAGTCGAGATCGTATCTGCGTTTCTGATTTACCACATCAATGTGGGTCAACGTGCTATCCGTGTGCATAATTGAGTTAGCGCCTAAGCGTGTCAGCGGCTACCTGGATAAAGTTTTTCGATGCTGTTGTCTGCTGTGCCGGTAGGCGCTTTGCGATTGATTGCTGAATGTTTGCGCGTTTGCCTGCGCGTAAGCTTGCGCAGTGCGGTCACAGCATTGGCGATGGCCGGGTAGTCCGGTTCCGGTGCACTGTCGTCTCTGCCAGTGCCATTGGCTGTTCGGTAAATGCTCTCGTCCAGTTGTTGCAAATGTGGGCCAAGGCCGCCGTGCTTTTCTGCCAGTTGCTCAAGGCGCGGGTTAATTGCGGACGGTTCAGCCACAGAGTACCAGTTTAACAAAGTCTGTCGTACCTGCTTTGCCCGCCTTTGTTTCAGGGCGCGTTGCAGAGCTCTCCAGGCCTGCCTCTCCGTAGCTTTGGCCGTTGCTGGCAATGGCTGTGTCTGGTTTCGCAACCGTAACAACAGCCAAAGGCTGGTGACTGCAAAGAGCAGAGTGGTACACATAAACAGCAATGTGAGCCAGCGGCTGCGCATTGATGACCGAACGTTGCTTGTAACGCTGGCGGGTTGAACCACGACTGGCTTTTCAGATAGCACCGCCTGTTGCCACTCTTTACTGTTAATGTCCCACCAGCTGATGGTAACCGGTGGCACGGTAAACTCGCCTGAGCGTTCAGGGATTACGTTTACCGTTTGCATCAGTGTGCCTCTCACACCATCGGCATCGGCCTGCAGCTTTACAGCTGGCGGGCTGGTATATTGGCGTGCCCACGTTAGTTCCGGATAACTGATTGCGGGTATCGCGGCAGGGTGCTGGCCGGTAATTGCGACATGGTATTCGAAAGGTATAGGCTGTCCGGCAGTCGGTGGACTCTGGCTCGTCAAGGTCGACTTCAATTCAAGTGAGGCTGCGGGTAGCCATTGCGATGCTGTGACGGGGGCGTCGGAAATCGTAAGGTTGTGTGCGGTGGTTTGTGCGCTAATGACGGGGTTAGAGGTTGAACTGGTACCCCCTGCGGCAACCGGTAGTGTTGCTGTAACTTTTAACGCCGGCAGTTGGTAGGTGCCAGGTTTCTTAAAGAATATGGCATAGTCGAATCGTTGTTGGTCATAGGTCTGATTGTTGCGCTCGACCCTGCCAGTGGATTTGCGCAGTCCGTAGATTTCGGCGTTGTCGATCAAGAGCTTTGGTCGTCGTATATTAAAAGCAATTGTGGGCGTCAGGATTTCAAGTTGAAGGTTTACCTGCTCGCTGACAAAAGCGTCATGCTGAGCGAGCGACAGGGTCGCGAACATGTCCGGCAGTTCAACTTGTGTTGCGATCGCGTTGCTTTTTTTGCTGTCAGTGGCTGGTGCCGCACTGTCTACAGCCAGGTGTGACTGCGCACTTGTCACGCCCCACGGTATTGATAATAACAACGCACTTAACAGCATGTGCCTGCCTGATGCAATCGCATCAATGACGTGCCAAAGTAGCGTACCTGCGAGTAGTGCGCGCGCCATTAGTAGCGAAGACTCTGTGGTTTTGAGTCCGACGGTTCAGACGGTTGATCCGCAGCATTTTGGGTTTGATACAAATACTGAAACTTACGTCGCAAAAAGCCTCCAGGGTCCTGTGGCAAATCGCGTAGCCACTGTTCACTGTAGGGCGATAATACTTCACTGTTGTTGTCCACCGTGGCAGTGCTTTCCGGGGTTGGCGAGGTGGCAGGGTTATGCATTGCAGACTGATCTGCAAGCTTGTTGTCGGTTGTTTCACGCACACTGGCGTCATCGGGCACTGGACTGTCATCGCTGACGTTGGCACTGGTTGTGTCTCCCTGGTTTTCACTGACAGCTTGCTGATCCAGTGATTGACCCGGCCCGGTTGCACCGCCAATACTGGCTTGTGTACTGTTGGCCGTTTGCGCGTCTTGGTTATCGCTGTTCTGTGTGTTGTTGTTCTGCGAACCCGTATCCTGTGAATCCCTGTTCTGTGAATCCCTGTTCTGTGAACCACGGGCAGTAGACTGGTCGTCGTTCTTCTGCTGTATGTCGATCAGGCGCTTTAACAAAGCGATATTATGCAGTGCATCCGCGCGTTGTTGGTCCTGCTCGGTGCCGTAAAGTTGTAGCGCAAGTGTCAGGCTTTTTATGGCACCCGTCAGATCGCCGGTCATAGCCAGTGCGTTGCCGCGGTTATAGAGGTCCTGCGCGTAGACGGATGTGTCAGTCTGTGGCTCCAGCAATTGCAGGGCCTCGCCATAGTCGCCCTGTTGGTACGCAGCTATTGCTTTCCACTTTGGTCGGTCGAAGTGATCGTACGCCGCACTGGCATTGCCGCTATGCAGGTGCTGCAATCCTTGTTGATTGTTATTGCGCCACAGGTTCGATAAGTCGGCTGCAACCAGATCGGCGGGATTAATGAGCCACAGTGGCAACAGCGTGTACAACAGGTTTTTTCGAAAAGCGATAATGGCACTTAGCAATAACGGCAGTAATAACCAGTAGCCCAGATCCTGGTGCCGATCAAACGACTGACTGTCGGCTTCAGTGGAACTGGCTGCGGAGAACCATCGGCTGCTCGGTCGGCGTTGCGACGAAAGGTAGTCGATGTCTGATGAATCGACAGACCAGTCGCTGTA
>CAYMFQ010000341.1:0-4916 GCA_964389335.1 uncultured Granulosicoccaceae bacterium
TTGCTCAACCGTCTTAAGCTGCAAAAGTATCGCACCGCCGAAGCGCAGGAAATTGGTCTCGACTTACGTGAGAACCGACGCGTAAAAAGCGAGGCCGCCGCGTTTCTCGATTTACATCGCTCGTCGTTTTTTCACCAGCTGCGGGTGCTTGAGATTCCCTTTGCCAGACCTGAGCGCACCAGACAGGAGTCTGCAAGCTGGGCTGAAGCGTGGTCGTTAAAATGGTCTCCGGAAAGTGAGATTGCACTGGTTGAAGCGGTACTGCTGGGTGAAACAGTCGAGCTGGCAGCGGCGTACAAGTTTGAATCGATATTGCGGGAAAGCACCTCCATTGCACAGGCGGCAACCATTGTAGATGACGCCTGTAAGTGCAAGTTGATCGCCTCGATGGATTCGGCACGACGGCGTCTGCAGGAGCTCAGTGTCGACTGTAGCCAGTTTGACGAGCTATCCGCCGCCACGTTTAGACTCAGTCGGGTGGTGCGCTATGGCGATGTGCGACAGTTCGATGCAGAACCACTGGTGCCATTGGTGCAGGAGCTTTTTATACAGGCCTCGTTGTCATTGTTTGCAGCGTCTAACTGCGACGACGCCAGTGTTCGTGCATTAATGCAGGGTATTGATGCGCTTAACAATGTGGCACTGGAGTTTCACGACAGCATAGATGAAGCATTGTGGGTTGATTCACTGCTGAAATTATCTGATGCTGATGACAGAAACCCGCTGTTATCCGGCTATGCCTGTGCGGTATTGCTGGAACGCGGTGCCATCGAGAACGATGCGCTGGCGCGCGAAGTTTCGCGCCGGTTGTCACCCGGTGTGCCGGCTGACCTTGGTGCCGGCTGGTTTGAAGGGCTGGCGCAACGCAATCGCTATGCGCTGCTGGCGCGGCAGTCACTGTGGCAGCAGCTCACGGGTTATATAGCATCGCTGGACGATGAACAGTTTCGTCGAGCACTGGTTTTTTTGCGCCGCGCCTTCAGTACGTTTAATGCCAGTGAAAAGCGTCAGATTGCTGAAAATCTGGCCGAGATATGGGGCGTGCATGAAGATGTCGCCAGTCAGCTGCTGGAAAAGCCACTGTCCGATGAAGAGCAATCCTCACTGGATGATCTGAATGATTTTGATTTCGATGATCTTTGATACCAGGCAGGCAACCCATGGCTGAAGCAACCGAGATTGACACAGAGCAACTCACGCGCTGGCGCCTGATACTGGGTGAGTCATCGCAGCAGGCGCTGGGTGAGATGTGTGAGGGTGGCTTGTCGTTAACGGATGAGCAGGCGCAAATGGATGAAGCGCTCGCCACACTGTATGGCGATGCTGAAAGCCCGGAAATCACTAAAGACCAATGGAAAGAAAAACAGGTTGGTCCGCACGGTGTGCATAAAGGGCGTTCCATGCCCAAGGTGGCGCGCTGGCTCGATCAAATTAGAAACTTCTTTCCGAACGATGTGGTGGTGTTGCTGCAACACGATGCGATTGATCGCTACGACATGAAAGAACTGCTGTTTGAACCCGAGGTACTGGCCAACGTTGAGCCATCACTCGATATGGCGGCAGCAGTACTGGAGTTGCAAAACCTGGTGCCCGAAAAAGCCAAAGCAGCAGCACGTGAACTGGTGGAGCGTGTGGTGGAGGATCTGCGCAGGCGACTGGAAACAGACTTTGTTAAGGCGGTCAGAGGGTCGCTCGATAAGAACGAACATTCACCGTTCAGAAGTCTGGCGAATCTTGACTGGCCGCGTACCATTCAGCGCAACCTTAAAAACTACAATGAAACGCTCGGTACCATTATTCCGGAGCAGATGTCATTTTATAGCAGACGTTATCGGCAGAATGAATGGAACGTGATCATCGCGATGGATCAGTCGGGCTCGATGCATTCATCGCTAATATACGGCGGTATTATGGGGGCAATTCTGGCCAGCCTGCCCGCGGTTGAAACGCATGTGGTTGCGTTTAATCACGATGAAGTTGTTGATCTGACCGAGTTGTGCGATGACCCGGTAGATCTGTTGTTTGGTGTCAAGCTCGATGGTGCGGAAGACTACTGGATGGCAACCAGTTACTGCGAGCGCTTTATGCACACACCGGCCAAAACACTGTATGTGATCATTGGCGATCTCTACGATACCAGCCCCAATGAAAAGCGTTTTGTGAACCGCATGGCTCATCTGTTAGAAAGCGGGGTCAGGGCGGTTACGCTGCTGGCTATCTCTGATCAGGGCCAGCCGTCCTACAACGAAGCACTTGCCAATAAGCTCAATCGTCTGGGTATGCCCTGTTTTGGTTGTGTGCCGGACAGACTGCCCGACTTGCTGGAAGCGGTTCTTAAAGGTACTGATCTTGGTCAGTTTGCCGATAGCGCGCGGCTGGATAATTCGTCTGGCTGAGTAAAGCAAAGGCGCTGTTGCGTAGCGGTGTAATCATCCACAGCGGCACCATTCTTCATCATGCAGCCTGCAATTGCCACAGCGTTAACTCCGTTGGATCGTGGCCGGTTGAAATTGAAATAGCTGGCCCCATTGCCGTCAATTGGCAGAAAACCAAGGTCTTGAAACAGACTGTGCTGTCGCGATGTTACGGTCATGATGAAGACAATAGCCTATCGATTTGACAACCACACCTCGGGCCCGAGTGGCAGCCATCGACACTACGCAAAGCCCTCTGTTAACGCGGTACCGCTGATACCGGCGCATGAAGGGGTTGTGTTCCCCAGTATGACCGTCGGGTTCCAACTGGATGATTCCAGCAAGGTCGAAGCTTTGCAGGCAGCACTGCCAGAATCACGGGAGGTGCTTATTGTGCCGCTGGCGGAAGAGGCCAGCATGGCGGAGCAGGTGGGTAATATGGTTACCCGTGCGCGCGTTGTGCGCTTTAGCAACCTTGATAAAGGCGTCATGGTACTGGTGGAGGGGCTTGCCAGAAATCGTCTGGATGAGGTCTACGGTGCTGCGCCAACTCAAACGGGTACCGGGTCACTGGTCGTTGAGTCAGATGCGCCAGCCGAAGACGAATACTGGCAGGCTGCAGTGCGTAACCTGCGTGAAGCCGCCGGGCAGCTTGTTGCTTCCGCGCCTGATATACCGGATCAGGTAGCGACCGTACTCGATCAATTGCAAAAGCCATCGGCGTTAACAGACTTTCTGGCCGCTAACCTGAATCTGTCGCTCGACACGCGTCGTGCGTTGCTTGCCGAGTTAAATGTCGTTCGACGTGTTGATCGCTTACAGGCAGCCGTCGATGAACAGCTGCGCATTGTTTCATTGCAGGAGAAGTTGCGCGAAAACGTTCAGCACGAGTTAACCGACGCACAGCGACGCGCCTACCTGCGTGAACAGATGCGCGCCATTCAAAAAGAACTCGGTGAAGACGACGGTACCGATCAGTCGATTGCAGAATTACAAAGCAGGCTCGATGAAGCCGGTATACCTGAGCAGACCTTTGAGCAGGTGCAAAAAGAACTTGATCGGCTGCAGCGCCTGCCTGCCGCAAGTCCGGACTATGCCAGTACCGTTGACTACCTTGAAACCGTGGCGGCTTTGCCATGGGCCAAGCGCAGTGATGGCAACATCGACCTTACCGCGGCTGAGGCCGTGCTCGACAGAGATCACTATGGGCTGGAGAAGGTTAAGCGTCGACTGCTCGAGTATCTCGCCGTGCGCAAACTCAACCCGGAAGGTCGCGGACCTATACTATGCCTGGTAGGGCCTCCCGGTGTAGGTAAAACCAGCCTGGGTCAGTCGGTGGCGCATGCGCTTGGTCGTGAGTTCGTGCGCGTGGCGCTCGGTGGTGTGCGTGATGAAGCAGAGATTCGCGGGCATCGCAGAACCTATGTCGGATCGATGATGGGGCGCATCATGACCGAGTTAAAGCGGGCTGGATTTCGCGATCCGGTGATGATGCTTGATGAGATCGACAAGATGGGCTCTGATCTGCGTGGTGACCCTTCCAGTGCTCTGTTGGAAGTGCTCGATCCTGCGCAGAATCAGGCATTCGTCGATCATTATCTGAACCTGCCGTTTGATCTATCACAGGTGGTTTTTATCACTACCGCCAACGTGCTGGATACCATACCGGCGCCGTTGCGCGACCGTATGGAAGTCATCAACCTGTCGGGTTATACGCCCACAGAGAAGCGAGAAATAGCCACGCGTTACCTGCTGTCGCGACAGCGCACCACGAATGGACTGAGCGCCGAGCAGCTAACGTGGGATACCGATGCGGTTGAGTTCCTGATCGAGCACTACACGCGGGAGGCCGGTGTGCGTTTGCTCGAACAGAAACTGGCAGCGGTTATTCGGTATGGTGCGGCACGGGTTGCAAAAGGAGAAGTCGAGAACTTTCGTATCGATGAGGCGGCCGTGCGTGAAGCACTGGGTCCGCCGAACAGCATCCGTGAACAGGTGTTGGCGTCACCGCGTGTTGGCATCGTCAACGGTCTGGCCTACACACCGGTTGGTGGCGAGGTTTTACCCATTGAAGCGCTGCGTTATGAAGGCAAAGGCAGCCTGCGCCTGACGGGCCAGCTCGGTTCAGTCATGCAGGAGTCTGCTCAGGCAGCGGAGAGTCTGGTAAAAAGCAAGGCTGCGGCGCTGGGTGTCAACACTGATTTTGCCAATACCGATACTCACTTACACGTACCGGCCGGTGCCATACCCAAAGACGGCCCGTCAGCCGGTGTGGCAATGTTCGTCGCACTTGCATCATTGCACAGTGAACGCAAAGTGCGCGGTGATATTGGCATGACTGGCGAGATTAACCTGCGAGGTGATGTGTTGCCTATTGGCGGGCTTGCTGAAAAAACACTGGCTGCGTTGAGCGCTGGGATAAAAACAGTGTTGATCCCGCGTGGCAATGAAAAGGATATTCCGGAGTTGCCGAGTGAAGTGCGGGAGTCGTTGACGATAGTG
>CAYMFQ010000342.1:0-4913 GCA_964389335.1 uncultured Granulosicoccaceae bacterium
CTCAAGGAAGGCGACGAACTGGAAGCAAAGTTCATCAATATTGATCGAAAGGCCAGAGCCATTTCACTGTCTATCAAAGCCAAAGAGAGTGACGAAGAGGGCGAAGCGATGCGCGATTACGCACAGGCTTCTACCGCCACTGCCACCACTCTTGGCGATCTGATGAAAGAGCAAATGGGATCTCTGGACAGCAACGATAACTCGTAGCTGGCCTCCAAGGTTCGTAAGTGCCGGGATAAGCTATCCCGGCTGCTAAGGTAAAACATGGCGATCAACCCCGGAGTTCTGGGCCAATGACCAAATCTGACCTGATTGAAGCATTAGCCGAAAACCAATCTCACCTGGCGCTGCGTGATGTCGAGCTGGCTGTGAAGGGCCTGCTGGAAAGCATGAGCAACTCACTGTCATCAGGCGAGCGCATCGAAATCAGAGGTTTTGGCAGCTTCAGTCTGCACTTCCGACCTCCGCGCATGGGCCGCAACCCAAAGTCTGGTGATGCGGTAGCGCTGAGCGGTAAGTACGTACCCCACTTTAAGCCTGGCAAAGAGCTTAGAGAACGCGTTAACCACGGCTTTACGGCGTCGTTAAGCGATGGCAGCGCATCCAACAGCGAGTCCGCTGACATTGACGACAGTGGCCGCAAGACAGGCACTGACGACTAACGTCCGTATCGCATTACATGACACTGGTGCATAGTTGCCGGTGTCGTGAATCTCGGTTTAACTTCCTGGCTTTATCTGTCACTGCGCTTTGCAGAGCTAAGCAAAGGCCAAATCTCATTTAATCTGACCACCCGACTGCAACTGCGGCGACCTCTGACTGAATTGCTGCTGTACATCCTCTGGCAAGATCGTCAGAATCCGCAGGTCGTTCGCAACTGATTTCACTCGAATTTATGGATATACCGTGGTTGCTGATAGCACTCGCTGCCCTGATTGGCTGGTGCATCGGTTACGAGAAAAGCCGCGATGTATTTTTCGGTTTGTTCGGGCCTCGCAAGGGCACTGACCTGGCAACGCTGCTGCCTGATCATCAGGATCGGGTGGTGAAAGATGCCGAGCTGGTTATGTTGCTGGATCAGTTCGCTGCCGACAGCCAGTCGCTGGACGTATACCTGACGCTTGGCGATGCATTCAGGCGCCGTGGTGAATACTCGCGTGCGGTTGGTGTGCACGAACATCTGTTGAGTGCATGCACCCTGAACGATGAAGAGATTAGACAGGTTAAGCTTGAGCTATCGCGTGACTATGCCGGGGCAGGGCTGCTGGACCGGGTAGAAGCGATTCTGCGGCCACTGGTTGAGCAATACCCGCATGACTCTGAAGCGCGCGCCGGACTGCTGAGGTTGTATGAAAAGCAGCAGGAATGGCAAAGCGCAATTGATCTGGCGCGAGACAGCGACATGCCCGCCGCAGATAAAAACGCGGTGATTGCGCAGTATTGCTGCGAACTGGCGGCGCTGTGTGAACTCGAGGATAAGCTCGACGAGTCCGAGCGCTGGCTGAAACAGGCGCTTAAGAGCGAGGCCACCTGCAGTCGCGCGTTGTTGATGCTTGGACGGCAATCGATTGAGCTCAAAGACCATGAGAAAGCACTCGATTATTTCAGCACTATAGAAGAGCATCACCCAGAGTTTGCTCCGGAGATTGCAGAGTCTGTGTTCCACGCGCTGCGTGAATCCGGTGACGAGCAGGCGATGGTAGAACACCTTGAATATATCAAAGGTCGTCAGAACAGCTACTCGGTAATCAAGCTCGCTCGCGATGCAGTGGCCGAACTCGAAGGTGAAAAGAGTGCCAGTGATTTTTTTGTTGAACAGATAGCCCGCCGGCCGTCGTTGCGTGGCCTGCGCGACTGGGCGGAGCGAGAGTTGGCTGTAACCAAGTCGCGTGATAAAGACAAGGTTGCGGCGATAGTCGACATGCTGCGCGGTGTGACCGGTGAGAAGCCAGTTTATCGATGCGATCGCTGTGGCTATCGCTGTAAGCAAATACAATGGCGTTGCCCGGGGTGCGAGAACTGGAACTCAGTCAAGGTTATTATTGGCGCCGAGGGTGAGTAACCACAATCTCAACACAGGTTGATGATCAGCTTGACGGAAAGCAAACCAATCGACAGCAAACGAATCATTGTGGCGCTGGACAGGCCCGGGCTGGATAACGCACTGTCTGTATGCGATCAGCTCGACCCTGCGTTGTGTCGGGTCAAGGTCGGGCACGAACTCTTCACCAGTGGCGGGCCAGCTGCAGTTGCCGAATTGCGCCGCCGCGGCTTTGAGGTTTTTCTCGATCTCAAGTATCACGACATACCCAATACCGTGGCCAATGCGTGCAAAATGGCGGCAGACCTTGGGGTGTGGATGATGAACGTGCACGCCAGTGGCGGCAAAGTCATGATGGAGCTTGCACGCGAGGCTCTGGGTGCACCTGGAGCGGACGTGCCGTTGTTGATTGCCGTGACAGTGCTGACCAGTATGGAACAGTCCGATCTGCAAAGCACCGGTGTGAATCTCGGTGTGGACGAACAGGTACTTGCGCTAACGGCGCTGACACACGACGCGGGTCTCGATGGCGTTGTATGTTCAGCGCGTGAGGCGGCACTTATCACGGACAGGCAGCCTGCCATGATAAAAGTTACACCGGGTATTCGGCTGGCAACTGACTATTCCAACGACCAAAAACGAATTACCACCCCTGAACAAGCCATTGCGAACGGTGCCAGTTACCTGGTTATTGGTCGTTCGATTACCGGATCAGCAGATCCACTTCAGACCCTGCGGTCCATAGCTTCGAGTCTTTCCTAGTATGAGTTCGGATACGTCTTCGCCTGAGAAACTGTTTATCTCTGCTCAGTCGCTGTTGGAGGATTCATGGCGCCTCGGGGTTAATATTCTGAAAAGCGGGTTTCATCCTAATTTTATCGTCGGCGTCTGGCGTGGTGGTACGCCGGTTGGCATCGCAGTGCAGGAGATACTCGACTTTTACGGTGTCCATACCGATCACATTTCAATTCGCACGTCGTCTTACAGTGGCAAAAGCAGGCTGGAGGCTCCGGTGCGGGTGCATGGACTGGACTATCTCATTACCAACGTCAACGCGGATGATTCGCTGTTGATCGTTGACGATGTGTATGACACCGGACTCAGTGTACAGGGCGTTGTACAGACGCTGCGGACCAAGGCCCGCCGCAACACGCCCGAGGACATCCGTATCGCCACGCCGTATTTCAAACCGTCGAAGAATATGACATCAATGTCACCACACTACTATCTGCATGAAACTGATCAGTGGCTGGTGTTTCCGCATGAGATGGACGGGTTGAATCGCGACGAGATCAAAGAGTACAAAGCGGACTTGTCGCCGTTTGTTGAAGAGATGGACGAGTTTTACGCCAGTAAGTCCGGTACCTGATTCCTGTACCTAATCGCGGGAGAGCGCCATGATTGATTTGCGCAGTGACACGGTAACGAAGCCAACCGAATCGATGCTTGCAGCGATGGCTGATGCGGCGGTTGGTGACGATGTTTATGGTGAAGACCCAACGGTAAACAAGCTCGAGGCGCTGGCTGCGGACAAGCTTGGATTCGAAGCGGCATTGTTTGCCAGTAGCGGCACGCAAACGAATTTGCTGGCGCTGCTTGCTCATTGTCAGCGTGGTGATGAGTACATTGTTGGTCAACTCGCCCACACGTATAAGTACGAAGGCGGTGGTGCGGCGGTACTCGGCAGCATACAGCCGCAGCCGCTTGATACTCGAGACGATGGCACCATTCCACTTGATAGTATCGAAGCCGCCATCAAGCCCGACGATTTTCATTTCGCTAATACCAGGCTTTTGGCACTGGAAAACACCATCGGTGGCAAACCGTTGCCCATGGCTTATCTTGCCGCTGTGCGCGAACTGGTTGACTCACGCGGGCTGGCTCTGCATCTTGATGGTGCGCGTGTGTTTAATGCGAGCGTCCATCATCAGGTTGATGTAAAGGAAATCAGCCAGTACTTTGATTCCATATCAGTGTGCCTGTCCAAAGGGCTTTGTGCGCCGGTCGGATCAGTGCTGTGTGGCAGCCAGGCGTTGATCAATTCAGCGCGACGCTGGCGTAAGGTCTTGGGTGGCGGCATGCGGCAGGCGGGCTTTATTGCCGCTGCCGGAATAGTTGCGTTGAACGAAAACGTTGAGCGTCTGCAGCAGGATCACGACAACGCGACGTTGTTGCACCGTGGCCTGAGCACCATTGATGCCCTCAATGTGGACGCAGATTGCCTGCAAACCAACATGGTTTTCTTACCCTGTGGTGATGCGACTGCTAATCGACTGGCAGAAGGTCTGAAGGCACATGATATTGTCATTTCTCCGGCCGCAAGAACCCGACTCGTCGTACACAAGGATATTTCCACCGACGATATCGACACGGTTGTCGGAGCGGTTAAAACAGTAATCTGACACCGGCCTGTTGGTTTTGTCAGCGGTGCAGTGTGGTGGATTGGCTATAACGGCAACGCTGTCTCGTGTTTGAGAGCTTCCATCGACAAGCTTGATGTGACGCTATACAGATCAACAGCGCCGACCAGTCGTTTATACAGGTCATCAAAGTCACGTGTTGAGGCTACCTGTACTTTCATCAGGTAATCTACTTCCCCGGCCAGCCGATGAACCTCGACGATTTCCGGGTGGCTCTTTATCGCTTTGTGGAACTTGGTCAACCATTGTTGTTGGTGTTGATTGGTCTTAACTGCGATAAAAAACGTTTCGGGCAATCCGATGCGTTCAGGGTCGAGTACCGCGACATGGCGCTGTATGACTCCTTCCTGTTGCAACTTTTGCACGCGGTTCCACGCGGCTGTTTTTGATACCCCCACGGCTTTTGCCAGCCGATCCATTGACCACGTGGCGTCAACCTGTAACTGCGCCAG
>CAYMFQ010000343.1:0-4898 GCA_964389335.1 uncultured Granulosicoccaceae bacterium
CTAACTCGCGTTATTTCTACGAGCTGGCCAGTGCACGCTTCGGTTATACCGAGTCACTGCTGAAGCAGGTACAGGCATTTCACTTTAAAGGCGGTCAGGGCGCCAAGACAGGCACCGGCGGACACTTACCCGGAGCCAAGAATAAAGGCAAGATCTCTCAGGTGCGCGGCATTCCGGAGGGGACACCGGCAATATCACCCCCGACCTTTTCTGATCTGCACAGCGCGGTCGACTTTAAAAATTTTGCTGACAGAGTTCGTGAAGTTACCGGCGGTATTCCGGTGGGCTTTAAGCTCAGCGCCAATCACATAGAAGAAGATATTCAGTTTGCGCTTGATGCCAGTGCTGACTACATCATCCTCGATGGGCGTGGTGGTGGCACTGGTGCTGCGCCGGAGATTTTCAGAGACCATATCAGTGTGCCGACGATTCCAGCGCTGGCCCGCGCGCGCCGCTATCTTGATCAGGTTGGGGCGAGTGGTCGAGTGACGCTGATAATAACCGGCGGGCTGCGTGTGCCAATCGATTTTGTTAAGGCGATGGCGCTCGGTGCTGATGGTGTCGCACTGTCAAACAGCGCAATGCAGTCGATTGGCTGCGTTGCTGCCAGAATGTGTAACTCCAACAACTGCCCTGCAGGTATCGCCACACAAAAGGCCGATCTGCGTCAGCGGCTCAACGTAGAGAAATCTTCAAAGCAACTGGCAACGTTCTTTGATGCATCGGTTGAGTTGATGCAGGTGATGGCCCGCGCCTGTGGCCATGACGCATTGAGCCAGTTCAGCCCGCATGACCTGGCGACCTGGCATCGGGATATGGCACAGCTATCAGGTGTTAAATATGCGGGCGTAGGTCTGTTGTGAACATGCTGTGTTTACTGTTGTTCAAAGTCGATCTTTTCATCTACCGGCAGGCCGAGTAACGTGCGTCGCAGTACGTCGAGTGCCATCTCGGTGCTGCCGAGCTGTACCCACTGCTGCCCGCCCATCAGCTTTGCCTGACGGCTGATGCTTTGTTGTTCACCGGCGATGGCGATAAAAATATCTGCACCGGCCCGCAGGTCTTCGTCTGCGGGTTGCTGATCAATCAATAGCGCCAGTGCATAGTGAGCGCCGGTGCGTTTCCGCAGGTGTTCGGCGAGTGTGGCTGCAGTGTCTGTGCTTACCGGCAGGTTGGCCGGCGCCTGTGGCAATTCCACAGCATGTGCAAGCTGAGCTGTGTTGCGGCTGACAATGCCGGCCTGCACGATGGCATCGTGGTTGGTCACACTACTGTCGGCTTTCACCAGGCGATTACACAGAATGCCGCCGGTGGTCATTTCCATAGTGGCAACGGTGACGTTACGGGCGGTGAGTTGCTCAATAATAAGGCCCTCCAGCGTCTGGTCGTCCTCGCACAGAATGAAGTTACCAAAGCTCTCTCGCACCTTGCGCTCCGCTGGTGCCAGTGCCCGATCAAGCTCTGCTTCATCAGCACCGATTGCTGCCAGTTTTGTTTCGAGCTGCGGGTAGTGCGACTGAAAGCCAAGCTTTACGGTGTCGGGCAGCAGGTCTTCTATGCCTTTTAACAGTTCGTCTGCGCGTGACTCGCCAATACCAAATGAATGAAAGCGCTTAAGCCGAGTGACGACCTGCAGGCCGCTGAGTTTTAGTATGCGGGGTATAACCTGTTCCGTAACCATTTTGCGCATTTCGCGCGGTACGCCCGGTGTAAAGAAAAAACGTGCCTTGCCAATGCTTACAGCGAAACCGCATGCCGTCCCGACGGGGTTGTCAATAAACTCGCTGCCGGCCGGCAACATTGCCTGTTTGCGATTGTTTGGTGGCATGACGCGACCGCGGCTCTGGTAAAACGCCTCGAGGTTTTCAAGCCAGGGTTGGTGGAGTTCCAGTTCAACGCCTGCGGCCTCGGCGGCGAGTTCCTGTGACAAATCATCAACGGTTGGGCCAAGGCCGCCATTAACAATAACCGCATCGGCCCGCTCAGCAGCCTGTTGAAAAGCCTGCATCAGGCTTTGCCGGTCATCGCCAACCGTAGTGCCCCAGTAAACCTGCAGACCGGCCTCGGTCAGTCGTTGGGCCATGTAACTGTAATTGGTATTGACGGTTTTGCCGGTAAGAATTTCATCGCCAGTGCACAGGATTTCAATTTTCATAGGGTATCGCAGGTAAGAACGCGTCAGGTGGTGTCAGAGCATCATGGTATCAGCACGGCTGCGCTATTCCCACGACGGAGTGACCCGAACACTGTGGCTATTGACACAGCGTGCCACTGCCTGAACACTTCCGCACAGCTTTCAGGAGGCAATGGTCATGGCAAAAACAATTCTGGTACTACACGGTGCGGGTATGAACATGCGCGGTGTCGCGCAAATCGAAGTGTTTGGCCCTCTTACGCTGCCCGAGTACGATGCGGCGATCACAGGCTATGCAAAACAGGCGGGCGTGGAGGTTGATATATTTCATTCCAATATTGAGGGAGAAATAATCAACCGCCTTTATGAGGCGTATGCTGCCGGGGTGCACGGGGCTATTATCAACCCTGCTGGTTTCACCACTGATTATCCGGCGCTGTGTGCAGCAATTACTCAGGTGAGTTATCCGGTGTACGAGTTGCATATGAGCAACCCGGCGGTGCGGGGGCGTATATCTGATATCGGTCGGGTAGCTAAAGGCGTGGTTTCCGGATTTGGAATCGAAGGCTACCGGCTCGTGATTGATGGACTGTTAACCGTAGATGGTGATTAACGGCCTTGTCAAAAAAAGACCGAGGCGCAATGCGCCTCGGCTTTCGTTACAAGCGCGTGGGAGCGTGGGACGAACGCTCGTAAAGCGCTAGTTTTGCGGGGGGAGCAAAACCTTGTCGATGACGTGGATGACACCATTGCTGGTATCAACGTCAGCTGAGATAACGGTAGCGTCATTGACCTTTACGCCGTCAGTGGCATTGATGCTCAGCTCGGCACCCTGCACAGAGGCGGCAGTGGTTTCCTTGCCGCTGATGTCGCCAGCCATTACCTTTGCCGGTATTACGTGGTAGGTGAGGATGGCCGACAGCTGATCCTTGTTCTCAGGCTTCAGCAAGTCTTCAACTGTACCTTCCGGTAACGCGGCAAACGCATCGTCAGTTGGTGCGAATACAGTAAATGGACCTTCGCCTTTCAGTGTGTCAACTAGGCCTGCCGCCTGTACTGCTGCAACCAGTGTAGTAAAAGTGCCGGTGCTTACTGCAGTATCGACGATATCTTTCTTCATATCGCCAGCCATAACGGAAGTGCTGAATAATAGTGCGATTGCAGTTACGAACTTTTTCATTGCTCTGATCCTGTGAGATAAATTTGTTGGGGTGTAAGTAACGATGCGCATCGTAGCTACAAAAAGTTATACGCACTTTTCCTGCACTGGATCACATTGTTTTCTTCATTGAGTTCTGTGATTGTTGTGAGTGTTTTCTGCACCGTAAGTATTTGAGAAAGCTGTGAATGTGGCTTCACGAGGGGTTCACAGATTGTTCACATCCCGTGTTGCCAGTAACGGCGTTGCCGGTACCAGTGTTGCCATTAACAGCGGTAATCGCCGACATCGGCAACCGCACAGCGATGTATACTTGACACACATTCCACGTAAAGATGAATTGGCTGGAATAAAGCACTGTGCTCTACAAGTCGGTGCATTACTTAGTGTGAATTAACGAGAACACCTTTTGTCAACTTCCAAAGCTATTCCGGCGGCGCCTCGTTTGTCGACGTTGATGTTACTGACCGGTCTCGCAGTGGTAACAACCAATCTGTTTCTGCCGTCACTACCGCATATCGCCGAGGAGTTTGAAACCAGTTATTCGACGGTAAGCTTTGCGATAGCTGGTTACTTTGCGGTCACCGCAGTATTGCAATTACTGTTAGGGCCTTTGTCGGATCGTTATGGTCGACGTCCCGTTGTGTTAACTGCGCTGGTGGTGTTTATCTTTGCGTCCATTGCCTGCGCACTGGCAACATCCATTGAAACGTTTATGGTGGCGCGAGTGTTTCAGGGGGCCATTACTGTCGGGTTCGCGTTGACGATAGCCATTGTGCGTGACTGTTATCATGCTGATGAGGCAGCCAGTCGTATCAGCTACGTTACGATGGTTATGGCTGTGGCCCCGATGCTGGGCCCGACCGTTGGCGGTCTGCTTGACCAGCACTATGGCTGGCGAGCCTGCTTCTGGTTTCTGACAACGGTTGGCATCGGTGTGTTTGCCGTGTGCTGGTTTAACCTGCATGAAACCAATACCAATCGCTCCGCAAACTTCGCACAACAATTTCGACAGTACCCGTCACTGTTTGGCAGCTCCCTGTTTTGGGCCTTCGCACTGTGTGGTGCCTTTTCAGTTGCCGCCTTTCATAGCTTCCTTGTGGCCACACCGCTGGTGGCAGCGGCCGAGCTTGGTTTGTCTCCTGCCGTGCTGGGGATGTGTATGGGTTCAATTACGGCAGGTTTTATGACCGGCAGTTTCTTATCGGGCAGGCTGGCGCAGCGTGTCGGTCTGCAACGCATGATACTGACGGGTCGCATCGTTGGTGTGTGCGGATTGGTACTAGGCTTATTGCTGGTTTTGAACGGCGTATTACATATTGCAACATTGTTCGGCTCAACATTGATGGTTGGCCTTGGTAACGGCCTTACCATGCCCAGCTGCAATGCCAGTATTGCGTCAGTAAAGCCGCGTCTTGCAGGTAGTGCAATGGGTCTTGCGGCGGCAGTCGCAATGGCCGTGGGCTCGGCTATCACCTGGATGACTGGTACGTTGGTACCCGGGGAGCACAGTGCAGTGGTAATGCTGTCGCTTATGTTGGGTGTGACGCTTATGTCGCTACTGGCAGCAATATTTGCCCGGCACAAGGTTCGGTCGCAGCCTCT
>CAYMFQ010000344.1:0-4876 GCA_964389335.1 uncultured Granulosicoccaceae bacterium
ACCCGGATGGTTTCTTTGATGAGAACCCGGCGCTTGATGTGCCGCCGAATAAGGCGCAGTAGTAAGGCTCGGTAAGAAAGGCTCGATAAGAAAGACGCGCCAGTAGCGCGAGTAATAACATTCACAGATAAATTCTCTCCGGCAACGCTCATTTGCGGTAAAGCTCAATAGTATCTATACCGATGAAATCAAATTGGATTGCAAAGGTGTTCACAGGTTTCTGTCAAAGATACTTGGTTTGTGCTGTTTAGTTTGCTAAGCTCCGCGCATGTTAATTAATTGCAACCAACTCAAACATAAATCCAACGAGAGATCGATGGGGCTTGTGTGTGCTTGCGATTGTGATGGTAGTGGTAACGCTAAAATGTAGATACCGAAAATCATCAGTAGCACTAAACGCAAAAAGGCCCCGTCAATCGGGGCCTTTTTTTTGGCTGCAAGAAATTGGTGCGTAGCTCAGTTGGTCAGAGCAGCGGGCTTTTAACCCGCCGGTCGTCAGTTCGAATCTGACCGCACCAACCATATTGGCATGAAGCATAAGTGGTATATGCGCCCGCCTGTTAAGCGGGGGACAGAGCGTTCGAATCGCTCCATGCCAGCCAGTTCGACCGTCCGTGTTGGTTCGGAAGTGAGATTGTGACTCTCACTCACGCGGGTTCAATTCCTGTCGATCGACCCACTCGGGGTTAGGAGTCACGTTGTAGGGGCCCTTATGTTACAACACCGTTGGAAGCAGAGGCTTGGGCGCTGTACTTGTCGATTACGACACGTAGCTATCAGCATTAAAGCGTGATTTTCAGGGCGTGGCCGATATATATCGTGCAAACCCGATCACAGTAAATCGAGAGCTACCAGGCCGGCGTCTGACCGGTTACAAAGATGTGGACGTAAAAAATGATTTTGACGATCAGCAATACAACAAGTCCGGCAGGAGATCTGGGATTTCTGCTGCATAAGCACCCGGACAAGCTACAGACGATCGATCTCGCCGTGGGACGAGCGCACATTTTTTATCCTGAAAGTACATCAGAGCGTACAACTGTGGCGCTGATGCTCGATATTGATCCAATCGATATGGTGAGGGGCGGTGGTCGCAATTTGTCCGGGCGCGGGTTTTCGCTGGGTCAATACGTCAATGACAGGCCTTATGTGGCCTCGTCGTTTATGAGTGTTGCGCTATCGAAGGCGTTTTCAACCGCCATGAATTGTAAGTGCAGTAACAAGCCGGCCCTGGTCGAATTACCGCTTGCACTTGAAGCCAGTATTGATGTACTGCCCGCGCCACGGGGAGGCGTGGCATTGATACGGGCATTCTTTGAGCCACTCGGCTATGCAGTCACAGTTGAAAGCCACGCATTAAACGAAAACTTTCCGCAGTGGGGTAACAGCAAGTATTTCAGTATTAAGCTTGCCCAACAGGTCAGGCTGTGCGATTTGTTAACGCATTTGTATGTGTTGATTCCGGCACTGGACAATGACAAGCACTATTTCGTTGCACAGGACGAAGTCGACAAGTTGTTAGCTCGCGGTAAAGACTGGTTAGCTTCGCACCCGGCCAGAGACCAGATCGTCAATCGTTACCTGATCAACCTAAAAGCGCTGTCCAGGCGAGCCAGCAGCCAGCTGACACAGGATATTGAAGCCGAGCACGATGAATTGCCTGTCGTGCCGCCCAACGTAAAAGAGCGCAAAGCGGGTTTACATCAGCAGCGCCTTGATCTGGCCCTGCAGAAGCTAAAAGAATCCGGGGCGCAGAGCGTGCTGGACATGGGCTGCGGTGAGGGAAAGTTGCTGCGTATGCTGATCAAGCAGCGTCAGTTTACAAGTATTGCGGGCATGGATGTCTCCCACGTTGAGCTTGCCCGAGCCAGACAAAGGCTCCACTGGGATGAAATGGCGCCTCGCCAGAAGGAGCGAATACGGCTGTTTCAGGGTTCACTGACCTATCGTGATAAACGCCTGGCCGGTTTTGATGCGGCGGCGCTGGTCGAGGTAATTGAGCATCTTGATGAAGATCGGCTACAGGCCTGTGCCAGAGTTGTATTTGAGTTTGCGCGACCGGGCACAGTAGTGCTCAGTACTCCAAATGCAGAGTACAACGTGCTATTTGAGAATCTGGCAGAAGGATCATTACGCCATGACGACCATCGGTTTGAGTGGACCAGAAAAGAGTTTGAAACGTGGGCCATGAAAATTTGCAGTACCTATCAGTACGAAGTGGAGTTTTTTCCAGTGGGTGAAATACACGAGCAGGTTGGTGCTCCATCGCAGTTGGGAGTATTCAAACGTGCAGATTAAAGTTCCGGAACTGGCACTGGTGCTGATGGTTGGCGCGTCCGGCTCTGGCAAGAGCACCTTCGCAAAAAAGCACTTTCGAGAGCACGAGGTTGTCAGTTCTGACCTGTGTCGAGGTATGGTGTCCAATGATGAGAACTCCCTCGAAGCGACGAACGATGCTTTCGCACTCTTGCACTATTTGACCGGTCTGCGTCTGAAGCGTGGGCTGCTGACGGTCATTGATGCGACCAACGTTCAGGCCTACGCCAGAAAACAGTTAATTGCACTAGCGCGTGAGCACCACGTACTGGCTGTTGCCATAGTGCTAAATGTTCCTGCGGACGTGTGTGAAGCCAGAAATGCTGAGAGAGCAGATCGCAACTTCGGTAAGCATGTAATTCGTCAACACGCACAGCAGTTGAAGAAATCGTTGCGCGGGCTGCGCAAAGAAGGGTTTCAGCAGATCTATGTTTTAAATTCCGAACAGGAAATAGACAGCGTGGTCGGCATCAGCCGCGAAAAGCTTTACAACGACAAAAAGTCCGATCAAGGGCCGTTCGATATCATCGGGGACATTCACGGCTGTTTCGATGAAACCGTTGAGCTGCTTGGTAAACTCGGGTATCAGGTAGTGTCAGGTGCACATGCGGATGAGAGCAGTGCTCCGTCTTATGGCTTTGACGTGACGCACCCTAGCGGTCGTAAAGCTGTGTTTGTTGGTGATCTTGTAGACAGGGGTCCGGCATCGCCAGCGGTTTTGAAGCTGGTGATGAGTATGGTGCACAGTGGCGTTGCCTACTGTGTGCCGGGCAATCATGACATTAAACTTCAGAAACACCTGAAGGGCAGAAAGGTTAGTATTAATCATGGGCTTGAGGAAACAATAGAACAACTGAAGGCAGAACCAGATGGCTTTAAGCATGAGGTTCGAGAGTTTATCTATAGCCTGATCAGCCATCTGGTGTTTGATGATGGCAAACTGGTGGTGGCTCACGCTGGCATCAGAGAAGAAATGCAGGGGCGTGGCTCCGGAGCTATCCGCTCCTTCTGTTTGTACGGTGAAACGACTGGCGAAATAGACGAGTTCGGGTTACCGGTGCGTTACAACTGGGCCTCTGAGTATCGTGGGCAGGCGAAAGTTGTATATGGACATACACCGGTCCCTCACGCCGAATGGTTAAACCGAACCATTGATATTGATACCGGCTGCGTATTCGGCGGTAAACTGACCGCGTTACGGTACCCGGAGGAAGAGCTCGTGTCTGTTAATGCAAGGGCTGTTTATTGTGAGCCGGTCAGGCCCGTAGAATTGTCCGATGATAGTTTGTCACACCAGCACGAATACGATGATGTCCTCGATATCGCCGATGTGACTGGCAAGCGCATTGTCCAAACCAGGCTGCGTCACAATATCACCCTGCAGGAGGAAAACTCCATAGCAGCGCTGGAAGTGATGAGTCGCTGGGCGATCAACCCGAAGTGGCTGATCTACCTGCCACCAACCATGGCACCCTGTGGCACCAGTGAGCGCAACGAGTTTCTTGAACACCCCGATCAGGCGATCAACTACTACCGCAAGCGTGGTGTGAAAAGCCTGGTCTGCGAAGAGAAGCACATGGGGTCACGGGCAATATTGATTGTCTGTAAGGATGCCTCAGTGGTTAAAGAGCGATTCGGACTGGTTACCGATGCGATTGGTATTTGCTATACCCGCACCGGCCGAAACTTTTTTACGAATGCAGAGATGGAAACCCTGTTCTTGGCGAGAGTGCAGGCGGCATTACATGCTTGTGACTTTTGGTCAGAGCACAATACCGATTGGGTTTGCCTGGATGCGGAATTGATGCCATGGTCAGCCAAAGCGCAGTCCTTGTTAAAAGATCAATACGCATCGGTATCTGCTGCGGCCTCACACTCTTTGTCGGCGGCTGAGTCTGCGTTGCGAGCCCTTGTTGGGCGCGGCTTCGGCAATACTGCAGACGAGCTGTTACAGAAGGTAAGTTTTAAATCTGCGGCGGTCGAAAAGTTCAGTTCTGCTTACCAAAACTACTGTTGGGATGTGACTTCCGTTGAAGACTACAAACTGGCGCCGTTTCATATCATGGCAACAGAAGGCGAGGTTCATTGTGACAAGAGCCACGCATGGCACATGCAGCAGATCTCGAAAATCTGTGAGGCTGACTCTACGATCCTCAGAGCAACTCCCTATCGTCTGGTTGATACTGACGATCAGGCCAGCGTGCAAAGCGCCGTTGACTGGTGGCTCGCGCTAACCGAAAAAGGAGGCGAGGGCATGGTTGTAAAACCGCTCGAATTCGTCAGCATAACTTCCGGCGGGGATCTTCTGCAGCCAGCGGTTAAGTGCCGAGGGCCGGAGTATCTGAGGATCATATATGGTCCGGAGTACGATCTGGCGGATCATCTGGCAGCGCTAAAACAACGTGGCCTGTCGCGCAAGCGTTCACTGGCATTAAGAGAGTTTGCACTCGGTGTCGAGGGCCTTGAGCGATTCGTCAGGAAAGAGCCGCTCAGGCGTGTGCACGAAAGTGTATTCGGTGTGCTGGCGCTTGAGAGTGAGAGTGTGGACCCGAGGCTGTAG
>CAYMFQ010000345.1:0-1805 GCA_964389335.1 uncultured Granulosicoccaceae bacterium
AGCTCGGGCACCGAAATCCGCTTTTCAGACATGATAGAAATCATCGCATCCTGCACTTCCGAGGCGCAGCGAGTGATTTCTTCGAAACGCGCAATGGCGCCTTCTTCCATGGCACGAAAGATCTCGCTCTTTATCAATGCATCGTCACTGGGGCCATTAGCGATCAACATCGCGTAGTTCCAGGTATAACGGATGTGCTCTTCGGTGGTGCCGGCGGTACCCTGTATCACCCGGCTTGAGTCACCATTGATCGCCGCCGTCAGGTGTTCAGAAAGCCACGACTTGGCGGTACCTGGTTCGCCAATTAACAGCAGTGCCCGGTCGGTAACCAGCGTTGAGATGGCTATTTCCACCAGCCGTTCATGGCCAATATACTTCGGCGTAATATCCAGCTTGCCGCATTTGCCACCGCAAATGTACGTCAGCACCGAGCGAGGCGACATTTTCCAGCCGTGCGGCACGGTATGTTTCTCAGCCTTTATCAGCGCGCTGATCTCGTCAGCAAAGAGTTGCTCTGCAGGCAACCGCAGCGCTTCGGCCTTTTTCTTTGTCATGTTGCTCTCTGCTCCGGTTTACTGCAGACGGGTAATTACAATCGGTTATTCGCAGCGTATTTTCCGCAGTGGCTATCCTGCAGTGCGGATACTAAGTTTCGGGAACCAGCTAAGCCGTGGCAGGTGTTATTTATAGCCAACTTACTTACCTGACGGCTCACCAGTTTCCTTTAGCTTAAGTTCCTGCAAATAGGGAATCGTGTTTTCGATAAAACTGTCATTAAGGCCCGGCAGTACTGCCTCAATCTCTGCGCCCGCCCCTGCAGGCAACTCAGGTATCAGGTGTAACAGCCACCAGTCTGCCGTGCGATGTTTACGTCTGCCCGCTTTTTTCAACGCCTCGACAAAGTACTTAACCAGCTTAGGGTGCTCGACATTGATCATAGCCTGTAGCATTTGCACATCTTCGAATTTTCCGGCGCTGGTACTCTTCAGGCGTAGATCGAATAGTGTGGTAAGCAGGCTGATTGCGCCCTTGTGGCCCGGAGTACCCTGAGCCTGTATCAGTTCGATATCCTTACGAGCAACCGCAGCATCAAGCCATGCCGGATCAAGTGTGCAGTTTTTCAGAAGCTCTTTGTTCTCATGGTGCCACCAATGGGCATATCCGTATGAATGATAATGGGGTCTCGTCAGCAGGCACAGGCACTCGCGAATGGCAGTTTGCGACGCCTTACCTTGCTTGCCACGTGCTTTTAAGTAATACGGTGAGAAACGCTCAAAAACAGCAGCCGGCGACAACAGGTCAAGCGCTGCAATAAACGCCCAGCGCAATGATTCAGCGGACAATTTGTCGTGTGCATCGACAAGCTGCTGTTGTATCGATTGCACACCCGAGTGCGCAATCAACGCGGCAATACGGCTGTTTATCTCATCGCTGTCAACTGAGGTGCCCTTGATCTTGCTGATATCGGCCCGTTGCGCAAAGCAACGCTCCAGAAACTCGGCGGTGTGTTTGTCATTACGGCCTCTGAACGCTGATAGCAGGTCAAGAAACTGCGATAACTGCTGGTCCAGTTTTTTAGGTTCATTGCCAGCCAGTAGCTTATCGAGTCGATCACAGGCTTCCGAGTGCAAGTGCTCAAGCAGTTCCGGGTCTTGGTTCTGACTGACTATGGTTGCTATCCAGGCCATGTCCGCACCGGACAAGGCCTTCTTAAGCGCGTCAATCGCAGATTTGTCTTCGAAATCGACAAGCGCCTTAAATGCCGCTCGCTTAACGTCTTTCGCGCGTGCTTTGGTCTGCTCAAG
>CAYMFQ010000345.1:1905-4818 GCA_964389335.1 uncultured Granulosicoccaceae bacterium
CGCACCAGTCGTAAATCGTCAAACGCTCCGCGACGATGTGCCTCTGCAATAATTTCCATACGGCCTGAGCCGGTACTCGTCAATGCCTCGATCAACGGTTGCAACACACGTGCGCTGGTATCAGACGTACGCAGTGCAAACCCGCTTGATTCGATGGGGTTCAGATCCCCCTCGGCGCCTGTTTTACCCTGTGTGTACAAAACCGCACTAACCAGTGTACTCAAATTCAGCAGCGCATCTGGCGCGGAACGTTCGTCACTGTTAATAACAGCATCAATAGAGGTGGCAATTTTTTTAAATACGGGCGCTTTTTCACCGGCTTTTTCGAGCACCGGCAACAGTTTCTGCAACCGATAGTCTCCATTCGCAAGCCCGCTGCCGGCAATCGCCAGACGCCTTGTCTCGTTATATACCTCGGTCAGCGCGGCAATACTCATAATTCCAATCCTGACGCCTTTTTGTAACTGCTCAATTCACTGATCACTAGAACGCCATCCGCACAATATTTGTATCGGTAACCAGTGCCAGTGGGCGTGCGGTCAGCAGTTGTGTGTTCAGGTCGTGGTAGAAGCGCGCAATCATCACCTGCCCTGCCAGCAGGGATTGCGGCAACAAACGCAGTAACTCGCAGGTGCCACGTTCGCCATGTGCATTGCGGTCACTCAACAACAATCGATTGCCGCCTTTGTCCTCGACAATCAATTCAGCGTCGTCTGATTCCGCGATGGTCTGATAACGTACTGCATAAACCGGCGACTTATCTGCCAGTGGCGCCTTCAACTGCCCTTTGACAGACTTTACCAGTGCGCTGATGTCATCGTGTGCATGCTCGCGAATCAGCTGGTAGTCTTTATCCTCTAATGGTCGAGGCACCATCTCTTCCCATCGCACCCGAGGATTCACATCACCGGGGTACACGAACAATTCAGACACTCCGGCAACCTGAAAGAAGCTGTCTTCGCCTTTTATGCGATCGGCCACTTTGTAAGGCCGGTAGGTGTTGGTGGTAACAATGCGACCACTACCGAGGTTCATCCAGACACCGGTATCGATAAACTCGCGTCGAGCGCTATCGTCATAGGTATTAAAGGAAAGTTGTGCCAGGCTTACATCGTTTTCAACCAGGCCAGCTTCTTTAAGCTCTCGCAACTGCCAGGCGTGCCCAAGCCACGCTGCTATAGCTGAGCTGGTGTCAGGCTTTAGCTCAGGGTCTGCCAGTCGCTCGTTCAGGTACTTACGGCCCTGCTTCACCAGTGAGTGCAAACGAGTCAGCTGATCCAGCGCCTCACTGTAGACAGCGTCGCGCACAGTGGTCGCCGATTGCAGTTGCCCGTCGTGATCCATAAACAGGTTGGTGTAGCGATACAGAGCCGATTGCGCACCTGGCAAATAAGCATCACCAAGCTGCAGAGCCTGCTTGTTGATTTGCGCAGCGGATTTCGCGTTGGTATTACCCATCCCCATGCGCAGCAGATCATGCGTTAGCTGCTCAAGCAGATCGAGCCCCTTAAGCTGCGCATCAATTTTCTTTTTTAAAGCAGACTTATTAACCTTGCGTGGCTTGTCTGCATTTTCCTTTTGGGCTTTGCGTCGAGCAACAAGCTTGTCGCGTTTTTCGGTGAGGTCACTCGGCACCGGTGCAACAGTAAATGTTTTGCCCTGCGCCCATGCGTACAGCAACCCCAGGCAATGTTTGCACGGAAACTGTCGACTGGGACAGGAACATCGGTGAGTGGGGCTTGCAGGGTTGGCAAAGTCAGACGAGCACTGATAATTCGACTTGCCGCTGCCTGCACATTCGCCGAAGAGAATCGATTCATCCTCAGACTTGTACAGCCCCACAAACTTGCCCTTGAGCACCAGGGATCGACCGTTTTTTATTGCCGCAGCATTAGGTGCCTGAGCATCAACATAGGATTCATCAATGTGAACCATTACATCCTCACAACTCTCACTCTGCAGTTCGCTGGTGGCGCAATGAGCATGCCAGCGTTGTCTGGTCTCCTTGAGTGCTGATCGAAACTTTCGACACGCATTGCACTTCCAGACATTTCTCCTCAACAGGATCGCTACATAATCGCAGATTACCTCACGAATAGAGGTTGCAACCGGTTAATACAACCGGAAGCTGTGGTGATCACAACCTTAATGCAAAAAGCACAAGTGCAGCGCAGTCAGGAGTTAGAGCGGCGTACAGGCAAAGGCTTGCTCGGGTCAGGAGATGCTTCCAAGAAACGCTTCGAGCTCAGCATTAAAGGCTGCCGGTTCGTTAAAGAACGGAGCGTGCCGACCGTTGGCGATATCTGTCGGCTTGCCGCGCCATATATTGCCGTATGGGATGTCTGCAATATACTGATGGTTTAAAAAGGGATCGTTATCTCCGTTCATGATCGCGACCGGCAGCGCACCTCCCCTCAGTAACTGCATTTGTCGCGGCCAGTCGATAACACTGAGTTTACTCAGCATGTAATACCGCGCCCTGCCATCTGTACGCCTGAGGTTTTGATGCATAAAGCGGCTTTGCTCAGAGTACGGCGCTGTCGCGTGGCTTGCAAACAGATTGGCCTCTTCATTGGTAAAGTACTGCTTACCGGCCAGTATTAAATGGGAGCGTGCGTTATGCCCCCGGGCAAAGTCATCCGGTACCAGGTTCAATGGCGCCGTACCCGTCGTAACCAGCCCCCGGTATTTGTCCGGCGCTCTGGAGGTAAGCTCCAGCGCATTGTATCCCCCCAGCGACCAGCCAATAACTACCGGCCGCTCCACCTTTAACTGTTCGAGCACATACTCTGCTATGTCAGCATAGGCCAGTATGTTGTAAGTGTTTTCGGGATCACCGTTGTCTGACACGCCATGCCCGGGCAAATCAAACGCGATGACACGATGCTTTGCACCAAAGTGTTTGAACTGATA
>CAYMFQ010000346.1:0-4775 GCA_964389335.1 uncultured Granulosicoccaceae bacterium
CTGCCAAAAGCGCACTCGAAAGGCAGCCGCCTCGCCGGCACAAAATAGCCCCACCGTTTGACGATATGCTATTTGCATTATCTGAAGCGGCCAATTCCGCCCGATCCAACCACGATTGGGGCGTGTAAGGCGCTGCGCGAAATTCTGGAGAATAAAAATTATACCGCTAGAAAAACAGTGCTTGCGCTGATCCACGTATTTCAGCGCTGACAGCTTAAGCTAGGGGGTATCAACAGATATCTCAGACCTTGGTCTGCCGCGATCAACTACTGGAACAAGACTACGGGCAAGGTGCACATCCATAATCCGGTGTCGGGCCAGCTGCTGCGCGAGGACATAGATGTGCACAGGCCGTATCTGACCGCCGCTGAGGCACACCATCTCGTTTCTGCAGAGTAGGGCTGAGCGCGATGAGACACGTGCAGGCAATTTAGGCCCGCTTACCGATGCCGTACACCTTGGCTCGCAGAAGGTCGGCACACCGATCCTGCAGATCTCCAAACTACTGGTGCACGCAAGCATCACGACGGCGGAGCGCTACGCACGCCTGGCAACGGAGTATTTGCTGAACTCTAAAGCTATGCAATTAAGCATTGTTAATGAATGGAGCGCAGACTTAGATGAGCTTATAAGTGCTTCATAATCTTTACCATTTTAGAAAGTGGCGCACTTTTTTGAGTGGTTTTGCCACACTTTTTGGGCACACTAAAAAATTAATTGTGCCCGAAATTTTTAACTCATTGTTTATGTTGAATATTTATTGAAAAATCTTAGAGTTAGGAGGGGCACGCTCTATCCAGCTGAGCTAGGGGCGCGAGATACTCACTTTCCGTGCAGCAAAATCAACAAGTTAGCGCGTTGAAGTCGGCCTGTCCGTTGTGCGGCACTGGTGGTAAACGAAAATCATCCAGTAGTCCTAATCTCTACCGTTGATCCGTTCACATCAGAATTGTATCGACTAATCCCTCGATTCGCCAGACAGCCACAGGCACCTGGTGGTTCGAGCTGACTCTCAACACGAAGTTAATGGCGTGCCTGTATGTCGAAGACACAAGAGTTCACATTGTTGCTCAGTATGTGTGCAAGCAGTGGAGATTGAGCACTTTTGCATCGTAAACCACCGCGTTGCAAACAATTAGGAACAGGTAACGCGCGGTCGGTATGAATGCGTTCTGATTCTCGGTAAGTCTGTTTGTATATGTTGACTAGCCGATCGCAGGTGGCGTGTTTATTGGTTCTCAATTGTCCCGGCGAAATGCCGATACACGCGCTAGAGACGTTAAGCTGAGTTGATTCCAGGCAATGGCCGAACGCTCAGCAACCGGAGAAAAAATGGCCGATAATGCGCAGGATAAAGATGTCGAACGCCGCGAATACCGCAGGGTTTCGGACGCAATTGCTTTACACATAGAAGTAGCTGACGGTGATGCAGCGAACGAGTCTGATATCCATCAGGTAGAGTTGCCTGACTATCCAACCCACGTCGTTAGTTTAAGCCCCAACGGCTTGAAGTGTTTCCACAACGAAGCTTTCAACAATGGCGAGGTTTTAAGCCTTACCATCAGACTGTTTCCATCCGGCGATACCATTACTGTACGCGGACGAGTCGTGAACTCGGGTGAAGACAAACAAAAGACCAGCACCGATCGTTTCTTTGCGGGCATCGCTTTCAAAGGGATGAATAAGGAAGAGCGCCAGGCTATCCTCGACCATATCGATGCAGTCGCCAAGAAGTCGTTTGGCGGTGCCGTCAAGCTGGTTTACAAGCAGTAAACTACATCCCGCGATCGGGTGACCAACCTGATGGTGTTAGCTGGCAAAGTGGTGCCGGTGCAATTCGCACACACGCGCCTGCAGCCAACTCCTTCCGAACGACGGCACATTGCCGCTGACAAAGGCAACGTGTCCGCCATGTGTTGTCAGCTCAAAAGTTACGTCTTTACTCATCGCATCAGTTGCCGGGACGCAAGCAGGTGTGAAAAACGGATCATCCACTGCGAACAGAATGTGAGTGGGTGTTTCGATTGATGGCAGATCCTGTAATGTGCTGGCTTTTGAATAGTAGTCGTCCACGCTTTTGAATCCGTGCAATGGCACCGTGGCTGCCTCATCGAACTCGCGAAACGTAACCGCATTTCTATAACCGATCTGATCGATGCCAAGTGCCGGATAGTGCCTGTGTTTGTTGTCGAGAGCCTGCTTGAGCTGATCGACCAGTCTTCGCTGGTACATGCGCGATAAGCCATGGGCCATACGCTTAGCGCCTTCGGCCAGTTGCAACGGCGGTGAGACCGAGACCGCATGATTGAGCGGGTTATGCTGGTGAGTTGCCACATACTTTAATAAGGCGTTCCCGCCCAGTGAATAGCCGGTTGCTGCCAGTGGTGCGTTGGGAAAGCGTTGTGCAACTGTGTCGATGACAAAGCGGATGTCTTTGGTGTGTGCAGAGTGATATGACTCGCGCTTCAGGTTGGGTTCGCCGCTGCAACCGCGAAAATTCATCGCCACGGATCGATAGCCCAGTGCATCGAGGCCATGCATTAGCGCACCTACATAGGGTGATGCGCTTGATCCGGCCAGGCCGTGAAAGATCACTACAATCGGTGTTTTATCAATGCTGGCAATTGCACAGTTACTGTGTATGTGCGCGTCGCTCCAATCGATATCAACGAAGTCATCATCCGGTGTGGTCAGTCTCTCACGCGTTGTTGTATGCGTGGGCAAACGCAACACCATTGCTGCCCAGAGCGTTTGGGCATGTGGATTACGAAGCCACCATGGTGGACGGAATTTACTGTTAATCAACATGAGGCAAGCTGTGTGGTGCGCGTGCTTTGGTACTATTGCACGGGTAATTGTGCAGGCTGCAATACAACAGCATTCTTTTGCGGTTACTTGTGGAGCTTCGCAGGCGCCAAGCTTACAAGTAAAACAGTCTAAAAACATAAAATAAGAACAATAAATGAAAATTCTGGTTTCGAATGACGACGGCTGGCAATCGACCGGCATTACCGCGTTGTACGAGGCGATGGGCGAATTTGGCGAAGTGAAGCTGGTTGCTCCTGACCGCAACTGCAGTGCTGCCAGCAGCTCATTGACATTAATGAACCCGATACGTGCTGTTGAACACAAGCCCGGTGTTTTTGGTTTGCAGGGCACACCGGCAGACTGTGTCAACATTGCATTAAACGGGCTGTTTAACTGGACGCCCGATCTGGTTGTGAGTGGAATAAACCACGGTGCAAACCTTGGTGATGACACTCTTTATTCAGGCACCGTTGCTGCAGCACTTGAAGGTGTGCTGCACGGTATACCCGGTATTGCGTTTTCACTGGTCGGTGACAATAAAGACTTCACCGACACTGCGTTTAATGATGCGGCGAAAGTAGCAGCGCAGATCGTAAGAGCGTTTAGCCGACGTGGTTTGAATCAGGATGATCTGTATAACGTCAACATACCTGCCATACCGTTTGCAGATATAGCCGGTTACACCGCCACGCGCCTTGGTGCACGCAAACGCGGACACAACCCAATTATTGAACGCGATCCGCGTGGCAGCGAAATTTACTGGATCGGTCCGGCGGGCGAACCGTGGGATACGGCGAAGGGCACTGACTTTCACGCTATACAGCACAATCAGGTATCAATGTCACCGATAAGCACTGACATGACTAACCATGAGCGCGTTGAGCAGTTGAGTGAAATACTGGTGGAGGTGGCAGCATGAATATGGAAGCAAGAATTCGCGGTATTGGTATGACATCGCACCGCACACGAGTAAGGCTTGCCAATCGTTTACAGGCAGCAGGCATTAGTGATGAGCGTGTGCTCGATGCAATCATTGCAACACCTCGGCATTTGTTTATCGACGAAGCGCTTGAAAGCAGGGCCTATGAAGACTGTGCTTTGCCAATAGGCGAGGGGCAAACGATATCGCAGCCCTATGTCGTGGCACTAATGACGCAGCTTGTTATTAATAGTGGTGAAAACGGTGCGCCGGTAAAACGCGTACTTGAGATTGGCACTGGCTCCGGTTATCAGGCCGCGGTGCTGGCGCAACTGGTTGAGCGTGTGTATACCACAGAGCGCATCAGTTCTCTGGCGACTCGCGCCAGTGACCGGCTGCGTAGACTTGGCTATTCCAATATTCGTACTGGCTACAGTGACGGCGTTGATGCGTGGGTTAATCAGGCACCCTTTGATGCAATCATTGTTACGGCCGCGATGGAATCGGTGCCGGACAGTCTGCTTGCGCAGGTTCGGGACGGCGGGGTGCTGGTTGGGCCGGTTGGTGCCAGCGAAGATTCTCAACAACTGTCGATCATGCGTTGTCAGAACAACCAGTCAGTTGTCACTGAACGGGTGGAAAACGTCCGTTTCGTACCGTTCTTATCCGGGCGCTGCTGAAGTGCTTCAGTGCAGTCTCTACCTGGAGGCTGTAAGCGGCAGGTTACAAATAAGTAGTATCCGCATTAAGAAGTACTTCTTGCCAGCTGTTTTTATTGCAGTTTTTCCAGTGGTGCCGTATAAAGTCAGCACGGGCAGACGGCTGACGCACATCCCGCCTGTTCAATAAGAAACGCTACTGTTGTTTCGGGTCCGCAACCCGCAGCACACAGCAACCTGGTACAAAGCCGCGTTCGACGGCTCAGCGCGCGTGTGGCACCCGAAAATAACTTGGCACAGCACACACTGTTTTTTATAAGGCTGATTATGAACTACACAAAATTGGGCACCGCTCTTTGTGCCGGTTCCCTGTTGTCACTGAGTGGCTG
>CAYMFQ010000347.1:0-4751 GCA_964389335.1 uncultured Granulosicoccaceae bacterium
ACCAGCGGTCTGACCAGAA
Organism: uncultured Granulosicoccaceae bacterium; assembly: GCA_964389335.1. Taxonomy (GTDB): domain Bacteria; phylum Pseudomonadota; class Gammaproteobacteria; order Granulosicoccales; family Granulosicoccaceae. The sequence continues at coordinate 20 of CAYMFQ010000347.1, forward strand.
TCATCTTGCCGTCAATAAAGAACTCTCTTGAACTGGTTTTCATTCGGCGGACACTCCTGTTCGGGTTCAGGTCTTCAGTATTCCCCGGTTACGCGCCGGTCAAATTGACCTGAGTCAAGATCAGGCATCGTGGTGTTGCACCAGTGCTGCCATTACATCGCTGCGGCTGATCTGACCGATTAGTTTGCCGCTATCCATTACCGGGAACACACGGTACCGGCTGTTCAGGAATTGATTGGCCGCGGCAATAAGGTCCATATCCCAGTCAATTATCTCCACCTTTTTTGTCATGTAGGCACTGACAAGGCCGCCCGAAGTTTTATCATAGTGGGCGTTGATTGCCGCTTCGAGGCAGTCTTTTCTGGAAAGTATACCGAGCAACTCTCCGGTTGCGGAGATAACAGGCGCGCAGGAGTAGTTGTGATCAAGCAGCAGTCGCATAGCCTTGATGACCTGCATGTCCGGGGATAGCCACAGGACATCCGTTTTCATAATGTCAAAGATTCGTTCGGTATTATTCAGTGGTGCTGTCATAGCCCGTGCGCTCACTCTTGCTTCCCGTCTGTCTGCGGTAGGTTAATAAAATGATGGCAACAGACAGGATAAGTAGATTGATATGCGTCAATAAACACTGTCTGCTTAAACCACACCACCAACCAGTGAACCGGCCAGATAGGCAATGATCGCAGCGGCGCCGCCAATAAACAGGGTTTGCAAAGCTGACTTAATCCATGACTCCGTGGACCAGCCAGCCTTCAAGGCACCAATCGTGAAAAACAGCAGTCCGGTGGTCACTGAAGCGAACAGGTAAGGGTTCTCCACACCGGTCAGAAATGGCAGCAGTGGCACGATGCCACAGATAACAAATGCAAAAAAAGTGGCGATGGCGGCACGAACAGGGCGTGGTTCGACCGGGGCCAGACCGTACTCACCGGCAAGCATCAGGTTTACCCACAGGGGCTCGCAGCGCGAGATGATGTCCGTTGCATTGGTCAGGTCTGCGCCGGTTAAACCCTGTTTTGCCAGTATAGTTTTTAGTTCAGCACGCTCACCCTCGGGCCATTTTTCGATATGGCGCCGCTCGGTGGCGGTGATCATCATATGGTTCTGCGCTTCGGACCTGGTACCAAGATAGTTGCTGGCAGCCATGGAAAATCCGTCGGCAAGCACATTAGCCAAACCCAGCGTAATGATTACGCTTTGCGGCAAATCAGCACCAGCGACGCCCGACACAATCGCGAACGTGGTTACCGTGCCATCAATCGAACCATAGACCAGATCACGCAGAACACTTGTGTTTTGGCTGTCGTTGATACGTGACTCGATTTCCTCGGGTGAATGGCCATGGTCTTTGCGGGCGTGTTTGAGGCGAAACGACTGTGCGATCTTGTTGCGCGAGATCAGTTTGTATAAACCCATTGTGGAAATTCCATCATTCAGGTGCGCCGTGTACAGGCAGGTAGCGCCGGTTGAAAATTGATGTGCATCAATCGATGTCCAATAGCTGCCACCATAATCAGCCTGTAGATCAGTCACATCAATGACCGATGTCAATGATCGATAAACAGACTGACGTAACGACACTGCAGGGCAACGGAGATACATCAATGACCAGTAGAACCAGCACCAGGAATCGTGTCAGGAGATACTCTGTGGTGACCATGGCGACAGCTGCTCTGGTTGTCGCATTGGGTGCCTGGGTGAGTGCAGAAGACAGTCTGGAAATAATGGAAAAGCGCATTCATCACGAGTACTTGCTGCTGCAGGATATGTACTCAATGTCTGCCAGTGTCATCTCTTTGTTTGCACTGGAGGGTCTGGATCACATCGACGAACAGGACCGTCTGGAACGCATACTTGCTGAGCTCGATAAGCTGGAGGAAATTGCCCGGCTCCAGATCGACAATGTAGAGGTGCTCAATTACTCGGTTGTGAGTCCGTATATTGGCTCTTTCTTACACGATGTCGGTATGGCGAGAGAGTTTGCGCTGATGGATCCGCCCGACTTCAAGCCGGCGACCGGGCTGATTAAAAGTTGTCTGCTCTGCCATGAACATCTGAAATAACGGAAAAACGCAAGGAGGAACACATGATCAACTTCGAATTTATGCTCAAGATAGTCGTTATATTCATTGTGATATTTGGCGTGCTGTTTCTATTCGCCTGAGACAACGCGTAGCTAGCCAGTGTGGTCTCCACCGGGGCTTTGCCGGCCCTGGTGCGGGCTGTTAGAAATTTGTTATCGATTTTCAATAAATATTGCTTATTGTTCCGGGTTGCGTGGCGAACTCTTCAGAGGGCGCGGCGTCTTAACTGAAAATCAGCACGGGGCAAGGCAATGACAGATGGTTTAATTCGGCACAGGTGGATGGTATGCAGCAGGCTGGTCGCGATAATAGCGGCGGGGGTGTTGAGCCTGAGTGCGCTGCCGGTGGCAGCACAGGATGCGCTGCCGGATTATGTCATTGAGCAGTTTGGCGAGCCTCCGGCGATACCGGAAGGCCCGTTTTCTGAAGATCTGCAACGCGCGGTTCGAGTGGGCTTTATCGAGAGCATGGAGTCGTCCGCATGGGGCAGAGATCAGGTAGAGGCACTCGGTGTTATTGAAGATTCCAAAGACCCGCGCCTTGGCTGGATTATCGCTGACCTGATGCGCTTTGTGTCCGAGCGCGAACTAAACCAGACACTGGCCAATGCGGCAGCGGGTGTGCTGGGGATTGAACTCGATAACGGTAACCACTGGGGCACAATCACCGATCATCTGATGGCCTGGGATATTCCGGCGCCACCAGACTATCTGACGGCAAAGCGCGCGATATTTACCAGTGTAGTACCGGGCTGGGAGAAGATTTTTATCCCCGGTAATATCGACTGGCGTCATGTGTCGTGGGGCGGAGTGCTTATTGATGATCGTCCTTACGATACCACCAAAGAACGCTGCAACTGCATTCCCGCTTCGGATAACCCGGAAGTCAGCAGTGCGGAAGATGCCACCTGGCTTAAAGACGAAGACATCGTATTCGGTATAGAGGTCAATGGTGAGTATCGCGCCTACCCGCGCCGTATTATGGAAGTGCGGGAAATGGTTAACGATACCCTTGGCGGCCGCAACCTCGGTATTCCGTATTGCACTTTATGTGGTGCGGCACAGGCGTATTTTACCGACGAGCTTCCCGAAGGCATTGAGCGTCCGGTGCTGCGCACATCAGGCCTGCTTATACGTTCCAACAAAGTGATGTATGACGTAAATACGTTTTCAGTGTTTGATACGTTCCTTGGCCATGCCGTTACCGGGCCACTGGCAGACCGACAGCTCAGGCTTTCGCAGGCGAGCGTGGTAACCACCGACTGGGGCACGTGGAAAAAGGAACACCCGACAACCACGGTGCTGGTTGAGGAGCTGGCGCTGGGTCGTGACTTTGACTTTCGCAACAATCGTGATGCCAATGGACCGATCTTTCCGGTGGGTGACGTTGATCCGCGTTTACCGGTGCACGAAGACATCATCGGTGCAATCACTGAGTCAGGTAAGCCGGTAGCGTTTCAGCGCAGCAAAGCATACGTCGCACTTAAAAACGGGGAGCGCGTGCGCGTTGAGAACGTTCGGCTGCAACTGGATGCCGGTGGTGTGCGCGCTGTAAACGACAGTGATGGTGCAGACCTCGGCAGTCATCAGGCTTTCTGGTTTGCATGGTCACAGTTTTATCCAAAAACCGGTTTGTGGCCCGAACAGTAAACCAATTCGCCAAACAGACGTTGATTGGTAGTTAACTTGCGAACTGGCAGGAGATAAGCCATGAACCCCGGATTAACACTTGCCCGCAAAGTATTGCTGTGTGTAACCGTTGCCGTGTTGCTCAATGCCTGCGGGTCATCCGGCGACACAATCACACTGCTGCCGCAAACCATGTCAATGGTCGAAGATGCAGACTCAGTGCCGCTTGATGCGCAGCAGACCGAGATGTTTCAGCAATCAACCGCACAGGTCATTGGTGACGCCGACGCGCCGGTTCCGGACAATTTAACTGGCGTGCTGGTACCGGCGATCTTCGCATCCGATACCGGTATCGATCCTGCCTTCGCACAGTCGTCTGCCGCACTGGTACAGCAGTTAAATGAATCATTGCTGTTACCGACTGATATCAATGTCGTGTTTGCCGATTGTGGTGTAGCCAACGCGTTTTTTATTCCGACTGGTTTCAGCGGCGATCCTAACGTCGCTGGTGATATCGTCATGTGTCACGAGTTGACCGCCGTGTTTGCCAACTTCTTTGGCAATAACGATCAGGCGTTTCTCGCCAGCACGTTTGTATTAATGCACGAGCTGGGTCATGCGCTGGTGCAGGCGTTATCATTGCCGGTACTGGGAATTGAAGAATCCTACGTTGATGGCATCGCCGCTGTGTTGCTTGGGGAGTCTGGCTTGTCCCAGGGATCGGTGCTGGCAGGCTGGTTTTTTGGCGGCCAGCCAAACACACCGTTCTTTGATACCCACAGAGCCGGTCCTCAAAGGCTGGGTGATCTTGCCTGTTGGGGGGTTGGTGCAGATATGTCGCTGTTGTCAGATCCGATCATTGACAGCCTTGCCGCACAGTTGATTCAGGGCGGCAGAAACTGCGCACTGGAGTATCAGCAACAGCTCGACGGCTTTAGCGATGTACTTGGGCCAAGTATTCGTGGTGGCTTTGATATTCTGGATGTTGCGCAGTTAACCGTACAATAACCCCAAAAA
>CAYMFQ010000348.1:0-1488 GCA_964389335.1 uncultured Granulosicoccaceae bacterium
ATACCTAAACAGCCAGCACCTGCAACGACACCTGCTTGCCCTGCCCCGCCTGCTGCCGCGCGACTTCAACAAAGCCCTGCTTTTGATGAAAATTCAGTGAGTAGTCGTTGCGGGGTTCTATGTCGATCTCTGCGGCCAGCCACAGTGCTGACGATGATGAAGTGTCAGACTCTGCGTCTTTCCTGAGTTGTTGATAAATGTACTGACCAATACCCTTGCCTCGAAACGATTGGTCAATAACGATACGATCAATATAAACAAAGCGCTTCAGGTGTTCCGAAAACCACCGGTAGTTAACACTGTCGTACCCGCTGCCGTCTTCGAACGTCACTAAAAAACCCGCCACCTCACCATCGTATTCAGCAATTCGCAACTGTGCCGACCACGTCAGTAACTGCTGCAGGCGCGCCTCGTCCATCGGTGCCAGATAGTGCACCGACGCTTCATTCATATGCAGCACGGCATCGATATCCGCGGTTTGGAATGCACGCAGGTTGAGCGATGCCATGTTTGTATCCTGTGATTACCTTTCTAAAACGATTGAGCTACTTGTCGTCTTCGGCCTGTCGAAGCTCGGCCAGTCGCTCGCTTAAGTAACTGCCGGCGGTGTAGCGGTCTGACAGTACAACCTCCGGGCGCGGATGTAGAAACAGCGGCAGCGATATACGTGACTTATTCTGAACGGCACCCTGCGGATTGATGACTCGGTGCGTGGTCGAAGGAAAATAACCCTGCGATACTTCCTGCAGCATATCGCCAATGTTCACAATCAGGTTGCCGAAGTCACAGGGCACATCGAGCCAGCTGCCATCTTTGGCAAGTACCTGCAGGCCCGGCTCATTGGCTGCCGGCAACACCGTTAGCAGGTTAATATCTTCATGCGCACTGGCGCGAATCGCATCCGGTTGTTCGTCACCCTGCAGTGGCGGGTAATGCAATACGCGTAACAGTGATTGTTCACTGCCTTCCATCATATCCGACAATGGCTCGCGGTAATGTGCCTTTACTTCAGCCGGGCTGTGCTGTTCGACCCATGACAACAGTTCCGACGCAAACGCACAGGTACGTTGATAATACTGTTGTAGTTCGTCTTTCAATTCAGCCGGACACTGACCCCACGGGTAGTAGTGATAGTACTCTTTGATATCACGCACCATGCGACCTTTGGCAGCCTCGGCCTGCTGTGCGGGAAAAAAGCCATCGTACTTTTGCGGATCAAACTGATAGTCGAGCTTGTTGTCGCTATCAAAAAAGCCCTGCCAGTGGCGATAGATATTATCGACCGTGGCCTGTTCCAGCGGGTGGTTACACAGCACACCAAAGCCGGTCATACGCAGTGACTCCACAAATTTTTGTGGCGCCTGCGGATCTTTGTAATCAACGGGTTCTAACATGGGTTAGGCCTTCATGTAAGGTTTCTATTTGCTGTGTTAGCACACAAGACAGGTATCAGCAAGAACAGACCGGGGTTTTGCACCAGGCAAATTA
>CAYMFQ010000348.1:1588-4737 GCA_964389335.1 uncultured Granulosicoccaceae bacterium
GGTTGATAATTGAGCAGTTGCAGGTGTTCTATTCGATAGTCAAACAGCGACGCCACACCCGGGGTTATCTGTAGCTGTGGCAACGGCTTTGGCGTTCTGCTCAGCTGTTCTTCAGCCTGTTCAATGTGATTCAGATACAGGTGCACGTCCATACCAAACCAAACAATCTCCCCGGCACGGTAGCCGGTTTGAAGCGCCAGCAAATGCGTCACCAGCGCCAGGTTGGCAATGTTCCAGGCCAGCCCTAAAAATGCGTCGGCACTGCGCTGCACCATGGCTCCGTTAAGTGTGCCGGTACGCTGGTTAACATAGAACTGATAGTGCTTGTGGCACGGCGGCAAAGCCATGTTATCGAGCTCGGCGACGTTCCAGCCATCCCAGATGATGCGTCGCGAGGTCGGGTTGTTTTTTATCGCATCAATGACCTGCTGCACCTGATCTATCTCGCCACCGTCAGCCGTCTTCCAGCGCCGCCACTGACTGCCATAGACCGGGCCTAACTGCCCCCAGCGCTCAGCAAACTCTGCGTCGTCGAGAATCTTTTGCTCGAACTCGGCCTGCGCGATATCGGTTTGGGTTTGCTCGCGATAATGCTTGAGTGGCCAGTCGGTCCAGATTTTCACACCCTGCTGCAATAGCTCGCGAATGTTGTCGCCACCACTGAGCATCCACAGCATTTCCTTAAACGCTGTCTTCCAGTAGACCTGCTTGGTAGTAAAAACCGGAAAGCCCTGGCTCAGGTCAAAGCGCATCTGGTGACCGAACTTTGCGCGAGTACCAACGCCGGTGCGGTCGATGCGCTCGTCGCCGTTGTCGATTAGCTCGCGCAGTAAATCAAGGTATTGCTGTTCCGGGTGCACGTCAGTCATTGCTTCTTACAGGTGCCATTTCGCCGCGACGGTAAGCCAGCCATATTAACACCGCACCCAGTACAACCATAGGGATACACAGCTGCTGTCCGCGCGTCATCCAGCCAAACGCGACGAACAACAGGTGCTCGTCGGGCTGGCGGAAAAATTCCACAAAGAACCGAAAGCAGCCGTACAACAGCAGAAACATGCCAGTCACTGCCATCATCGGGCGTGGCTTGCGCGAATATATCCACAACAGCGCAAACAGCAGCACACCTTCCAGTGCAAACTGGTAAAGCTGCGACGGGTGTCGTGGCAGCGGTCCTGCAGCCTCGAATGGAAACACCATTCCCCACGGCACATCGGTCACACGGCCCCATAGCTCGCCGTTAATAAAGTTACCGAGGCGCCCGGCCCCCAGACCAATCGTGGTAACCGGCGCCACCAGATCGCCGACTTCAAAAATCTTGCGACCGGTTTTGCGTGCAAAGATGATAATCGCCAGACACACTCCGATAAACCCGCCATGGAACGACATGCCACCCTGCCAGATGCGAAATAGCATTAGCGGATCCTGCAAAAACGCCGAGGTGTTGTAGAACAGTATGTAGCCCATGCGGCCACCCAGAATCACACCAATGGCGCAGTAAAACAGCAGATCGGCCAGATCGTCTTTGGTCCACGCCGCATTCAGTCTGCGCGTGTGCACCTTCAGCAGCCACCACGCCGCGACAAAGCCAAACAGGTACGTCAGCCCGTACCAGTGCACTTGAATGGGCCCGAGCGAAATAGCTACCGGGTCAATATTGGGATAAGCAATCATGGGAGTTTCCAGTCAAACGGACGGATATCGCGAGGCGTACAGCCACCACCAACGACAGGATTATAGCCTGCATAGGCGGCAGCGGCGGCCGGCACCAGTGCGCGCAACACCATCGCACCGGCTTTATCGTTAGTGGATCAAGCGACCAAAAAGTGCCTTTAAATACTCGGTTTCGGCAATCGCACCATGCACCGGATGATCGAGCGCCTGATGCCCGCGAGCCACAATCTGCAGCGTGCGCCCGGCCGCCTGACTACCGTGCAGCATCACACGCTGCAGTTCGGTTTCAGTCAGGTGGTACGAACACGAACCCGAGACCAGCAGCCCACCCGACTGCAGCATCCCCATTGCCAGCGAGTTGATGCGGCGATACATCTCCAGGCCGGCCTTTTTGTCTTTGGCCCGTTTGATAAACGCCGGAGGATCCAGAATGATGACATCGTATTTCTCAGACGTCTGCCGCAGGTGGCGCAGCTGCTCGGTCGCGTCGCCCTGCAGACCGCGCCAGCGTTCACCAAAGCCGTTCAGCTCGGCATTGCGTTGCGCGCCCTCGAGCGCCGCCGCAGAACTGTCGATAGCGGTGACGTGCTCTGCGCCTGCCGCCAGAGCATTCAACCCCCAGCCGCCCAGATAGCAATATGCATCCAGCACACGCGCGCCTTTGCAAAAGCGCTGCAGTGTTTGGCGATTGTCTCGATGATCGTAAAACCAGCCAGTCTTTTGTCCGCCCGTCAGCGGTATTTGATAGCGGATGCTATTTTCCTGAATTTCGACTGTTTCAGGCACCTCGCCATGCGCAATCTCATCACTGCTGTCGAGCCCTTCAAGCTGGCGCGCGGCACTGGAGTTACGCAGATACACCCCGGCTGGCGATAATAACCTCACCAGTGCCTCCACCACCGCCTCGCGCACCCCATCCATACCAGCAGTATTGGTCTGCACCACCAGATAGTCACCATAGCGGTCAACCACCAGACCGGGCAGCCAGTCACCCTCGCCGTGCACCAGCCGGTAATAGGGCTCTGCATAACAGCGCTCGCGATGCGCCAGCGCAGTGGCCAGTCGCCCGTGGATGAGATCAGCATCGAGCAATTCCGAGCGGCGGTAGCTGTACAGGCGCGCGCATATCAACGAGTGCGAATTGACACAGGCCATGCCGATAAACTTACCGCGGCTCGAATATACCGGCACCTGCTCGCCAGTATCGAACGATTTCAGCGGCGACTTCGACTTATCAACCTCGTTGCTGTACACCCACAGGTGCCCGGCCGCCAGTCGACGCTCTTCGTTCTTCTTCAGCACCAGCATGCGCTGCCCTGCCTCGGCGGGCGCTGTCGATGCTTCAGGAGCTGCGGGATTATTTTCTGCCGACGACACGTTGTTCCAATGGGTTAACGAAAGCCGGCCATGCTATCACTAAAGCACCGCCCACAGGAGAGTCAGCGCCGCAGAACCTCCGCTAATACGAGTGCACC
>CAYMFQ010000349.1:0-4728 GCA_964389335.1 uncultured Granulosicoccaceae bacterium
GCCTGCAGTATCCATTGGGATTCGGCATGCGGAGGAAATGTCGTTAAACAGTCAGTCAATGCGCCCGGGAAGCATGGCCTGCCACGCGTCGTGGAAGATTTCAAACTGGCGTTGACCAGGGGGCAGAGGCGGCCCGATTTAGTCATAACAAAAGTGCATGCAACCATAAATTAATAACATTTGCTTTATGAGCGCATCAGATAAAAACTAAACCCGCTAATTCGCTGGCAAGATAGAGATCTCGGATGCGCCAGGGTGTGTTGGTACATGCGCCCGGGGCTTATGACCCCTAAGGTAACGGGAGCACGCGGCGCCTGGTAGCGACAATCGAACATTCGCGCCGCTATTCGAAAATTAAATAGTGCCAGAGCACCAGGAGGCGTGTGACTTCATTTTCGCTTCGACAATCTGTCGCTCCGTCGACGCGTGGGACTCGGTGAGGTAACCGCCGACTGCTTTTGATGTAGGGCTTTAATGCAGCTGGTATGTGCGTTTACCGGTCCTGCAGCGATGCTCTGCCTACCGCAATTTAGCCAGGTGAAAATCAGTGCTAGTGCTTTGAGTTGTAACCGCGTCATGACATTGTGATAGACAAGCTCAATACGTTACGAGTCACAAACAGCGAGGAAAAGATTCTTATGAATACTGGAAAAAACTGGTGGACGGGTCTGAAAAAAGTCTCTGTTCTTACCGTTGCTGGTGCAATTGCCGCAGCGCCGATGGCGGCAACGGCCGGCAAGGCTGATGACACACTGAATATTGCCTGGGAGCGTGAGCAGCCGTCGCTGGATTATTATTATCAGAATTCCCGCGAAGGCATTATCGTCAATCGCCATGTCTGGGATAACTTGTTGTACCACGACCCCATCACCGGCGAGTACACGGGGTTACTGGCAGAAAGCTATAAAGTTATTGATGATCAGACCTTCGAGTTTGTGATTCGCCAGGGGGTCAAGTTTCACGACGGCACTGAGCTCACCGCAGACGATGTCGTGCGAACGATAGAGTTTCTAACGAAGCCCGATACCGGTGTAATCCAGGTGCGCCCGGTGTCGTGGATCAAAGGCGCGGAGAAAACCGACGATAATACGGTGCGAATCTATGCCAAGGAAACCACACCGCTGGCGCTGCTATATCTGGCGTCTGACATTCCAATTTACCCGATGGATTACTACGATGAAGTCGGGCCCGAAGTTATGGGTGTTAAGCCCATCGGTACCGGACCCTACAAGGTGACAGAGGTGGAGCCAGGCAAACGTATTGTGTTCGAGAAAAACACAGACTATTTCGCCGACAGCCCGAAGGGTGCACCTGCGATTGGCAAAATCGTTCAACGCACCATCCCGGATGTGAATACTCAGATTGTCGAATTGGCATCGGGTGGACTGGATTGGATTTTCAAAGTGCCAGCTGATCAGGCAGAAAAGCTAACGAAGTTTCCCAACGTCAAGGTCGAGTCAGCCTCCACCATGCGCATTGGTTACCTGACCTATGATGTGGCCGGTAAGTCTGGAGAGAATCCCTTTCAGGACGTAAACGTAAGACGTGCGGTCGCACATGCGATTGATCGCAAGGCAATCGCCGATAACATTGTACGGGGTGGTTCACAGGTCGTTCACTCAGCCTGTTATCCGACCCAGTTCGGCTGCACCAGTGAAGTGACTGCATATGATTTTGATGTCGACAAAGCGAAATCGTTACTGGCCGAAGCGGGTTATCCCGATGGTTTTGAAACCGAAATCTATGCATACCGGAATCGACCTTACCTTGAGCCGATGATCGGCTACTTATCAGCAATCGGCATTAAGACCGATCTGCGTTATGGCAAATACGCCGCAACCCGGGATGCACTGCGCGGTGGTGAAGCACCGTTTGCGTTTATGACCTGGGGTTCTGGTTCTGTGCCGGATGTTGATGCGATAGCGTCGGTATTTTTTGCTGGCACAGAAGACGACATCACCGGTGATGCAGAGGTGCAGGGCTGGTTGCAGGAAGCTGCCAGTACAATGGATGTCGATAAACGACTCGACGCATACTCTAAAGCGTTGGGAAAAATAGCGGAGGAAAGTTACTGGCTTCCGTTGTTCACCTACCCAACCAATTATGCAATGACAAACGACCTGGACTGGACGCCAACTGCCGACGAAATCCCACGTTTCTTCACGGCGACCTGGAAGTGATCCACTCTGCGTAATCGACGAACCGGTTAGTATGCGCCTTTTAGGCGTACACTAACCGTGGTTGTTTGCAAACGGGAATCCAGACATGCTCGTCTATACCGCTAAGCGGCTGCTGCTCGCCATTGCCGTTGCGTTTACCATTTCAGCATTGGTGTTCAGTCTGCTGTACATGACGGGCGATCCGGCGACAGCGCTTGCCGGGGAGAACTCGACAGACGAGGCCATCGCAAAACTGCGTAAGGAGTATGGTTTCGATCGGCCTATATACATCCAGTACTTCTCGTGGCTGGGCAACGCATTACAAGGCGATTTCGGTAATTCCATTTATTTCCGTATGCCGGTTTCAGAGCTGATCATGGATCGCATGCCGACAACGATGATTCTCGGTGAGCTGGCAATTACGTTTGCGATAGTAGTGTCTATTCCTCTTGGTGTGTTGGCTGCGATGTATCCCAACAGCATCATTGACCGCATCTCGTTATTTATGGCGGTCGTGGGTCAGGCGTTGCCGAGTTTCTGGTTTGCCCTGATGCTGATTGTTCTGTTTGCGTTTATCTGGCCAGTGTTGCCGGCGTCGGGGTCCGATACCTGGCGCCACTTCGTTCTGCCAACCATTGTGCTGGGCTACTACGCGACTCCGGCATTTATGCGCCTGACGCGAACCGGAATGCTGGATGTATTGTCGTCCGACTATATTCGGACTGCCCGTGCCAAAGGCTTGCGCCCGTTCACCGTGCTGTTCAAACATGCGCTGCGTAACGCCATTATCCCTGTCGTCAGTCTGGCCGCTGTGCAATTTGGTTTTATGCTGGGCGGCTCGGTTATCATCGAAACAGTATTTGCGTTACACGGTGCAGGTTATCTTGCCTGGGAGTCCATTTCGCGTTCTGATTTTCCGACCGTACAAGCCGTACTGTTACTGTTTTCACTGCTCTATATTGTCTTGACGTTTTTCGCCGATCTGCTGAATGCGTGGCTTGATCCGCGTATACGGGTTGGTTGAGTGATATGAGCGTCGTTTCGTCTTCCCTGCCCACTGCAGAAGAAATCGTTGGCCCAACGCCCGGACAACAACTGCGTAGCCGCATTTTCGGTCATCGCGGTATTGTTATCGGCGGTAGCATTCTAGCCGTTATTGTTGTAATGGCTGTTCTCGCGCCGCTCATTGCGCCGTTTGATCCCTATGAGCAAATTCTCACTGCACGGTTGAAGCCGCCAGTCTGGAAAGACGGGGGAACCTGGACGCATCCGCTCGGGACAGATCAGATCGGGCGCGACTATCTCAGTCGGGTGATCTACGGTGCGCAGATTTCACTGATGATTGGTTTTTTCGCGGCGATTCTGTCCGGCATTATCGGCACGGCTCTCGGCGTTGCTGCGGGTTATTTTGGTGGCAAGGTGGATCTTGTCGTTACCTTCCTCATCACTTGTCGCCTGTCGTTACCCGTGATTCTGGTTAGCCTTGCTGTTGTTGCAGTAATCGGTGGCTCACTACAGATAGTAATTCTGGTACTCGGATTATTGCTATGGGATCGCTTTGCAGTGGTTATGCGGGCCAGCACCCTGCAGGTTAGGTCACTGGACTATGTAGCGGCAGCTCAGGCAGCAGGTTGTTCAACCTGGCAAATACTGGCGGGCGAAATTCTGCCCAACGTGATGAACCAGTTAATAGTCATTGCCACCATAGAGTTTGCCCATGCGGTCTTGCTTGAAGCGGCTCTTAGTTTTCTTGGCCTTGGTGTGCAACCTCCATTACCGTCATGGGGCTTAATGATTGCCGAAGGACGCAACTATATTTTGTTTGATCCGTGGTTGATTGCAATACCGGGTACGGCACTGTTTCTATTGCTGTTGGCGGTTAACCTGCTCGGTGACGGTGTCCGTGATGTGACCGCACCTGAGAACCGCAGTTGATGATGCATTGACTATGACAACAGCGGACACAAACAACAAAGCAACAACGATGCGAGTCGACAATCTGGTGGTCGACATTCCGCTTGCTGCGGGCGTTCTGCACGCCGTTCGCGGGATCAGTTTTTATGTTGAACAAGGGGAGACATTATCGATAGTCGGTGAGTCGGGCTGTGGAAAGTCGTTAACCTCACTGGCACTGATGAACCTGCTGCCGAGCAAAGCGGTTCGTACCGCCGATGCCATCGAATTATCAGGTACAGACTTACGTACCATGAGCGAGCGTCAGATGTCGGATCTGCGCGGTAAGAAAATGGCTATGATTTTTCAGGAGCCGATGACATCACTGAACCCTGCTTACACCATCGGTAACCAGCTTGAAGAAGCGGCCTTACGCCACCAGAAAATATCGCGCTCTGAGGCGCGGGAGCGTGCAGTTTATCTACTGGAGCGGGTGGGAATTACGGCGGCTTCGAGTCGGTTGCGACAGTACCCGCATCAGCTGTCAGGCGGATTGCGCCAACGGGTCATGATTGCGATGGCATTGATGTGTGGACCCGACCTGCTAATCTGTGATGAACCCACGACCGCACTTGATGTGACCATTCAAGCGCAGATTCTACATCTGCTTAAAGAT
>CAYMFQ010000350.1:0-2818 GCA_964389335.1 uncultured Granulosicoccaceae bacterium
GCTTTACGCTGCTCCATGAGTTCGGCCACACGCAGCAGCCAGCGTTCACGCATGGTGGGCGTTGTTTCCCGATACGTTTCAAACGTGGCTTTGGCGGCTGCCACAGCCTGACGCAGGTTATCACCACTGCCTTTGGCAACATGCGCGTAAACACTGTCGTCCAGCGGGTTAATGTCATCGAACGTGGCACCGCCATCGGCATCGAGCCACTCGCCGCCGATGAACTGCTGCAATGTATGAATTTTGTTTTTTGCATCCATGAGTAACTCCTTGAGCTAACCCACAACCGTTTGTGGAAGAAACAGAGCGATTTGCGGAAACGCCACGAGCAGAATAATCATGAATGCCATGGCAAACCAAAATGGCCAGATGCCACGGAAAATCTGCCCCATCGGCACATCCGGCGCTATAGACTTAACAATAAAAACGTTGATCCCTACCGGCGGTGAGATCATGCCCATCTCGAGTACGATCACGACGATGATGCCGAACCAGATCAGATCCCAGTTGAGCGCGATGGCTATCGGAATAACCACTGGTATCGTCAGCACCAGCATGGCCATCGACTCGAGGAACATACCGAGGAACATGTACACCAGAATGATGACCGCCAGCACGCCGTAGTCACCAATGGGCAATGAAGTGAGCAGCGTTACCAGCATGGCCGGCAACTCCGTCAGTGACATGAACGGGATAAACACAAACGCCCCGATAATGATCAGGAACACGGTGGCGGTGGCATTCATTGTCTGCAAAATAACGCTGCGCAAAGCCGACAGCGATAGTGTGCGGCGCATAGCAGCGACCACAAACGTAAGAAACGCACCGACCGATGACGCTTCCACCGGGGTGAAAAAGCCGGTGTACATGCCACCGATGGTAATCAGCACCACAGCGACAATGGGCGCGGCCCGAGCCAGTGACTGCATGCGCTCGGCCCTGCCAAAACGCTCGCCTCGCGGGCCGGCTTCGGGCTTGCGTGACACCACCAGATAGATGGCACCAATAAACAACAGCGTGAGTATGATGCCCGGAAACACGCCCGCCATAAAAAGCCGACCGATGGATTGTTCCGTGAGCACCGCGTAGATAATCATGCCGCCGGAGGGCGGTATTAAAAAGCCAAGCGTACCGCCGGCAGCGACCGAACCCGTGGACAGGCTGTCAGCATAGTTGTAACGCTTCATCTCCGGCAGCGCTACCCGCCCCATCGTGACCGCCGACGCCAGTGAGGAACCGGACAATGCTGCAAAGCCTGCACAGGCCGCGATGGTGGCTGATGCCAGTCCGCCGCGCATGTGCCCCATCCATCGATGGGCGGCGTTGAACAGATCGTTTGACATGCCCGACACACCGGCGAGATTACCCATCAACACAAACATCGGAATCACCAGCAGATTAAAGTTCGAAGCCGCTTCGAACGTTTCACCTGCGAGATTGGAATAAGCTATCTTAAGGCCGCGCGCCCAGGCTTGATCAGACGCCATACCAACGCCAATAAACTTGTTCGCATTGACAACCACCGTACCAACAAAGCCGACGCCAAGCATGGCCAGGGCTACCGGCATTCTTAACGCCAGTAAAACAAAGAGACACAAGAGCCCCGTCAGACCCAGCACGGTCATGCTGATCACAGGTCGTCTCCCACCTGCAATTTAATCAGCCGGGAGGACCGACACAGTTGCCAGATATCCAGTACCAGCACCACGGCGTAGATCGCCATCGCCGACGCGAGCAGATAGTAGAACGGTTCGAATGAAATCAACAGTTGCTGTGTGGTCTCGCCAAAGCGCTCAGCGTTTACACCCGCGTGCCATAGCCGCCAGGCCATCACTGCCAGCAGTACAGCGCCCAGCACTTTCACAACAATCATTGAATATCTGGCAAAGCGCTCGGACATATGCGACTCAAGCACTTCAATTTCGATGTGTGAACCTGTGCGAGCACCGAGTGGAATCGACAGCGCCACAATCACCACCAGCGCCAGAATCAACAGGTCTTCCGCACCAACGATTGGATTGTTCAGTGCCTTGCGCATGATCAGCACGTTCCACACTGAAAAGCCGGTCATAAACAACAGCGTGAGACCACCGAATATCAGTGCGATCCACGTCAGCACACGGTCCAGCCAGCGCAACAACCGTGGTAGCTGCGCTGGTGATGAACTGTGTTCGTGCAGATCTGACATGAATGATAAGGTTTCAGACTGTCATGCAGGCCGTGCAAAGCCTGTGTATACAGGCTTTGCTGTATAACGGGCCTGCATTCGCTATTGATTCAACGCCTCGTAAATTTCCCGGGCGTTAGTCACACCGCGCTTTTCGTAGTCGGCAAACACAGCTTTTAAGCCCTCTGCCACTGCCGCATCCATCTTTGCGCGCTCTTCGTCTGATACCACCACCCACTCGTAATTTTTATTGGCGTCCGCAAGCATTTTTTTGGATCGCTCATCGGCACCGTCAAAGGACTCGGCCAGCTTGAGCGACATTGGCAAGCCTGCCAGTTCATCGACGATGGCCCGGTGCTCATCCGACAGGCTTTGATAACGTTCCTTGTTCATCACCGCATAGGTGACGGCAAAGCTGACTGGTACATTTTCAGCCACATGCGTGGCGACGTCCCAAAAATTCCACGGTGGTGTCATGTTGTTGTAAGACGCAGTGGTGGCATCGATGGTGCCGGTCGACAGCCCGGTATACATCTCGGTGACCGGCATCTGCACCGGTACCGCACCGAGCGCCTCAACAATGGGCGTGGTCATGGCGGCGAATGGCACCAGCTTGGCGCCCTTCAGACCATCCATGGTAGAGACATCGCG
>CAYMFQ010000350.1:2918-4699 GCA_964389335.1 uncultured Granulosicoccaceae bacterium
TTGTACTGTTGCACCGGACCGGCACCAAGCTGGCCCGCGGGAAACAGTTTCATCGTCAGCGATCCACCGGATCGCTGCTCAATCTCCTCGCCAAACCACTTAAACATCACCGTATTGGTGTGGTGCTGCGGGGGTACAAAGGTCGCGACCGTCAGTTCTTCCGCAATTGCGGGACTGACAAGCAAGCCAAGGCCGATGGCGGCAACGGCCGTTCTGCACAGTTGCTTTACGTACATGTAGTCCTCCGGTTTAAATCGTGGTTTGGGATCCCGAACGACCGTGCAAGCAGCCGGACAGTCGTCAAATCATGGCATCTGATGCAGAGTAGAACCTAAATCGGGATCCCAAATCAAGTACTTTCAGGCAATACTGCCGATGCGTGGGTCAGCCACTTGACTTTGGGATCCCAAATCGACCAAATAGCGCCATGGACTCGATTGACTCTGAACTGGCCACACGCATCCGCAATGACATCATTCGCGGCAACTACGAAGAAGGTGAACGCCTGTCCGAGACGCGCCTGTGTGAAACTCACAAGGTATCGCGCACACCGGTGCGCCTGGCGCTGCGACTGCTGGAAAGCGAGGGAGTCATTCGGCGTGGCGAAGGACGCGGCTATACGGTACAGAGCCTGACCGTCGCGGATATTCTGCAGGCAGTGCAGGTTCGCGGGCACCTCGAAAGCCTGGCGGCGCGGCTGATGGCGCAGGCACCCGATCGGGAGGAGTATCTGCCGGCAATGGCTGATGCCATTGAATTACTCGACGAACAAATCGAACTCGGGCGCATAGACGAACCGATGATCTATCGCATGCAGGCGGCCAACAAAACCTTTCACACCACGATTCTCGATGCGTGTGGCAATGAATACGTTGGCTTTACCTGTCGACAGATCAGTCACCTGCCCATGCTTGCAGCCGGATCAATGGTGTTTGATCGCAGCGTGCAGGACACGCCTGAACGCATGGAGCGAGGGTTGTTTCGACTGCGCATTGGCAACGCTCAACACAAGGTGATCTACGAGGCGATAAAAAACGGCGATGCCGTGCGCGCCGAAGGCATGATGCGTGAGCATGCCAACACGATGGTTGAATATATCGAGACTTTTGAAAAACGCGACAGCAGGCTAACCGTGAATGATCTGGTCGCCTATTCTGCTGCTGAGCCTGATGACAACGGCAGCAGTTAACCCCGGTTAATCCCCTGCACTACCTGTCAGATGACAGGCAATCGCTAAACTCCCTCTAAGCCGCCTTTGACTGGCTGACACGTTCCTGCTGTTTGTAGACGCGGAAGCACTCAAACAACGCCAGCGGAATAAAATGCACGAGAGCCGGGCCGGGCTCATTGTGAACGAAGATCCAGTGTACAAGCGTCAGTACCGCAGCTGCATACACCCCACGCTGCAGTAGTTTCCACCGAGTGCGCAACAGGCGCTGACTGTAGTCGTTTGACGTAATCGCCAACGGGATAAATATTAAAAACGCCGCCCAGCCGGTCCAGATGCCCAGCGCGCCAAATTCTTCAATAACCTGTGCCAGAGACATTCGGTCGACAAGGTAGAACACGGTATGCAGCAACGCATAGCCAAATGCTGCGACACCAAAGTGACGTCGGTGCTTTACCAGCCAATAAGTCCAGCGCTGCTGAGCGAACAACAGGCGCAACGGCGTGGCAAGCATCGCGATGATCGTCATTCGCGCGCTGAATTCACCGGAACCGTGTAGCAATGATGCAGCAGTGCTGCTGTCTGCCGCAAAGCGATTTAGCATCAGCAGCGC
>CAYMFQ010000351.1:0-1268 GCA_964389335.1 uncultured Granulosicoccaceae bacterium
ACTAATAGAACAAACGCCCTGATTCCTATCAACAGAGAAAAAACCAGCCTCGCTCCTTGTGTTGTGACATACCGACTATCCAGGGAAAATACTACGTATCGACCATTCCAACGCGCAACACGCGAATCTATCCAATAGGCAGCGCAAGATCACACTTATCATCTGAAAATCACACAAAGGTAGTTACATGTCAGAAAGTAAAAATCAGTTTGCAGGCGATAAAAAGGTCGGTGAATCAATTCTTACCCCGGTGGAAAGAAGACTCAAAGACTGGCTGGTCCCTAAAATTCCGGAAAGTATCGAAACCTATCACCTCACCATGACCACGGTACTCTGGTCTTTGGGCGCCGTCCTTTTTGGTTATCTCGCTAGCTATAACCGGCAGTGGGTTTGGATGATATCAATCATGATCATTCTGCAGTACCTGACAGACCTGGCAGACGGAGAGGTTGGCAGGCGTCGCGATACTGGCTTAATCAAATGGGGTTTCTATATGGACCACTTTCTCGACTACATTTTTCTGTGCTGTCTCGTTTTCGCGGGCTACCTGATGGCTCCGGAAAACACGCAGGTGTGGTTCATACCGTTAATGATTATTATGGGTGCGTTTATGGCTAACTCTTTTTTGAGCTTTGCCGCGACCAACGAGTTTGAAATTTATCACTACGGAATGGGGCCAACCGAAAGCCGCCTGGTGTTCATTGGCATCAACGCCTACATCGCGATTGCGGGCTTTGAGCACTTTTACTTGATTATGCCGCTGGTCTGTTTACTAACTCTCATTGCGCTGATCATCTATACCTGGCAAATACACAAGAAACTCTGGGCAATTGATATGCAAATAAAGGTAGAACGAGAGTAGCGGGCTCCAACCTGTGTAAATCAGGCCACCGTGTGACTCCCCAATGCCCTGAGGCGTGGCCCTGAGGTTTGGCTTGGGGCTTGGCATGGAGGCGTAGCCCTGGCGCGCTGCCCTGAAACGCGCCACCGAAGTGTGGCCTGTCAAGACTGCTCGCCTACACTCTGTGTACCGAGCGCACACAAAATCTGTATGCTATTCCACTCCGGGGTACTTCACGTAATTACACAATACGGTGCTGCGCCCGGCGCAGCCAGACCAATTGAAACAGCCCCAGCAACAATAACAGGGAAAATCCACCACCACCGGTAGCTGCGCTATTGGCATCAGTACTGTCAGTGCTCGTAGCATCTACCCCTTGACCGAGGGTCAAGCCATCAGCGCCATTCATGTCTTCACTACTATCAGC
>CAYMFQ010000351.1:1368-4697 GCA_964389335.1 uncultured Granulosicoccaceae bacterium
CGCCGTCAGCGCCGGTATCCTCGGCATCTTCGCTGTTACCTGTACTGTATGCCCCGGAGTCATTAATATCTTCATTGGCATCCTGACTGTCAGTATTCACAGGATCACCGAATACAACGCCCTGCCCGCTCGCAGTCGCATAGAGTCGACCGGGGATATTCCGGTCACCGGCTATTACTTTGTTATCTCCCCAAAGCTCCTGCTCACTGTGCTCGTTGATGCGAATCCAGCTCTGTCCCGCATCGTCAGAGCGATAGAAATGATTAGAGTCAACAGCGCTCAAACGACCATAAATATAGATCGATGGATAAGCCCCAAAACCCGCCCCGAACGATAGTGCCTGCGCCCTATTTACCGTGGTAACCCTTGACCAGTCCCGCCCCCCGTTTGTGCTCTTGTAAAGTTCGTTCTGAATATTAATGAACAGATGACCGGCATTACCCGGAATACTCACCAGCCTGGTTTTGTTCCAGATGTCGGAGGTGGCCGGTAAGGTATTATTGATAATGCCCCATGTTGCACCACCGTCGCTTGATATATTAAATGTACCGTCGGGTGAGTAAAAATAGAATACACAGTTAAGCGCTTTGTCTGCCGTGAGGTAACGAGCTGCAGCAAAGACGCTGTTGTTAAACCTTGGTATGTTACTAACTGACGACGGCATTAACGGCGCGCCATTAAAAGGTAAACCACACTCATTGGGATACCCGTTTGAGCCCATGGATGGACTGAAAGTGTCTCCCCCGTCTTTGGTATACCGCACGCGACTACCGTTGAGCATAACCATTGAGTCAGGGTCGTTACTGGCAAATTCAATATTCGATTTACGATAACTCGTCAGATAGCCGTTTTTTCGCACCCATGTTTTCCCACCGTCAGAAGAAGTGAGCAAGGCACCTGCGTTACCATCCCATTCATTTGTCAGTATAACGGCGAGATTGTCAGGCTGCTTTTCGCTAAATGCAAAGGATGCGCTTTTCTTTATCTTGTCCGCACTGAGGGAACTCTTGTCTCCGCTTCCGGTAAGTTGATCAATATGATTGTCAGGGAAAGCCCGCGGATTAACAATGCTGGAATCAAAGACAAAGCCACTGTGATCCCCACTACCGGTCATTAGCATAGTTCCAGCCGTATTGAGCGGGAACGCGACAAGATCTGTTGGCACAATCTCTTCATGCCCCTGAGCGTGTAAACTGTGCCAGAAACCACCTGACTCTGGCGTCCAGTTATCGGAAGAGAACGTACTGAACCAGCTGGTGTAATGTAATCGCATCGGATCGTCGGGATCAAAAGCGAACTGCGCTACATGGGACGCGAAAGCGTCTGCTCTCCATTTGAACAGATGCCGATCAAGATCGACACTGCCACTGACCATACGCCAGGTGACTCCACCGTCAGTGGTTGCCTGAAACTGATTGATATGATTCCACCCGGCAGTCACTGTTACCGCAACGTTGTTGTCGTGTGGACTGGTATCGACTGTATAGTAGCCGGAATTACCCCCAGTACTTGCAAGACCACCCGCCAGTTCCGTCCAGCGTATCGACTGGTTAGCTGTATCGATCCCGGTCGCTTTCATAATTCCGGCTTTCTCACAGGCGACAAGCATATAGTCACCATTCATTGAGATAGAAATATCAGTGGCCTGCAGTAGCTGCGGATAGTCAGCACCACCTGGAAAATCCAGATTCCAGAAATTCTTCGTTAATGTGTTTCCAACATAGACACCATGCCCGGGATAGGCAATATAGACGTAGTTCAATGTGGGATGAAAAACAACCGAACGTATACTGTACTGATTACTATTGACTGGAAGCTGGTCGGTATTTACCTGTACCGCCTCCAGAGTGGTCAGATCCAATATCCACAGGCCCTTCTCGCGTGTCCCAATATAAAGTTCGTTAGGATTCAGCGGGTTTATTGCCAACGGGGTACCTTGCCTGTCTTTGTCACCGGCGTTAGATGTGTTTGGATCATAGTTTGCGCTGCCAGAATCATTGACATCGCAAGTACGTCCGCCGTTTGCAGCAAAATGAAACTGAATGCCTCCTGCTATTGATACCGGGTTGAAGGTAACTCCGCCATCGGTTGACTTCAGAATGGCAGTATTTGACGGGCTACAGTCGCGCCCAACGCCCAGATAAACGATATCCTGATTGGTTGGGTGAAGTGCGATTCCCGCCACGCTGTAGTGATTGCGGTTGGTGCTAAACACCATTTGCTTCATGCTCCGGGATTCAGTATCCCACCGATACGCACCACCCACATCAGTGCGGTAAAATCGTTTTTCACCGTTCTGTGGATGAATTTTCATACCGGTTATGTACCCGCCCCCGCCAATAGGTACATTTTTCCAGCGATAGTCTTCGTACGCGTGCGCGTGTAAAGACAGCACTCCAATAAAGGTTGACAGCAGTAGCCCGCGAACTCCCTTTATTGCGCGCACAATTGCGCACACCGGGAATGTCAAAAACCGTCGAGAACGATTGCAAGGGTTAAATAAAGAGAAAAAAAACGGATTCATTACTACTGCCGTTCGCTTTAGCGAAATTACTTCTGTTCAAGTATATATCGACAACATGCTTAACAATATTACGATTACATTGAATCAAAAGTGATGGCACAACCAATCAGAAGATATGTCATGACATGAATCTCGGCAACGCCAGCTTGATTTCCCAGCGATCAAAGCAGCATCAAAAAGATAAAAAATGTGAATAAATTATTACCACTTCGCTTGTAATCGAGACTGCCCCTCAGGTCCTCACGTCGTTCTTTCAAACCTGCCGTGACAGAAGTCACCCCACCTTCGCAATTCGAACTTATAGCAACGTTGTCCAGCCTTCACAGGTAACGCGCGAATTATGAAATCAACAGAGCACTGGTAAAATAGCCATTCGCTACCCGTACCTATCGAATTGGAACCAGCCCCAGTCTGTCACATCCGGGTAACCTGAGTGATACGCCAACTGGCCATGGCATCTATATAGATACTCGCTTCACTATGCTCTTTGCTGGTGGAGGTAATCGACGTATCTCTGCAGGATTTTTTTTAACGATACCGATGCGCTGGCACTACTATTTACGAGTCGACTGCCCAGACTCCTGGCAGTACTAATCACCGGAGCCTCCCTCGCTGTTTCCGCGCATTAATGCAAATGCTGGCTCGAAATCGATTTGTTGAATCGATGACTGCCGGCAGCGGCCAGGGAGCCGCACTCGGTATACTGATCACCGGCTTGAAGCATTGGGTATTGAAGTGTCCACCTCTGGCATGCTGGCGCACAAAGCCGAGCACGAAGCTATCCACTGCGTTGAAGCAATCGCTA
>CAYMFQ010000352.1:0-4687 GCA_964389335.1 uncultured Granulosicoccaceae bacterium
CAGCCATAAGACGATAGAGTTCGGGTAGCCAGAACCGTTCGTCATGTTGCTCGCCGTGGGCAATGCCGCTGTCGAGGAGTTGTTCGCAGGCGTCCAGATTGGACAATTGCAGCCATTCTGTGGCGAGCTCGCCACATAGCCAGGTCCACGATAGCCTTGAGCCACGACCATCAATTATTTTAATTGCCTGCTGCATTTCCTGTCGTCCCTGTGCAGCAACAGCATCGTCCTGACTGCTAGCCATGAACTTACCCTGCAGGAACCTGACTCTCGGGGCCCAGGCTTCACTGTTGTATTTATCGATAAGCTCTGCGGTGGTTGCCAGCGTTGATTCCCAGTCATCTGTATAGCCGGTTGCGCATTGCACATGACCAACCCATACGGTTGCCATTGCACACGAAAAAGGCTGCGATATTGAAAGGGCTGTACGGACAGCCAGCATGCCATCGGCGAGCGCCTGTTCCGGGTAACCGAGCAACCACTTAGTCCAGGACATATTAGCCAATGTCGCTGTTACCGGATTTAATACAAAGTTGCGCTCCGGGTAGGCGTCTGCGGTATCGAGGCCATCGAGCATTTGCTGTAGGTCGTCCAGTGCCAGTTGCAGCTCGCCTCTGTACAGATGGTTTGATCCTATTGTAGAGCCGGGTGAGGTTGTGTCGAGTCTGGCGAGAAGCGGAGAGAGACGGCGTTTAATGACGTCATCTCCGTCTTTGTGCTGCCCGCGATTAAAGTAGTGGTTAAACTGACCTCTAACACAATTGACCTGGCCTACAAGATCGTTGTTTTCTTCCGCAAGGTCGCAGGCTTTGGTCATGGCGTCAAGGTACTCAGTGGAGTGGAAACCTTGCAGAACTCGTTGTGCCATCGCGATACTGAAATAGAGTCCCTGTGCAAACTGCTGCCGTACAGGCGGGGCAATTTTAGTCACCAGTTTTAACCCTGACTCTGCGTGTATTAGTGCCTCCTGGTTGGCTGAGTTGGAAAGCGCTTTCTGAGCAGCTGCCAAATTGAACTCAATCGCGCGCTCATAGTTCTGTGCACTGAGATAGTGTCTTGCAAGCAACTGAGGCTCGGTTGATTCAATGTACACCGGATCGGTGGTTAGAACATCAGCGATCGTTGCGTGTATCTCTCGCAGTCGTGCTTTGAGCAGGCTATTGTAGGCGGCGTCGCGAATCAGTGCGTGTTTGAAAATGTAGGTTACGGCTGATTGTTGATCGCGCTGGTAGATAAGGCCGGAGTCAAGCAGCTGGTCGAGCGCAGCCTGAAGATGTGCTTCGTTGCTGTTGATTACGCGAGCCAGCAGGTCGTAGTTGAATTCCCTGCCAATCACAGCCGCTGTCTGTGCGATTTCTCTGACTGACCAAAGCCGGTCCAGCCGCGCCATCAGTGATTCCTGCAATGACAGAGGAATGTCTACATTATCTACACCCAGTGTTGATTCCAGTTGCCCGGCATTGTCGGATAGCTGTCCTGATTCCAGCAGGGTGCGGGTAAGTTCTTCAAGGTACAATGGTACGCCGTCTGTGCGTCGCAACAATCTGCTCAGGAGTTCGTCGGGCAGCGTTCGGCCTTCAGTCAACTGATTGATGATTGAAGCGCTGGCACCTCGGTCAAGGCGGTTCAACTCTATCTTGTTGAGGTTTTGAAAATCGCTAAAGCGGGCCACACCCTCGGGCCGAGTGGTTGCGATTAGCATGAGCCTTGTGTCCGCAGCACGTGCGGCCAGTTCTTTAAGAAACCCACGCGTTGTTGGATCTATCCAGTGCACGTCTTCGAGTAACATGATCGCTGAGTGACGATCTGCCATTGCGACAAACAAAGATGTCAGTCCGTTGAGTGTGTCTATTCTCAGTTGATCCGGGCTTTGTTGTAGTAGTTGTTGTGCCGGTTCCACTGAAAGTGCGAGGTTGGCAGCCGCAATGTCGGCAAATTCAGGCGCATCCATCCAAAGTGATACAAAAGCACGCACTTTTTCATATTTAACGGTATCCTGGTCAGATTCAAACACCTCGGATGCCTGTAAAAACCACTGCCACACCGGATAGAGTGCCGATTCCGTGTGGTGAGTTGAGCACTGAATTATGATGTCGGTCGCGCCGTAACTTTTAGCGGCTGCGCAAAATGCATCGACTATTCTCGATTTGCCAATGCCGGCTTCTCCACTGATCAGCACCGTCTGGCCTTCACCACTCAGGGTTATGCGCCACTGTTGCTGCAGCTGGTCTAGCTCAGCATTGCGTCCGATTAACGGTAACTGTGCTGCCTTGCGATTGGCATGATAACGCGATGGATTGATTTTCTCGCTGCCGACAACAAAGGCTTCCACCGGCACCGGAATACCCTTAAGTGAGCGAGTGCCCAGCGATTCGAAGTGAAATAGATCGCCTACCAGTCTGCGAGTAGCCTGACTAACGACAAGCTGGCCGGGTTCGGCGATTCCCTGCAGGCGTGCGGCAAGATTTGGCGTCTCTCCCACAACCGCCTCTTCTTCCGATGAGCCTTCGCCAATAACATCGCCAACAACCACTAACCCGGTGGCTACGCCTGTCCGTGCTGCGAGTGGCAGGCCATCTGGTGTCTTCAGGTTGGCGACAACTGCGTTAGCACCTGCGCCGGCGCGCACTGCGCGCTCGGCATCGTCCTCATGCGCGCGTGGCCAGCCGAAATACGCCAGAATACCATCGCCCATATAACGACTAATAAATCCGTCATAACGTTTTATTTCACGGGTGGCCGCTTCCTGATAAGTGCGGATAACATCACGTAAGTCCTCCGGGTCCAGCTGGGTGGACAGTTGTGTCGATCCGACCAGATCCACGAACATGACCGTCAGCGTTCTTCTTTCGGCGTTTTTTTCGATGCCCGAAGAGGGTGGCTGTGGCACAGATACCAAGGGAGTATCTGGTTCCGGTGTTGCTGACTCCACTGAGGTATTGTCGGTGGCAGATTCGGATAGCTGCCTGATGGCTCGTATTAGTTTTAATCGATGCCCCAACGACAATCCAAGTGCCTGTAAGTGCTCCTCGGTCAGATCCGGCAGTACATCAAAGTCCAGATCGTTTTCCTCGAAAAGCTCGCGGTAGCGAGACAGCCCCAGGGATTCGAGCCAGTCACCTATATTTTTTTCGATTGGCACAATACTGCAGCCGTAAAAGGTTTATATTAAACAAAGGGGAGTAAGCACTTCTGGGCATATAGTGGGTAATTTTCTCGCAGGTTTCAACCGTTTGTAACTATTTCGGATGATCGGTTGAGAGGGTTTAACGGATGCGACCTACTTATGGGTTTGAAGGACCGAGTCCACTGTGTAAGTGCCGGGATTGTAGCCTTGGCGCACCAGGTAAATATAGGAGAACGGGCTCATGAACAATGGCCTGTCAATAGATCACATTGTTATCGCTGCCACGAATTTGGAGCAGGGCGCGCGATTTATTCGTGAGCAGCTCGGTGTGGATATTCCGTTTGGCGGTGTACATGAAACAATGGGTACACACAATCTGCTGATGCAACTGGGTGACAGTGTTTTTCTGGAAGTGATAGCGATCAACCCTGATGGTGCGGCACCGGGGCAGCCGCGGTGGTACGGGCTTGATGACCCGTATGTCAGAGCGGCTATTGCTGATGAGCCGGCACTGGTTGGCTGGGTAGCGAACACCAATTCTATCGATACAGTTTTGGCTGCAGCGGTAAACGGCGGTATGGACTTTGGAAAGTCAGTGCCGGTGACGCGTGGTGGGTTGAGCTGGAAGTTTGGTTTGCCTCACGACGGGAGGTTGCTGGGCGCTGGGATGTTGCCGTACATTATTGAGTGGGAAACTGATTCGCATCCCGCAGCGTTGATGGCGGATACCGGTTGTTCGCTTGTCGATATCTCTATTGCGCATCCGCATGTTGGCTGGGTTGGTGATTCGCTTGAATGTATCGGGGCGCGAGGGCTTGTTGGCATAGTGTCAGCCGATGCGCCTTGTCTTTCTGTGAGAATCAATTCGCCGCGTGGTGTTGTGATGCTGCAAAGTACGCGGCCTGATCTAAACGGCGCTAATTCACCTGTATAAATATCGAGTTCACTTATGGCGGATGTAACAATTTGGTATCTGGCGATGGATATGCCGGAGCAGCTTCAATCTAAAACAGAAGCAAACGGCATGGTTACCGAGGAGGCGCGGGTTAAACAATTCCAGGTGAACCGCTTCCTGTATCAGTTTGTCGGTGAGAACTGGCAGTGGAATGACAAAAGTGGCTGGAGCACCGAGGATTGGCAGGCCTATGCCGAGTGCGATAACCTGCGCACCTGGATGGCGCGAGTGGATGGCAGTGTTGCCGGCTACTTTGAGTTGAAGAAACACGAAAATGCCGTCACCGAGCTTGCGTATTTTGGCCTGACGCCTTCGTTTGTGGGGAAAGGGTATGGCGGTTATATGCTGACTCAGGCTGTTAATCAGGCATGGTCATGGGGAGCTACCGAGCGGGTTATTGTGGACACCTGTTCGCTTGATCATCCGTCGGCGCTGGCTAATTATAAAGCGCGGGGGTTTTCGGTTTATCGTGAGGAGCAGGTGGCTAAGTAGGGCTACTTTTGTTGGCATGCAGGTTTGTGTGTTTGAGTTCGCAGGTGGGAGTTGATCTCCGATCGGCGAACTCTACTACTTAGCATGTCACACAAAGCCGTACCCAATACACG
>CAYMFQ010000353.1:0-4671 GCA_964389335.1 uncultured Granulosicoccaceae bacterium
TCGCTGACTTCCCAGCTTTCCAGCAGCTTGCCTTCGAATGTTGCGTCGTTGTTGTACTGCACGAGGTATTCAAGCCAGCCGCGAGAGAAGTTGGCGATTTGCGACCAGTCATAAGTGCGCGGATCTTTCATGGCGCGAACTTCGGTCTGGAAGCGTACGGTGCCGCCTTGCTGCTTCGCGTGGCCGGCAGCGTAGGCCGGAGCCGGCATTCCAATCATGCCGTAGGCGGTTGCAGCGCCGGCGCCGAAGATACTGGCGATAGCCAGGAACTCGCGGCGAGTCATACCGTCTTCACTGTTGCGGACCTTTTCGGCCATTTCTACAACGTGTTGCGGCATCCGATCGCCATTTTTCTTTTTGAAAATCATCGCGTACCCCGTGTTCGGTAATAGGTGGATTAAGAGACAGACATCGCTGCCACAGTTAAACATTTGTGTGTGCGGCATGTATCCTTCCAGCCGTTACACTGGAATTGTAACACGTAGGCGGTGCTGCACTTCTTGCGCTATCCCCTCGTTTGCAGGCCCGGGGACGACATCCGGCATTCAGATGTATCAAGTGTGATACATCATGGTGCGGAACATTGCCGCTGGATGAAACGAGGCAGTGTGAAGGCGGTTATTGGAGCAGCTTTCCGAGATTCCTGTTGAGAATGGCGCGGGTAGTGGGTGGATCAGTGCCTCCGTGCCTCCGTGCCCCCGTGGGACTTCACAAACCTTTGGGGGAACTGCGGTGCTAATGTCGGCTTCAGGTGCGTTGGAAAGTTACCGCTGGCTGTCGATGTATGCAGGCCACAGAATGTATGGGGGCAAACCCCGTTGAGGGAACCGCCGCGCTCTCATGCCGCTTTCGTTTCGAATGAGCGAAATGCCAAGTCCACGAGTTCGTTCATCGGGGATGAACTCCCACCGATGCTCCGAGCGCCACGAACTATCCGTGGGACCTCAGGCCGGCAGTTCCCGATGAGAGTGAGGATCAGTAGCGTACGGATGCGTCTCCTGAAGAAAACCGGGCTGCGAGCGGACAGCGTCAATCCAGCGCATAATATTCACGTACTGCTGCACCGGCAGGTCTGCCTCGTGCGCAAGATGCACGTACGCAAAAACAGACATATCGGCGATGGTGGACTCGGCACCGGCAAGAAAAGGTTGATCCTGCAGCGCGCTGTCGAGAATTCTCAATGTTTTGAGCGAACCCTGGTGCTTGCTTTCAGGTGTCTCTGCGCTGCGATTGGCATCTTTACCGGTCATGCGCCAGTGTCGCAGCGTCGCGACAGTAGACTGCACCTGCTCACACTCGAAGAACAGCCACTGGTTTATTTTCCCGCGGGTGTACGCGTCAGCAGGCAGGTAGCGTGTGTTCTCGGCCAGATAAAGCAGGATCGCGTTGGACTCCGCTATGCAGCGACCATCGGCCAGTCTTAATGCCGGCACTGCGCCGGTCGGACTAATGGCAAGGTACTCCGGTGTCTGCCCATGCCCCTCAAATATGCTGACAATTTCTGTACGATACGTTAGTGACAAGTGGCTGCACAGCAGCCGAACCTTCCAGGCGTTCTGCGACGGCAGGTAGTCGTAAAGTGTCATCATCGTGCGTTCTCTCGTGATTGCAGTATGTATATCGTAGGCACGTTGCTGACGGCAGTCGCACGGATTCGTGCTAACTTAAACCCGAAACCGACAAAAGGTGATGTCTTGAGCGTTGAAGAAGCACAGGCGTTTGACCTAAACGCCATCGACAAAGCTTTCATTGACGATCCGTATCCAACGCTTGCCAATCTGCGTGCGCATGATCCGGTGCATTTCAACCCGGACGGCTCGTTGTACCTGACTCGCTACGAGGACGTGCGTGCGGTTTATCAGGACAAGAGCATGGTGTCGGATAAAACCGCTGCCTTCTCTGAAAAGTTCGGTGATGGTCCGCTGTACACGCATCACACCACCAGCCTGATATTTAACGATCCGCCTTACCACACTACCGTGCGCAAGCTGCTGGCACATGCGTTCACACCACGCAAGCTTGCGGAAATGGAACCGTTGATCGAAGACATCGTCGATGATCTGCTCAACGATCTTGACGGTGCCGGCGATGTCGACTTTGTCAGTGCGTTTGCCATGCGACTGCCAACAGAGGTGATCTCGTTTATGTTAGGAGTGCCGCGCGAACATCGGCACAAACTGCGCGGCTTTTCACTGGCAATTCTCGGTGCGCTTGACCCGGTTATATCGCAGGAGCGTTTGCAACGTGGCAATGAGGCAGTAGCTGAGTTTGGCGACATGCTCAACGACCTTATCAACCATCGTCGCAATAACCCGGAACGCGCCGGGCAGGGCGAGGTGCTGGAAGCCTTGATATTTGGCGAGTTTGATGGTCGTGTGCTGACGCAGGAAGAGTTAATTCAGAACTGTATTTTTCTGTTGAATGCCGGGCATGAAACGACCACCAGTCTGATGGCTAATGGCGTGGGCATGTTTTTACAGGCGCCCGATCAGTATCAACTATTGGTTGATAATCCGGACTACATAGAACCGGCTGTGGAAGAAATACTGCGATTCGAAAGTCCGCTGCAGATCGGTAATCGGCTCACATCCAAAGACACCGAGATCGGTGGCAAAATGATACCGGCCGGCACCTATATCCATACGTCAATTGCATCAGCAAACCGCGATGAGTCAATATTTGACCATGCAGACTCGATTGATTTTTCACGCAAACCTAACAGACACATTGCTTTCATCACCGGTATTCATGTTTGCCTTGGGGCAACACTGGCGCGCTATGAAGGCAAGATCGCATTTAGAAAACTGATTGATCGTTTTCCGCACATGCAGCCCGCCGGCGACCCGCAACGCATGCCGCTGGCGCGCTTTCGTGGTTATAACCAGTTGCCGGTGCGGTTGTAAGCTAACTGCGGTACTGAGCGCAGCGACAGTCAGTAACTATTTTTTGCGATGTATAGTGAGTCAGTATTATGAGTGAATGCACAGGTTGCAGGTATCTGGTAATTCTGGTCAGGGGTTGGGGGCCGGCGGGCAGGTTAAGGCAGGGGCTGATCGACGAACTGTGTAAACAGCTTCCAAAAGACAGTCGGGTACTGCAGCCTCAACTCGACATGGGTCTTTTCTCCACTCGCAACCCCGCTGATCTGGAGCAGGAGATCGTCAGCTTTATCAATGATGCGGTCGATGAGCATCGGCCACAGAAGATTGTGTTGTTCGGCTTTAGCACAGGTTGTCTGCTGGTACGTGGCGCGCTTTTGCAGGCATTGTCGGATAAGCTCGAGTGGGTAAAGCAAATAGACCGCGTGTTATATGCCGGTGGCATTCTCAGGGGCTGGTCGATCACCACGGCAACGCCTTTTGCCGTACGGCTGATGATGCCGATCATTCGTCTCATGGTCCTGATTAACAAGCTGGCCTGGATGACGAAGGTGACGTGGCTGCACTCGTTTAACGTGCACTGGAATGTGTTCTTTTACAGTAGCGCAGAGCGCGGCACACCGTATGTGGTAGAGCAGCAGCTGCGGTTCCTGCGGTACAGCGAGCACTTGTCACACGTTCGGTTTATCTACCTCATTGGTACTCGTGATCGCTATGTATCGCCAGCTGACACAGTGGAGATACTGCCGTTAATTGAAAGCTGGTACATCGAACTGCCAGGCCTTAGCCACTTTGAGATTATCAACCCGGGTGGCATCGGCAAACGCGCGGTTGAGCAGTGGCGCGATACCATGAAAACATCGCTGCTGGGTGGTGATGATGAACTGCAGCGCTTTAGTATTTCCGGCGACCATATCGACGATTACTTTTATCACCTCGATCTGCCGGTGCAAAACCGCGTACATACTGAAGTGGAACATGTGGTGATCCTGTTACATGGAGTTAGAGACGACGGGTTCTGGACCAAACGTATCGGTGCAAAGATAAAACAGGTTACCGGCAGTTATAAAGTACGCACCCCGACACCATCCTATGGGTTCTTTTCTGTATTGAACTTTCTCAGTGTGTTTGCTCGCAAGAGTAAAGTACGCTGGTTTCTCGAAATGTACGTCACATTGAAAATACACTATCCGAATGCTGACATTAGCTTTGTCGGGCACAGCAATGGTACCTATCTGGCTTTGCAGGCAATGAAGCTTTGTGAGTCGATTAGGTTCAGACGTATGTATCTGGCAGGCTGCGTGGCACGCACCGATTATCAATGGTCACAATGCAACGATCAGGTTAGTGAGAAGGTGGTTAATGTTATCAACGCTAACGATTACATCATCAGTACCTCGCCCGGGTTTATCGAATACCTTGGCTGGTCGTTCCTGAACGTCGGTGGTGCAGGGCAGCAGGGTTTTCAAGCAGAGTACATGACTGACAAAGTTAAAAATTACGGGCCATTTAATGGTGGCCATGCCGGTGCCATATCCGAGCCGTACTGGCCCGCCATCGCCAGGTTCATCAACGGTGCTGAGTTTGAACCGCCTAAGCAGGTAGTACAGCAGCAAGCGCAGGCAGGTTCTGAGGCTAACGGAAAACTGGTGGTGCCATTGCGTGTGTTGTGTCTCGCAGGACTTGTTGTTCTGCTGATGTCGTTTTGCTATCTGGTGGTATTGCTTGCCATTAATATGACAGCTGGTCTTTGGGTGTTTCTGTTTTTCTGGCTGGTGTTGATCTGGGCGGC
>CAYMFQ010000354.1:0-4649 GCA_964389335.1 uncultured Granulosicoccaceae bacterium
GTACCTGCACGGTAGACAACACCACGATAGACAACAATTTATCCGTCACTGACTCCAATGGAAAAACCACAACGGGTCAGATTACTACTCCACTGGCGACACACTATGTGGAGCCGCTCGGGTACCTCGAAGTTGGCCATCTCGCTGAACGCAATCGGCACCCAACTCAAGCCACCATTCACCCTGGAAGAGGCATAGTCACCTGGTATCGGCGGATTCATTTTTAGAACCCAGCAACGCCAATAGATCAGTAGACCGTGCTACCAGCAACAACACCACTACGGTAATACCAACAAACAACATAGATGCTGACGCCACCACCGGCGTGTATCCATAGCGAACGTTGTTGAATATCTTAATCGGAAGCGTTTCAACAACAAAGCCTGAAATCATATTGGCTATCAGATATTCGTTAACACTGATGATGGCAACCAGTGCAAAACCAGTGAGCAGGTACGGGGTGATAAGCGGCAATATTATAGACGTTAAGAGCTGCCGTGGCGTGGCGCCCATGATGGTGGCGGCCTCTATTACATCGTCGGTGAGATTCGCAAACCCGCGCGCAATAATAACTAATGGCAAAGTCACCAGAAATATCCCGTGAGAGATCATCGTGGCCTCAATACGACCGTACCAACCCGCCTCAGCCCAGAACAGACTGGCACCAAGGGCCAGAATTATGGGGGGCAGCAAAAACGGCCCCAGCGCCATTGCGAAGGTAAAACGTGAGAAAGCAGATTTCAGTCGCCACAACACATAGTTGATCACAAATGCCAGTGTCACTGCGATCAGCGCGGCACATACAGCCACCAGCAGTGAGGCTCCTATTGCCTTCAGCCAGTCCGGATCGGTAAACAGAATCCGGTACCACGTAACGGAGAGCTCTTCGGGTGGGAAAGAAATCGTTTTCGACTTACCTACCGAGACGCCTGCAACAACAATAAACGGCGCGATGACCCCGATCGCTGTAAGCCACAAAAGTAATCGGGCGCCGATACTTCTCATGGACAAAGCCCGACAAAGGTTGTTTCGAAACCTGCTGTGTTTATTGTAACTACGGGCACTTTTGCTGCGATCACCGGGCTGTTCATGTCGATTGCCTGCGAGTGATAAAGTAAGACAACAATAGAATGGCAGCGGTAATAATTAACATCACCACAGCCAGCGCAGCACCCAGCGGCAGATTGGCATCTCCCAGCGCTTTGTCGCTAATCATGACGGTCATGGTCCAGTCTGACGGGCGCCCCAACATGGTGGGCATAACAAAAACTCCAAGCAAATAGACAAACATGGTCAGGCTGAGCGCTACCAGCGTTTGAGCAAAGATTGGCAGCGTGACATAAAAAACGACCATCAGAGGCGGGGTGCCAAGCGTCCTTGCTGCTTCTTCAACGCTTTTGTCGCGGCCAGCGATCTGCGGGTACAAAATAATCGAGACAATCGAAAGCCCCAGCGTCACCAGCCCTATCATCATCGCGCCAAACCCGGGTGACAGAGAGCGCGGGTCATCCCACAGGCCAAGTGCGCCGAGCAGCCGAGGAATACCAGCGCTCTCAGACAACAGGATAAGCCACGAAAACCCGACAATGACTTCACTCAGACACATCAGTGACAATAACAGGATTACCCAGAATAGCTGCCACCGCCTGCTCAGACCATCAATCGCCAGCGTGAGCGCAAAGGCGAGCATCACTACAATCACTGCACTCAATGCCGCCGACAACAGAGATCGCAGTGTCACTTTTAGATAAAAGCTGCTGAAATACTTTGCGTAGTTTTCCCAGCTAAACGCCACCTGGTAGAACGCCATCGGGTCAGGCTTGTAGAAGCTGACCACCACCATGAATGCGAGCGGCATTAAAAACAACACTGCCAATATACCAAACGCAGAGACACCCAACAGACGCGGCGCCAACAGGCTAAGCCAAGGAGCCTGCGCGGCAGAACTTCCGCTATTTTCAGCCACAACCGGTCACACTCTCGCTACGCAGACTTCTACCGCGCAGACTCCTGAACTTCATTGACGCGCCCCTGGCAGACACCACACCTGCGACCAGTCGAACCCGATGCTGACAGTATCGTCTACGGCGACAGCGGGTGCGTTACCCTGAAAGCAGGTATGTTTAATCACCGTAGTTCCGATATCGATCTCGTGTTCTATCAGTGCACCCAGGGTCCGTTGCTGTACGACCCTGCCCTGCAGCTGTGATTGTGGAGGACTGCCGCCTTGTTCGATAGAGGCCGCTTCTATACTGATTGCCTCGGGTCGAATAGCCAGAGTGCAGTGCCCCGTCTGCCCCTGCACCACTCCATGCGGCGGACCGAGAGAGACCGTATCGAACCGCACAGAATCTGCAGTGATGTCGACGTCCAGTAAGTTGTTGGCACCAATGAATTCCGCAACAAATCGGGTTGCCGGTCGCTGGTAAATTTCCTCAGGCGTGCCGACCTGTTCGATTCTGCCGTTATTCATAACAACGATTCGATCTGCCAGTGACATTGCCTCGCGCTGATCGTGTGTGACGAATATGGTAGTGACAGCCAGTTGCTGCTGTATTTTCCGAACCTCCTGTTGCAGGTGGTCACGCAACCCCGCATCAAGTGCCGAGAACGGCTCATCCATCAGGAACAACTGCGGCTCCATGGCTAACGCACGTGCAATCGCGACTCGTTGTTTTTGCCCACCGGAAAGCGACGCGACAGAGCGTGCGCCGTAGTCTGCCAGACCCACCAGTTGCAACAGGTGATCAACCCGCTGCTGAGTAACATCGGTCGCCGCTCCACGCATTCTTAGCCCGTAGGCGATATTGGCACCAACATTTAAGTGCGGGAACAGCGCGAGCGACTGAAATACCATACCGATATTGCGCTTGTGGCACGGCACGCCCGACAGGTCGCTACCCGCAAGTGTAATGTCCCCGTGCTCATGCTGAACCAGACCGGCAATAACCCGTAGCAAAGTGGTTTTTCCGCAGCCTGACTCACCGAGCAAACAGATAAACTCACCTGGCTTTATGTGCAAAGATACATCAGCCAGCGCCACGCTATTGCCGTAGCGCTTACCAACACCGGTTAGACTGAGTTCTGACATAGACAATTGACGCCGTTGATTCCGGATTGCTTAACCGGCAGCCAAAACTCAGCTACCGGTCAAACAAGGGATAACTGCCGTTATTCTGCAATCATTTCCTGATACTTTGATTCCAGCCAGTCACCTTCACGCAGGTGAATTTCAGTTTGCACGCGAATGGGTTCAATATCACTGCCGACGGCCGCAAACTCTTCGTCAGTCAGATCAGTCGTTGAACGCGGGACCACCGGAAACACACCCATCTTGCGAGCCATCAGTGCCTGCGTCTCCGGCATGCTCATGTAACTGATAAACTTTTCAGCGGCAGCTACGTTTTTGCTGTCACGCGGTACCACCCAGTATGCATCTGAAACAATACCGCCTTCTTCAGGAAAGGTAGACGCAATGGGCTTACCATCCCAGATAGAGAGCATCGCCACATCGTGGTAGTACAGGCCGGCGTTAAGCTCCCCTGCCTCCAGTGCCTGCTGGAACTGACCTTCATCACGATACCAAAGACTCACCTGCGGCTTGAGCTCGGCAATTTTTGCGATAACTTTTTCAAGCCCTTCACGGGTTTCCATGATCTCATAGCCACCGAAAAAGGTCTTTGCTGTTGCTTCAAGCAGCCCTGAATTAGGGGTGGTAACAATACCAATTTTGTTATCCCACTTTGTTTCCCACAGATCTTTCCAGCTTGTGGGAGCCTCTTTGGCATAGTCGGTATTAGTAACAAACGTCGTATAGAATGCCAGAGCGCCGACGCCATAAGCCTTGTTATCATCACCGGTTTTGACATAACCGTCTATCAGCGACTTGGCACCCTCCATGTTTGCCGGATCAAGCTTTGCCCATAAGCCTGCCGTATTACCGCGTATCAGTGTTTCGTCGACCACCAGCGACAGATCAGCCGGCGCTTTTTTAGCCCGTGCCGCGGCCATTAACTGCGTCATCCACGCGGAATCTTCTGGCTGCGCAATGGACTTTACTTCAATGCCGGTTTTCTCGGTGAACCCCGGGTATATTTCAGCAGCCAGTGTTTCCTCGAAAAAGCCACCCCATGAACTGATGGTGAGTGTTTCTGCACTTGCAGCACCTGCGGTAAAGGCGGAGAAAACCACAGCGCCTGCCAGGCAGCGAACTGTTTTTAACATTGCTGATTCCTTTATTGAGGAGAGTAAGTTGATGAGAGTAAGTTAATAAATACACACTACTGATTCGAACAATATTACAACGCATAGTACAAATCCTGCGACCTGAACGGTTATCCACAAGACCCACCTGCCGAATAGCTAAATTCGTAGCCAAAGGCACGCGGGCCGACAGACTCAAGCGCAGTCGGTGTTAACAAAAGCGCCGGGGCCGGTAATACAATCACCGCCACCCGCAAGCCATAGCGCTGCTCTTCCGTACCGATTGCACGGCCGCTTTCCGCATCGACAATGCACACCAGGTCCGGCACCATGGCGTGTATGTGATTTTCTTCACGGGCAACAAGATATTCGTTCTGCAAATCAATCATCAGCGTTCTGCCGCTGTCCTGATCAATGCCGTCAATGCGCAGGTTGCCACGCACAAA
>CAYMFQ010000355.1:0-4604 GCA_964389335.1 uncultured Granulosicoccaceae bacterium
ATATTCAGAATGTCCATTATTCCCCCTGCTGGAAATAGTTACCGGGTCTGTGTGACCCCATGCAGCAACAACATCGGCACAGGCTGGGGAAGTTTAATAGTCGTGATGAATTATGTAAGTTCTGTAATTTTTGCGAACAGGCCAAAAGTTCTTAACGTGAAAACTAAATGTATGCTGAGCGGTAGTCGTGGAGTTGCGTACAAGGAGTTGAAAACTAACGTTACTCAGGTGCGGCCGTAGTGCACAACGGCCTCCGCAACGACTGAATTGCGGCTGTAGACGAGGCTACAGCGCATTGTCTGTGCAAATTAAACCTGTCCGGATTGTTCAGGTTGAAAGATCTTAACGACGCGTGTTGTTAAGGGTACGAGTTCGTTATTCGGGCGCCGGAATATTCAGGTTTACGGTCACACTCTTTTTGTGAGTAAAGCTGTCGAGCATGCTTTCAAGTGAATACTCGCGCCCGATGCCGCTCTGCTTGGTGCCACCATAGGACTGACCCGGCATTTGCCCCAGGCCCTGGTTTACCTGTACCCAGCCTGATTCCACCCGGTGCGCGGTACGCAGTGCCTGGCCGATATCTCGAGACCAGACAAACGCTGCCAAACCGTAGTGACTGTCGTTGGCCATGCGCACGACTTCGTCTTCATCGCTCCAGGGAATGGCCATCAGCACCGGGCCAAATATTTCCTCTCGCGACAGGCGCCAGTCGTTACTGGCGTCGGCAAAGATAGTTGGATGTGAATAGTAGCCTTGGCTGAGCGCTCCCTCGGTGTCGGGCATGCCACCGGTGATGAGGCGTGCGTCCGGCAGTGACAGACCTTCTTCTATGTAACCGCAAACTTTGTCGAACTGTTTGCGGTTAATGATTGCGCCCATGTCCGTGGCTTCGTCGAGTGGATCTCCCATTTTCAGTGCCGCAGCACGGGAGGCAAGTTTTTCGAGGAACGGTTCAAAAATATCCCGGTGCAGAAACAAACGCGAGCCTGCTGTGCAGGACTGGCTTTGACGGGTAAAACGCATAGCGGCCACAATGCCATCGACAACCCACTCTTCATTGGCATCGGGAAACACAATAGACGGGCTTTTACCACCGAGTTCCAGTGATACCGGTGCAATGCGATCGGAGGCGGCACGCATAATTGATTTACCGACAGCAGTTGAGCCGGTAAACGACAGCTTTAAGATGTCGGGGTGTTCAGCCATCGCTGCACCGCACTCGTGACCGTAGCCCGTGAGTACATGCAGCACCGACGGTGGCAAAACCTCGTGACAGGTACGCGCCAGCAACAGGACGCCGAGTGGGGCATCTTCTGCGGCCTTTAATACCACGGTGTTACCTGCGCATACAGCCGGTGCAATTTTAAGTGCCGCCAACAGCACCGGTGCGTTCCACGGAATAATCGCACCGACCACACCGATGGGTTCTCTGCGCGAGTAACTGAGCATGTTTTCGTTTAACGGAATTTGTTCGCCTTTAAGTTCGCTGGCAAGCCCGCTGAAGTAGCGAAACACATCTGCCGCGGCAGCGGCTTCCGGTCGTGCCTGGGTACGCACCGCGTTACCGGTTTCCATGGCGATGGTTTGTCCCATGGCATCTACCGATGCTTCGAGCTTCTCGGCTATCGCAAGCAGCAGTTTGCCACGGTCGCGCGGCGCCACGTTACGCCAGCTGTGAAAAGCCTTTTTTGCTGCAGCGACAGCAATGTCGACATCAGCTTTTTGGGCGCGTGGCACAGTGGCAACTATGGTTTTGCGACCCGGGTTTTCCACCTCGATGCGCTGACCATCAAGGGCGTCTGACCAGTTGCCATCAATGAGCATTTGATGGTCGGTGACTGCGGTATCGTTTTGCATGTAATTCGTAACCGTGAGCGTTCAGTGTTGTGTAAGGCGCGTCTTCTAACTAAATCTTACGCAGTGTCCGATGATTCCGGTGCATCAACTTCACGTGTCACAAAGTTGGCCGGCGAGACGATCTCAAGTACCTCGAAGTCTTCTGAACAGGCGATTTCCCGGTGTTTAATAAAGGGCTTTTGCAAAATACCATCGCCTTTTTTGATGGTTTTAACCCCTTCGCCTTCGTATTCAAAGGTGGCCCATCCGTTCAATACCAGCACGTATTGAAAATCGCATTCGTGCAGGTGCCAGGCCTGTACTTTGTCTTCTGCTTTTTTGCCGTTGTGTTTGATGATATGGGCGACATAATCGCCCTTGGTCGCATCTGCGACGCCGAGGTCACGATAGTCGAAAATGTCGCGCAGCCCCGGTGTCCAGCTGCCGTCGGTGGCAACACTGTGTACAAAGCTCCAATGCTCGCGGTTGGCCAGCTCTGTTGATTCTGATGTTGGATTTGTCATGCGTTCCTCCGTTGCTTGCCGCGTGTGCAGGGTTGCAGTATATCGCCATAGCGATCGGGTGGGGCATGAATCCTCGGGGGTTCGCGTACGCGCGATATCAGTTTTCCAGCGGCTATCGTCGCAACAGCAGCGGTAGCCAGCGCCAAACCTGCAACAGCGACGCGAGCGCACCGGCAGCGTAGGTCAGGGCGGCGGCGCGCAGGATGCGGCGCGCGCCGAATTGTTGTTCCGGGGTGATGTATTCGCCGTCGACCAGAATCGGCATTGCCTTGTTGAAGCTCGCGTCCCACTCTTCGGGCAGAATAATCAGATAGGTAGCCGCGCCACACAACGCGACCAGTCCGCCCGCAATAACCGGTACTGCGATCCCTACCGGATTACGCGTCAGCAGACCAATCACCGGCGACAGTGACAGCGTCATGATGCCAATCTGCTGCAGACGGCTGGCCAGCGGCATGTACTTTGTGCGCAGTCGAAATACGGTTTCTTTGCGATGCCATTGAATGGCGTGGCCAACCTCGTGCGCTGCGACCGCCACCGCCGTCAGCGACTTGCCGTGGTAGTTATTGGGTGACAGACGGACGGCCGGGGCGCTGCCGTCGAAGTGGTCGCGCCCGGGCTCTGTCTCCTCGACGATAACGCCATCGAGTTCGAAGCGGCTGATCAGGTGTCGCGCCAGTTCGGCGCCGGTGCCCGGAATGCCGGGCTGATCTGCCCGATAGCGAAAGAAAACCCAGCGTATCCAGAGCTGTGGTCCCAGAACCAGTGCGATAATAGCCAGGAAAATAAGAACAAAGTGCATAGATGGGCCAGTGGTTTTTCTGCGTATAGAATAGTATGTGGTCAGTGTTGGCGGGAATACAGTGTCGGGGTGTGGTTAATGAGCAATACGACTCAATCGCTTGAACCGGTTTACACCCGCCATGTACCCCGCCGTGTACAATGGTGCTGATGAAAATATGGGTCGACGCAGACGCCTGTCCTGGTGTCATAAAAGAAATTCTGTTTAAAGCTTCCAGGCGCACACGTGTACCCATGACACTGGTGGCCAATCACGCGATGCCGGTACCGCCGCTTGAGTGGATAAATTTGCTGCAGGTGCAATCCGGTTTTGATGTGGCTGACAACGAAATTGTCAGGCGGCTTGAGACGGGAGACCTGGTGATTACCGGGGATATTCCATTGGCAGCTGAGGTCATCGCCGCGGGCGGCCACGCCCTCAGTCCGCGCGGTGAGCGCTTTACCACTGAAAATATCAAACAGCGTCTTGGCATGCGCGACTTTATGGATTCGCTGCGTTCAAGTGGTGTCGACACCGGCGGGCCGAGTGCAATGAACATGACCGACCGTCGCGAGTTTGCCAATCAGCTCGATCGGTTCCTGCAGAAGCACGCATCGTAGTTGCTTTCACCAGTCGCGACACACCCGCTTCAATACACCACCTCTAATTACTCAACCGGGAATTTCATTGCTTAACGTACCGTTGAAGGCCGTGCTGATTGCGGTATTTATACATACCCTTTGGGGTGGCAACCCGATTGCTGTGAAGTTTGGGCTGGTTGCGTTTCCGCCTTTTGCCAGTGCGTTTATTCGCTTTGTACTGGGCATTGCAGTGCTGGTGGTGTGGGCGCGTATCAGTCGGCAAACAATGTGGCCTACCCGTGAAGAGTGGCTAACGTTGTTGTGGATTAGTGCGATGTTCACGGTGCAAATTGGCGCGATGAATATCGGTATCGATCATACCACCGGTATTATCGCGTCGGTCATGATATCCACCAACCCGATCTTCGCCGCCATCTTTGCACACTTTTTAATCGTTAATGACCGGCTTAATCTGATTGGTGTTATCGGATTGTCGCTAGCGTTTCTGGGTGTGTGCCTGACGCTGCTGAATCCAGCCGATGTGCTGAATTCTGACTGGGTGTCGGTGGGAGTGTGGATCACGCTTGGCAGTGCGGCGCTACTGGGTTTCCGGCTGGTGATCAGTGCCAACGCAGTAAAGAGTATTTCGCCGCTTAAGGTAGCGCTGTGGCAAATGTTTTTTTCATTGCCGGTGTTTGCGGTGGCTAGCATGGCTCTGGAAACCGTGCAGTGGCAATCAGTTAACACAGCGGCCGTTGCAGGTTTGCTGTATCAGGGTGTGGTAGTGGCCGGGCTTGGTTTTCCGGTGTCCTTCTGGCTGGTTAAAAACTACAAGCCCAGCGTTATGCTGAGCTTTAACTTTATTGCGCCGGTCGCGGGTGT
>CAYMFQ010000356.1:0-4530 GCA_964389335.1 uncultured Granulosicoccaceae bacterium
TTTCTGCCAAAGAAGTACGGCTGCCACGGGCAGTCTGTGGTTATACACGGAACTTCGTTGACCTCGGCCTGATCCGCTACCGGGTTGGTGGTATCGGGGGTGGATGCGGCGACGATAATGTCGACTTCATCACCGAGGATAAGGTCAGCCGCAACTTCAGCTGCACGGTTCGGGTTTGACTGACTGTCTTTGGAAATAATTTCGACGCTGTAGCGCTTGCCGTTGTTCTCCACACCCTCTGACAAGGCTGCCTGTATGCCTTTTATACAAAGTCGTCCGCTTCGGCAAAGCCTGCCAACGGACCCGTGCGCGGGCTGACGTGACCGATCTTTATCACCGGGTCAGCGGCGTAGGCGCGAGTGTGTTTCAGTATCGCGGGCGCTGCCACCAGTGCGGCGGCTGATCCGAGAAACTGTCGTCTGCTTACATTGCGTTTCATGAGCTCGTCCTTCTCCAGCGGTTATGGAAGTATCTCTTCCAGTTGTTTTAGGTGTGATGCGATACGGGCTTTGGTCTGTGCTAAATCTTCTTTGCTCCACTCGCGAAAGCCACTGCCCGCAGCCATTCCGGTTTTGCCTTCATCGAGTAAACGTTGTAAGTAGTCTGACGGGGCCTTCGAGGTTTCAAGATCAAACAACACTTGTTTGTGGATATCCTGTGTTAGCTCAATGCCAACCAGGTCTGCGTTCTCAAGCGGGCCGAGTACCGCGAGCCTGCGACCAAAGCTCGCCTTAACCACGTTATCAACTGCCTCGGCGGAGCAAATACCGTTTTCAACCAGGGATATCGCTTCGCGCCATAACGCGTGTTGCAGTCGATTGCCAATAAAGCCCGGCACATCTTTTTCAACCATCACCGCCTGCTTGCCTATGCTTGTTAGCAGCGAGAGCATCGTGTCGGCAACGGCACTGTCAGTCCATTCGGTCTTGATAACTTCCACCAGTGGAATCTGATGTGGCGGGTTCCACCAATGCGTGCCCAGCATTCTGTGCCGAGTTGTTAGCTCGCCAACAATCTTAGAAATCTGAATCACCGAAGTATTCGACGCGATGATGGCCGCAGCGGGTGCGTGACGCTCTGTTTCAGCGAACAGGGACTGCTTGAGCTCAAGCTTCTCGGGTGCGGCTTCAATCACCACATCTGCAGCGGCGACGGTGGCTTCGATACTATCTGCAACCGCTATAAGGTCCGCTGCACTGTCGATCTGCACAGCGTTGTAACCCAACTGTTGCATGCTGTCGCGAACGCGGCTATGCAGCGACTCACGGGCACCGTCGACAGGATCAAATACCATGACAGGATGACCGGCGGTGGCAAAGGTCAGCGCAATACCGTGCCCCATCAATCCTGCACCGAGTACCGCTATATTATTGGTGTTAGCAGTCACTCGTCTTATCCGGCTGTATAGCCGCCGTCGGCATATAGAATATGGCCGGTGTAAAAGTCTGATGCTTTCGATGCAAGAAACAACAGCGGACCGGCGAGGTCTTCCGGTTCCCCCAGACGGCCTTTGGGCACGCGGGTTAAAAAGCCACCCCTGACCGCTTTCGCTTCATCGGTGTCTTCAAACATCCATGCGGTTAACGGCGAGCGGAATACAGTGGGTGCGATGGCATTGACGGTGATGCCGTCCGCGCCCAGCTCACAGCCAAGGGCTTTGGTAATGCCATCGACGGCAGACTTTGATGCACAGTAAGCAGTGTAACCGGCAGGATGACCGAGCAGCCCGCGGGCGGATGACATCAAAACGATTTTTCCGCCACCAGCCTGGGCTTTCATTTGCTTGACTGTTGCACGAGACATCATCCAGCTTTGACGCACATTGGCATCCAT
The DNA here is from genome assembly GCA_964389335.1 of uncultured Granulosicoccaceae bacterium. GTDB lineage: Bacteria > Pseudomonadota > Gammaproteobacteria > Granulosicoccales > Granulosicoccaceae. Next base: position 1,834 of record CAYMFQ010000356.1, read on the forward strand.
GATGTTGTCGAAGTCGGTCGGATCCATGTCGTCGATCTTTGCGACTTTGTTCATACCGGACGCCACCACGAGAATATCAACGCGACCGAATGCGTCCACGGTTTGCTTAACGATGCTATCGCAGGCGTCTTCGCTGTCGGGTCGCGCATTGATCTGATGCGCCTCGCTGGTACAGGCCGTGGCGACTTCAGCCATTGCCTCTTTGTTGCCGGCAACCAAAGATACCTTGCAGCCGGCACCGGACAACGCGCGGGCGGCAACAGCGCCAAACGCACCGGATGCACCAGTGATGAGCGCCACTTTGTCTTTAACGTCAAACAACGCGTGTGGATTATCGAGTGACATGATCAGGGCCTCTTGCCATCGGGGTACGGAATAACTACCAGCATCTTGCACACGTGGTTGCTGCGGTTTTCGATCTTGCGCACTTCATCTGGCGGGATGGTGCAGCTGTCCATAGCGCCGAGTACGGTGTCCTGACCATCGATGGTGATGGTCATCTCGCCTTCAAGCACGACATAGACTTTTTCAAATGGCGTTGAGTCAGGCCCTGCACCACCACCAGGTAAAAACTGCGAAAAACCGATCCACTGGTTTTCCGGCCCGCCCTCCTCAAACCCCTGCAATCGCAAGCCACTGACGTCCCAGTGGTTGGGTGCTTCATAAGGCTGTGCGTCGGCAAAGCGTTTGACCAGCATTAGAAATCTTCCCCGGCCTCGATGCGGTAGGCCTGCTTCTTGTCCATCATCGCAACCAGTCGAATGATGCAGCCGTCGCCGCGATCCCAGTTCCACGGAAAGAACGCAAATGTGCAGCGCTTGCCGGTTACGCGATCAAGGTCGCCACCGACGTTTTCGATACCGAGGATGCCGTTACTGAAGAGCTTGTTGTGTACTGGCTCCCACTCGGGGAAGTCATCAGCCCAGTCATTGCCACCGGACCACTCTTTATATTCCTGCTCCAGATGCGGCAGGATTGGGCCGTTACGCTGCGGGCCGATAGCTGTTGCCAGCGGATGATCGTTGGCCTGTGTATCGTGACCAACCACCTTAATGCCCTTCTCTACCATCCAGTCTGCGGCAGATGACACAAGCCCGGGGCAGTAGGGAAAATAGTCGCCGTCTTCATAGCGCTTGTGCCACCCGGTGTTAATGATCAATACATCGTTTTTGCGGATGGCGTGACCACAGGCGTTTTCCAGATCATCGCCGGTGATTGATTCCCACTTCTCTTTGGGAATATTCACCACCAGACCGGTACCGAAGAAATGCGGCAGTGGCACTTCATCAATAAACGGTGTGCCCTGTACCACGTGTGCCGGTGCATCAATGTGGGTGGTGACATGCATGGTGGTGGTGATGGTCTGCGACAACACACCGGACTTTGCCATGTAGTGCGTGCGCTCAATTGCCACGTCTTTGAAGTACGGCCAGTTCGGGCACTGAAAGCCATAGCGATGGCTCAGATTGACGAACTCGAGGCCCATATCGTTGTTGTCATTTTCCTGAAAGTCGATGCCGCGAATCGTCACAGTCATTGATGGTTTCCTCCGCAATTGTTGATTTGCCACTTGTCCCGCATCATGGTGCACGTGTATCGTATCGCAGTCAAGCATATTAATCATTGCGTTCTCGGCTATATTTCCCCAGCCTCGCAGCGTCCGAAGACACCCCGCACAGGAAAATGTATGACCTCGCAAAAGCCAGTAACCACCCGCGCTGCAACGCCGATACGCGAGAGCGATTCCTCGGGGATTCAGGTGTTGTCACGCGCCGCGGACATACTGCGCGTCGTCAGCCAGGAGTCGGAACCACCCAGCCTCGGCAGAATTGCCGCCCTAACCGAGCTGCCACGCTCGACCGTGCAGCGCATTGTGGGTGCACTGCTGACCGAAGGGATGCTGAGCGCCGGGCCCGGTGGCGTGGGGTACTTTATCGGCGGCACCATTCAGCAACTGGCTGAAGCCGGCCGACCCGACGTGCGTAAAAAACTGCGAGCGCTGCTGGAGCAGTTAGCAGAAGCCACCGGTGAAACCGTCGACCTTGCGATGTGTCGCGACCATCAGATGGTGTTTATCGACCAGGTATCGGGTAAGCAGCGGCTGCGTGCGGTGTCTGCGATTGGCGAGCGCTTTCCAATGACGTTAACTGCCAATGGTAAAGCGGTGCTTGCATTGAAAAGCGCGGAAAGCGTCGCGGCGATCGTTGCACGTGAGATAAGCCATCAGCAAACGACACTGACACTGAACGGCGTTAAAGACGAACTCGCCACCGTGCGCAGCGAAGGCTACGGTCTCGACCTTGATGAACATACACCCGGTATTTCAGCGGTTGGCATCGCATTCAGCTTTAATGGCTCATACTATGCGATATCGATTCCCGCGCCGTCGGATCGGTTTAATCAACACCAGGTGAAATTTATAGCGGAGTTACAGCAGGCGAAAGATGCGATTGCTACGTTGTTGCCTGATTGCGTGTTTTAGGTTTGTGGCTGGTGGGGTGAATTAAAGTCCGCGGTTTATAGGAGTCTGTTTCTTTTTTTCGCGTTGTGGTGGATGCGCAGGCTTATCCACCCTACCGATGCAATGTGCATCCGGCTGACATGCCGCAGATGGTTTGAGCAGGCGTAGGGTGGATAAGCTTGCGCATCCACCAGCTAACATTTCAATGCTTGCCTACAAACAAACCACCTCACCTT
>CAYMFQ010000357.1:0-2297 GCA_964389335.1 uncultured Granulosicoccaceae bacterium
TTGCCCAATGTCACCAAATGGTTTGCGAGAATCGAATCGATGCCCAACTTCAGGCCGGCGTTAATTGACTGGGTACCTGAAGATCTGACCAGTGATCTGCGTGAAAACGGCGCACAGAGCTGGCCCGAAGTGGCAAAAATTCTCGAAATAGATGCGTGAAGAGATAGAAGCCTGAACGTGACACTCACACTTTTTTAACCGTTACATTGAACATCCGGAGGAGCCCATGGGCCGTCTCGACAACAAAACCGCAGTAATTACCGGAGCAGCGCAGGGCATTGGTGCGTTAATGGCCAAAGCCATGGCTGATGAAGGCGCCAATGTGCTGATCACCGATGTGCAGGACACCGCAGAGGCCGTAAAGTCGATTACCGACGCTGGTGGCAGCGCCCAGGGCATGAAGGTCGACATCACATCAAACGATGATCTCAAAGCGATGGTTGAGAAAGCCACCGGTGACATGGGTGGACTCGATATCATGGTAAACAACGCCGCGATATTTGCCACACTGACTCCCAAGCCGTTTTTTGAAATCAGCGACGATGAATTTGACCAGATCATGAAGGTCAACGTGCGCGGGGTTCATCAGGTTATGCGGGCTATTGTCCCGACTATGATCAAAGCCGGTGGTGGTAAGGTGGTTAACATCGCGTCAGGCACCTTCTATTACGGTCCGCCAGGTCTGTCACACTACACAGCGTCAAAAGGCGCGGTTATAGCGCTGACCCGCGGTCACGCGCGCGAGTTGGGAGACAAAAACATTCAGGTCAACGCTATCGCACCGGGCTTGACAGAAAGTGAAGGCGTGCGTGCCAATGACGGTTTTGATATGGCGCGCGGTCCAACCATCGCCAGTCGATCAATCAAGCGCGAAATGGTGCCGGAAGATTTACTCGGTTCGCTGTTGTTCCTGTGTACACCGGACAGTGACTTCCTGACCGGCCAAACCATCAACGTAGATGGCGGAAAGGTTAACCTCTAACGTGGTGTTAATCGAAACAAAACAGCAGCGGTGGCGCGCCGCGGAGTGCCAGCGTGGCGCGTAAAAACGTTCTATTTATCATGTGTGATCAGCTGCGCTGGGACTATCTGTCCTGTGCCGGCCACCGCTCGCTGCAAACGCCAAACATCGATGCACTGGCGGCAAGAGGCGTGCGCTTTACCAACGCCTATTGCCAGTCGCCGGTGTGCGGCGCGAGCCGCATGAGTTTCTACACCGGTCGCTATGTATCGTCGCACGGCGCTACGAACAACTTCGTGCCGTTGCGCATTGGTGAACGAAACATCGGCGATCATCTAAAGCCGCTGGGCGTGCGGCCTGTGCTGGTCGGCAAGACGCATATGTTCGCAGATACCGAAGGCATGCAGCGGCTTGGCATAGACCCGCAAAGTGCCATTGGCGTGCACCACAGCGAGGCAGGCTTTGAAGCTTATGAAAGAGACGACGGTATCCACCCGGATGCAGTGGTAAAGCCTGATCTTGCCTATAACGAATACCTGAAAAGCAAAGGCTACAACGAACCCAATCCGTGGCATTGGGCCGCCAACTCGGTTGAGAACGACGACGGCATACGATCAGGTTATTTCAACGACAGTGCCAATAAGCCTGCACGGGTCAAAGACGAAGACTCCGAAACCCCGTACATGACGCGTCGCGCCATGCAGTTTCTCGACGAGGACGATGGCGAAACACCGTGGTTGCTGCATCTTTCGTACATTAAGCCACACTGGCCGTACATTGCACCGGCACCCTATAACGATATGTACGGGCCTGCAGATGTACAGGAAGCATTCCGGCTTGAATCCGAACTGGATGATCCCAACCCGCTGCTAAAACACTTTCTTGACAGAGTCAGCGGTAAAACGTTTTCCAAAGACGAGGCACGCGAGACGGTCATCCCGGTATATATGGGGTTGATCAAACAGATTGATGATCAGTTGGGTGAGCTGTTTGAGTTTATGCAACAACGCGATCTGCTGAAGGATACCATGGTGGTGTTCACGGCTGATCATGGTGATTATCTCGGCGACCACTGGGTGGGTGACAAAGACTTCTTTCACGATGGCGCGGTCCGCATTCCACTGATCATTGCCGACCCTGATCCCGCTCACGATGCCACCAGAGGCACCACGTGCGACGAGCTGGTCGAGGCCATAGATCTGTTACCCACCTTTGTAGAGTACTGGGGTGGTGAGGTGGCAGAGCATATTCTGGATGGCAGGTCACTAACACCCCATCTGCGCGGCGAATCCGTTCAGTGGCGCGACTATGCGGTTTCCGAGTTTGATTTTTTTCT
>CAYMFQ010000357.1:2397-4486 GCA_964389335.1 uncultured Granulosicoccaceae bacterium
ATCTCCGAGGAACGTGCAACGCAACTGACTGGTATAGAAGACAAACTGGGTGTGCTGATCGGATACTGGAACGAAGACGATATCGAACCACCGGCGCGAGCACCGTCAATGGGTTCTGTGAAACAAACCGACGACAAATGACTGGAGAGAGAATGAAACTACGAACACTACTGGCTGCGGGCGCATCACTGTGCCTGCTATCGGGCAACGCAGTTGCACAGTCTATTCTCACCGCGGAAACCGGACCGCCGGGGACTGTACCGTTTACTGCAATGACCACACTGGCAGAAATTGCGTCAAAAGAAAGCGTGGCAGACTTTCAGGTTGCCGACAGCCAGACGCTGACCAATTCACTGCAGAACGTCGCCGAAGGTAAAACCGACGTATCCGGTGCGCCACTGATACTGACATTCCTGATGTCAAAAGGCGCCGGCCCCTATGCCAAACTTGGCAAGGAAAAGGGCGCGGAGTTGATCGGCAATGTACGTGCGCTGTATACCTACAACTACGGTGGTTTTGGCCTGTACGCCTACAACAGTGGCAGCGTGAAAGGGTGGGACTCTGTCAAGGGCAAGAAAATTCTGAATGGTCCGCCGCGCGGAGCCGCACTCACCAACGGCCGCGGAATTCTGACCATTGTCAGCGGTGTTGAAGAAGGCAAAGACTACCAGGGACTACAGGTTAACTGGGGGCAGATGGCCAAGACCATCTCCGATGGGTCTGTCGACGGCGTTATGCTGCCAATCACTTTTCCGGACAATCGCATCACACGCTCTCTGGCCGCCGGTGATATGACCTTATGGTCTGTGCCGAAGGAAATCTGGGAAGGCGAGCGCATGCAGAAATACATCAAGAGCCCCGGCACCTCCGGACTGGTGTTTGATCTGAAGGATATGGCACCACAGGATGGCCTGACCGTCGTTAGCGAAGACGGTGTCTGGCGCAGCCCAACCACGGTTGCCGCTGAGGTGGTACACAAGGATATGGACTTCGACACGGCAAAAGCCCTGACCGCGGCGATGCTGGCTAATGTTGATGCCTTCCTGACCAAAACACCGTTTATGGGAACCACTAACATGGGGACCGCTGACCCGGCGCTCTCCGGTCTGTGTGGTGCGGTACCGCTGAAGTATCATGCGGGTTCAGTAGCCGCTTTTGAAGAAGCGGGCATTACTGTTCCGGATTGCGCAAAGCCTTAAAGCGGTATGTGTTGTTGATACAGGGTCGCGAGTTATTGCTCGCGACCCTTTTCTGTTGCTGATTGCAGTACGTTCAGTTCTATTGCCGTTATCGATCCATGTGAGATGCCTTCCTATGCAACTGTTCGGAACACCTGAGAGTTAATGGCTGCCGCAGAAGACAATTCCGCAACCGGGGTTACCAGAGTTATCTACTGGCTGTCAGTATTGCTGGTAGTGTTGGGCCTGGTCAACGCCATGCCAGGTATACCGGGGCTCGATCAATGGGCCGCAGACCTGGTTGGCAATCAGAACTTTATCATTCGAAAATTTCCGTTCGAATACTACTACCCGTTTATGTTTGCGCTGATGATGATGATCGTCGCGCTGCATCATTCCATGTGGCGTGCGTGGCGCGATAAAAGCGTAGTGCGTCGTCGCTTCGGTTTGTTTATGGATATCGCGCTGGTCACCATGGCGCTGATTATCTCGTTCACCTACCTGGCAGAAATAGAAGCGGTTTGTATTGTTGACCAGGTCACCGGTGACCGTGCCAGGCTTATTGCCGAAAGCCTGCAGATAGAAAAAGAAAATGCAGAATTATTCGGTCTGCCGGAGCCAACCACCGTCGACGACCCGCAGTGTTTGAACACAACCGGTGGCTGGCTGGTGCTTATCGTTGGGCTGGCCATTGTGGTGTTTCTGGCTTACAACGTGAAGGTCTGGGGATTGCCGCTGGTAATGGTGGCGATTCTGGTTGCCGCGTATACCATTATCACCGTGCTGGTGTGGTACTTCTACGGTGTTGAGGATGTCAATAAATACCTGGTCACCAAGATAGGAGGTGAGCCGCGGCTGCTGTCAGACGGGCGCTCGCGCGTGCACGATATTCTGGTCAACAATGCCTCCGG
>CAYMFQ010000358.1:0-4471 GCA_964389335.1 uncultured Granulosicoccaceae bacterium
CAAAGCACGGCACTGGAACAGTACATACGCGACAAGCGTAAGCAAAAAGACATATTGCTGATGACCCATATCGTGCTGGGTTATCCAAGCTTCGACGACTCGCGACGGGTAGTGGAAGATATGGTCGAGGCAGGCGTTGACCTGATGGAATTGCAAATTCCGTTTTCCGAGCCCATGGCCGACGGGCCGGTGATTCTGAAGGCCAATGCTGAAGCACTAAAGGCTGGTGCGACGGTTGAGCAGAGCTTTGAGCTGGCAGAGCGTCTGTCAGATGAATTCGATATTCCGTTTTTGTTTATGACTTACTACAACATACTTTTTTGTCAGGGCGTTGAGCAATTCGTTAAACGCTGTGCAGATATCGGTATTCAGGGCTGTATTATTCCGGACCTGCCCCCGTCTGAGGGTGCTGAATATCTTGATGCCATGCGCGCTGCCCGTCTGTCACCGGTACATATCTTTACACCCAACACCACAGCGCCCCGAATGCAAACCCTGGATCAGAACAGTGCCGGCTTTATCTACACCGTTGCACGTAAAGGGGTGACAGGTAAAGATACCGAGTTTTCCACTGATCTTGCAGATTATTTGCAAACCTGTCGGGAGCACACCCGTCTGCCACTGGCGGTTGGCTTCGGAGTGAAGAGCCGTGGTGATATTGATTTCCTGCGTGGCAAAGCGGACATCGCGGTGGTTGGTTCGGAAACTATTCGAGTGCTGGAGCAGCAGGGCGTCAGTGGCGTCAGACCGTTTATCGAGAGTTTAACGGCGGCCTAGCCTGCTGTACGCAAATAATGCATCTGCTGTTATTGGTTGTAAAAAGGCGCAGTCGCAATGACTGCGCCCTTATGTATGGCGTTTTTTACTTGTGTATCAAATCTTCCAGAGCCTGTGCTCGCAGGCATCCTGCCGCTGAATACCTGAGTTAAGCTTACATCACCCTCACCGCAGCGGTTTCTGATGGCGGGTTCACCATCAACTTAAGTCTTTCGCTATTTATGCCGTCTTTCGCCTGCTTTACTGTCAGTGCAACGAGAAGCGCTTATGCAGAATAAGAAACAATCCTGGTCTGCAGGTTGTTTGCGATGTCGAGGTGTGTGTCCTCGCGGTTAAATTCGCTGATAACGTTGATTGATCAATTCTCACGGCTCGGATTCTTCGGCCTTGATATAGATGGTAGGTGTGACGTTTGGATTCAGTTCAGTCGAAGGGCAGGTTGTCTGCTCATTCAACGGTGGCGATATAGGGGGTTACCGAGTATTACGACAAGTGCACTCAAGTTAACCAAACGTGAGTCTCAGCCGATACGAAAAGTGTTAGAAGTTTTTTTATCGAAGTGGGAGTAAACCATAATGAAAATCCAAAAAGCAGGGCGTATCACCTGCGCGATGATTGCTGCTCTGTCTGTTGCCTCGTGCGACTCTGATGATGACAAGGAAGGGGGCGATGTCGGGGGCGACGCGTTAGCGAACATTGACTTTGTAGGCTTTGTGCTCGCCAATGAACTGAAAAGCACAGATGATGAGTTCTTTCTAAGCCTTGGAAGCTTCTTTCTCAACGCGTCCGCGGTAGATTTGGGTGACGCAACCGAGACTGAATTGGATCTGGATGTTTGCGAAGTCGACGAAGAGTCTGGTTTACCATTCAGTTTTTCGACAGACAGTGTGAGCGCTGGTGAAACTGTGATTGTCAGCAATGACGCAGGTACGTTAGCGACACTGGTAGATACAGCGGAAGACGGTCAGGGCTTTATTTATTCCGTTCCTGAAGACTCATTGCAGGCTGTTGCAACCGGACCGCTGGAAGTTGGGGTGGGTGTGCCCGCTGGCAACAGTACCAACCTCACCATCGATATTGTTGGGGATACGTTTCCAGCCTATCAGAGTATTCCTGTTGAACGCGCTGCACCAATGGAGCTTATCTCAGCTACTGATGATGGCGCTGGCATACCGACGATGTTCTCCTGGGTGGCAGGCGAGTCCATTCAGACTGATACTTCGGTTGGCTACGTAAGTATTAGCCTGTACGGCGAAAACAACGTGTCAATTAGCTGTGACGTTGTGGACGACGGAAGCTTCGCTATTCCTCAGGAATTTCTGGATACACTGACTGATTTCAGTTATAGCTATGGTGATATCGAACGTACTCGACTCGAACTTTTTCCACAGGAACGCGCAGTGCTTGCCGTAACTACGACTTCGAACTCGATCGAGTTCTAAACCGTCAAGCAGCGAGTCGAGTGGCCCCGCACGACTCTTTATCACTTTTGCTGGAGCGACAGTTCACATGCTGTGCCAGCGCGCAATTCCAGAATCCCCCGGCCAGGCCGGGGGCTGCCTCCCTGGTGTTTGTTCAGTTGGTGGTGCCGCCAGCCAAAAAACCAATCAACGGAGTACTAGCCGGCGTTTTTCTTTGTGTCGGTACGGGTTACACACAATCCGCTTAACCACGAGCATCATCTTCGGCCCGCACTTTATTTTCCGCCAGCCATGCTCGCGGGGTCCTGCCTGTATGTTGTTTAAAAACCCTTGCCAGTGCTGTGGCGTCTGCATAGCCGACACTGGCAGCTATGGACTTTAGTGGTCTACCAAGTTTCAGTTCGGTTTGGGTTTTTAGCACACGTAACGTGGTCAGGTACTCGCCAGGTGGAACCCCCACGTGTTCTTTAAATGCTGAGGCGAAGCGAGCTCGGGACATAGCGGCGGTTGTTGCCAGATGATCGAGGTTCCATTGTTGTCCGAGATCCTCGTGCATTGCCATTAACGCTTTAGAGAGTTGCGGGTGCGCAAGGCCTGCCAGTAGTCCGGGTTGTAGTTCACCTGAATCGCAATAGTGGCGCAGCAGTAAAACGAATAGTAACTCCATCAGTCGGTCAATTGCTGCGCGGGCACCTAAACGATTATCCAGCGCCTCGTCAAACAGCAGCTCCAGTGTTGCTTCCAGTCCTCTTGCATTGGCCAGAGGCACAATAAGCGGATTGGGCATTCCAAACGGCAGCAATTGAGCGTTTCCACTATCGAGGGAAATTTCCGCACAAACCAGCTCAGCCCCCGGGGTCTCGCTGGCCTCCAGGCGATGGCTGAGTGGGGGAGCAAAAAGAACCACGCTCGGCTGCTTTATCAATACCGGGATGGATCCATCCACATGCAAGGTGAGCTCACCATCGCGAAGCAAGTGCAGATGCCCCGGACCGGAAGGATCGGAAAACGTGGTATCTGAGCATAAGGTGCCGGTAAAAAAAGTGTTTGCTGATAGTGCGAGTTGTTCAATTACCGGGGATAGAGTGTCCATTGAGACGATTTGTATGGTTCTTGAGATGATCGGCCAATAATTGGCGGGATAAATTGCGGTTGCAAGCTGACTAACGAATACGGTTGCCGCGACAGGCAGCGGCATCGATACCGGCCTATGACATCCACTTATCAAGGAATATACATGAAATTTTCAGTCTCTCAATTACTTAACTGGTCAAGAGGTGGCGCGCTGGCGCTGGCTATGGTGTTAACACCGTTTGCAAGTTTCGCCGAAGACGAAGTCAACATTGTCGATGGGGTCGCCGTTCATGGCTATGATGTTGTGTCCTACTTTACCGAGGGTAAGCCGGTCGAAGGCAACGGTGAGTTTACAGCGACCCACGATGGCGCAACCTATCAATTTAGCAGTGCTGATAATCGGGACAAGTTTGTAGCGGACCCGGTGGCGTACGCACCACAATACGGCGGCTACTGTGCGTTTGGTACGGCAATGGGGCGCAAGTTCGATGGTGACCCAACTGCGTGGAAAATAGTCGAAGACAAGCTGTATCTGAATTTGAACAAAGATATACAGGCACGCTGGATAAAGGATATTCCCGGTTTTATTAAAGGCGCAGAGAACAATTGGCCAATTATCGAAAGTGTTAGTGACGCAACACTTGAGAGCAGTCCGCCTGAAGGTCTGACAGCCGGCGCTCTGTAACATGTCTCTGTAACATTGTTTGATAGCCAGCGGTATTGAGGGCGCCGGTGTGCGCCCTCAGCTGCGGGTTGGTTTTTTTAACCTACCAGCCCCAGCTAAATCCGGTTTCTTGCTCTGACCGTTCCCACAGCTTCGCCATCACAGGTTTATCGTACGCATAGGGCTCGAGCGTACCTTTACCGACCGGACCCACCCATTCCATGCGTCCCGTAGGGCCGTACAGAGCACGTGGTTCCAGACCATCCTCGGTGGCACACATGAGTTCCGGGTATGCGCCTTTCTCTGCTGATTGCACCATTGGCGACAGGGTCATCAGGTAGAACATGATTCTGGTGGCAAGATTGCCACTGGTCTTGATGAGTGATGTTGCAGAGGAACCCGGGTGGCAGACATACACGCCGACTTTCTTGTTGGCAGCGCTGATGCGGTCCTGCAATTCATACGCGAACATCATTTGTGCGAGCTTGCTTTGGCTGTACGCCGGGTTGGCGCGATATTTCGCATCCCAGTTCAT
>CAYMFQ010000359.1:0-4457 GCA_964389335.1 uncultured Granulosicoccaceae bacterium
CCTCCATGCGACTTGATTTCTGCTGCTGTAGCACTGGCGCCATCACCATCAATATCCAGAGCCGCTACTTGCCAACCGTCAGCCCCCAGAGTAATTGCGGCATGACGTGCAATTCCGCGACCCGTGCCCGTAATAAGAACAACCTGATTGGTCATGAGAAGTCCGCTCGGTTAATGGTAGGGAGATAGTTTACGTTTGATAATTCGTTCTATGTTGTCCGACATTCTGTGTTTCGTCAAAGCGGATGCCTGCCCTTGGGCAGTCATCCGTTTACGCACAGGCAACCGTATTGATAGGATGATAAGGGGGATACAATGCGCTTTTCTACATTATTCATTTTTGCAATATGCTTTCCCGGGTACTCTGCGTTGGCACAGACAACAACCTGCACCACAATAATCGAGCATAAAGAAACTGATGCCGGAAACCCGTGGGTCACCGTGAATGATAATGTGATGGGCGGACTGTCCGCCGGTGGATCGACCCTTGGCAAAGGTGTACTGACCTTTGCGGGAAGTACCAACACGAGTGGCGGTGGCTTTAGCTCTGTGAGGCTAAAGGTTGCCCCGGGTATTATGGCTGACGCCAGCAAAATTAACGTCACTATGAACAGAGATGCGCGCGACTACTCGATAACCATGCGAACTAACGTGACACTGAATGGAAGGCGCATCGCTTTTCGAGGCCCGATTGTAGGCTCCCCGATAGGTGAGTGGGGCAATGGTACTTTGTTTTTCGATAGTCTGAAGGCATCCTTTCGTGGGCGTGCCGTCGAGAATGCTGTCTTCGATCCTGCCGAGGTGGTAGAACTTGGCCTTATCATTTATGACGGAAAAGACGGCCCGTTTGAAATGCAGGTTAAACGCATTGAGGCGTGTAAGTAGATTGTGAGTGCCTGATCTATGCGATACACGCTCTTATACCAGTATCAAGTCCGTGGGCATAAGCATCCAGAGCATCCGCCTCTGGTTTAAGTTGTAACTGGTTTAGGCAGACCCGCTATAATCCCGCTTCGCCGCATCGAACTCGCTTATCTCATGACAACATCTGGTAGTAAACCAACCTGGCTGGTGTTTGCCCCGCTGGCGTTTCTTGGTCTGTGGTCGGGTGGGTATGTGGCTGCCAAATACGGGTTGCAGTTCGCCGAGCCGATGACGTTTCTCTCGCTGCGTTATGCATCGGTGATGGTCATTATGCTGGTGTTGTTTGCAGTAGTTCGGCCGCCATTGCCAAAGCGGAGTGTTGACTGGGTTCACCTGGCGATGGTCGGGTTTTTAATTCAGTCGGTGTACTTTGGTATGTGTTACCTCGCGTTTCGTGAAGGTATTGCGGTCGGGTCGCTGGCTTTGATTTTTTCGCTGCAGCCGATTCTGGTTGGTCTTGTAGCGCCCGGTTGGGCGGGAGAACCGGTGAAGCGCCTGACATGGTTTGGACTCGCGCTGGGGTTGCTGGGCGCGGTTATGGTGATTGTCGCCCGGTCCAGTATTGAGGTGCCGTCGGTAATTGCGCTGTTGTTTGCACTGCTGGCGTTGATTGGCATCGCTGGTGGTTCGCTGTGGGAGAAGCGTTTCGGACTAAGCCATCATCCGGTCACGGCGAATCTGGTCGGGTACGCCGCCGGCTTACTTGGTGTGGTTCCATTTATGCTGTGGCTCGAGACCATGCAGGTGCAGTGGACCGGTGGTTTTGTGTTGTCACTGGCTTATCTGACCATTGGCAATTCCATTATTGCCATTGGTCTTCTATTGGCGATGATACGCGCCGGTGATGTGAGTAAGGTATCTTCGCTGTTTTTTATGGTGCCACCGCTGGCTGCATTCTTTGCCTGGTTAATACTTGACGAACTGATGCCGGTTGCGGCGTGGGGCGGGTTTTTGATTGCGGCGCTGGGAGTTTGGATGGCTACGAAGAAATAGTCACGTGCATTTTTCTGGAGTAGTGCCTCTGGATTAATAACTACCGTTGATACAAAGAAAAAGTAGTTTCGATCTGCTGATAGAGATCGCTAACCCACGGTGCATCGGTATCAGTATTGCGCGTTAACTTGTGCTCGCGCGGATCTTTTGGAGCAATCACGACCTTTACGTTTTCAATACCCACCACTGCAGCCAGTACGAACAGTTCTTCTATCGTTTCATCGCCCATTGCGAGACAACCCACTGATTGTGCTTTTCCATGGATAAAAATGTTGGTGCCGGGCTCGGTTCTGTTTTCTGCCGCCGCGTGTTTTAAATCAAACGCATTCGGGTAGTTTAATTTCATCGAAAGGTGATATGCACTGTTGGGGTTCAGCCCGACTACGCTATAGATGCCTTCAGGCACTTGTTTGTCACCTTCACGTAGTTTTGGCCCTGTGGTGCCGCTGGCCTTCAGGATCGAATAGGTATGAATATACTGAAACGCATTACCATCCGACCCCCAGAGTTCCAGTTCTGCTTCCTGTTTGGTGGCCAATAGGGTTATCGACGTTGGCGGATAGGCAACGCCAGCAGCAGTAAATCGGTGCAGTAACTTTTGTTCTGTTTGCACGCCAATCCGTGTAACAACCTCGGCAACCGTGGTGCGTCCTGCGAACTTACTGTACACCGGTACCCAGATTCCGCGACCATATTGATAAAAGGCCAGGGCACACACCACGGCAATCATGCATGGGATCGTCCAAAAAAGTTTTTTCACCTGATTGCTCTACTACGGTTGCTACAGCCGTGCAAAGTTACGGCATTTATCGGTTCTTTGCCACCCGCTATATGCTGCGGGTGGCGATTGCGTGTTGTGTTGTCGTGCTCAGGTGTCGAAAGCAATGAGGGCTTAAGGCTTGACCGGAAAGAACGCACGCTTTGCTCTGGCAATGTACTCCATCAACTGAGCGTCTGTCGCCACCAGCTGCTGTAGTTTTGTGTTAATCGGGTTGGCGGCAATCGACGTCAGTACAGCAACAACTGACACGTCCGCAGCGCCGGGGGTGTTGCCAAACAGGAAGTCCTTTTCGGCCAGCATGTTTTTAATGGCAGTGATGTCTTTGTTGGCGCGTTCCAGCATCCGAGAGTATTCCAGACGCCCCATTCCCTGGGCTTTCAGGTTGCTGACAACACTGCGTCTAACCATATCGGGTATCAGCCATCGCAGCGGTAGTGGCATGTCTGAAAAGAAATGGTTTTTAAGATGGATCCAGCTTTCATCTGTCATCCACCGATCGTATACCAGACAAAAATACAGATGATCTTCCACCATGCGGATGGTGGCCCGCGACTGTGCGCGTTGTTGATCGTTGAGGTTGGCGTCAAAGTCGGTGCCGGTGGAGTTCTCGAGATACTGACGGATGTTGTCAGAATCGGCGATGGTATCGTTGCCACTCACAAGCACCGGCAGCTTTTGATAGGGTGCTTTGCGTGAATCGGAGTTTGGCACAGATTGCCAGTCGACATTGCTCATGTGTAAAAAGCACATGGCCTTAAGGCAAAAAGGGCTCGCATCCGGTTCGCCAAATCCGGGTCCAAAGGTTTGCAGTTGCATCATCGTGTTTTCCCGTTGTCCAATTTGTCTGGTTAGTGTGTTCGTGAGCATCCTGGTCTTTGTCAGGACGGGAATGAGATTAGCATTGCCTCCTGACAGTTTTTGTCAGGAGAAAACAAATTCAGTGCTACACTGACCGCATGTCACGTTCGGTACGTTTAATTCAACTGCTTCAGGAGATTCGCCTGCACACGCCGCCAGTGACAGCGCAAACTCTTGCTGAGGCAATGTCTGTGTCTGAACGCACGGTCTATCGCGATATTCAGGCGCTGCGCGACGCTGGTGCACAAATAGAAGGGGAGGCGGGTTACGGCTTTAGCCTGGTGGAAGATCCGGCACTGCCGCCGCAGGTGTTCGACCGCGAGGAGATAGAAGCGCTGGTGCTTGGCTTGAAGGAAGTGCAGGCGATTGCCGATCCGTCGCTCGCGAAAGCGGCAGAGCATGCAATGGCAAAGTTGCATGCCAGTCTTCCTCCGCGCTTAAAAACCTATTTGAATCATGCCGTGCTGCATGTGAAGAAGTTCAGACCGGCACCGGAGTCTTCGGTTGACCCGGCGATCATCCGCCAGGCCGCATGGCAGGAGCTGGCTATCGACATAGACTATCGCGATGTGAATAAAGCGCGATCGAAGCGACGGGTATATCCGTTATCGATTGTGTATATGGATCACTCACTGGTGCTGTTAAGTTACTGCTGTTTGCGCAAGGCTACTCGGGCATTTCGGCTCGACAGGATTGATTCGATAGAGTTAACTGACGACAGCTTTCATCCGAAGCGGGTGCGTTTGCTGACGCAGGCGGTAAAGGATGTCCGAGGGTAATTTGCAGTAGGGTGATGAGATGGACGCCCCTTAGAACCGGCGTCAGAAGCGCCATGCTGTTAAAGTTGTTGTGCAACAAAAACCTACAGCAAAAAATTAGAGGGAGCGTCCATCGTGAGTAAG
>CAYMFQ010000360.1:0-1490 GCA_964389335.1 uncultured Granulosicoccaceae bacterium
GCGCATGCTAATTTTGCCGAGTACACGCCGCTGTGTCTGATTCTGATCTACCTTATCGAAACCACCACCAGCGCCACGTGGCTGATTCACTTTTACGGTGTGGTGCTGTTGGCAGGGCGCTGTGTACATGCGTACGGCGTCAGCCAGGTCAGGGAAAACTATAAGTTCAGAGTGTTCGGCATGGCCTGTACGTTTATCGTGTTGATCGGCAGCGCTATACGGCTACTGGTTTCGGCCTTCGTCTGAGTTACCTAACGGCTGGCTGCATAGTAAGACACTCGTCGCTCAAGATACGCCAGAAACTCCGAGATGGTAAATGCCATCGCAAACAGTACCACCAGCACGGCCCAGAAGTGTTCCATCAGGAAGTTGTTGGAGTACAGTTCAAACAGAGCGCCAAAACCAACCAGAGATATCAACAGCTGACCTATGATGACTCCCTTTACAGCGCGGATGACGCCGATGCGTACACCGCCGAGTATCTCTGGCAGTGCTGCCCAGAAGTAGACTTTGGTAAAGGCGGCCCAGGGGCTGGCACCAAAGCTTTTTGCCATCTCCAGCAGGGAACGGTTTATCTGTAAGACCCCGGCTCTTGCATTGAGAATAATTATCCAGATCGCAAATAGCGTAGTTGTGATTATGATCGATTTCATGCCAAAACCGAACAGTACCATCAGTACTGGTACCAGTGCGGTCAGCGGTGCGCTAAGGAAAATATTGACCCACGGCAGCAGTAGTTCATCAAGTAGGCGGCTCTTGCCCATCAATATGCCAGTCGGTATACCAATGACAATCGCAAAAAAGACTCCGGCACTAAACGCATAGGCCGTTTCGTACAGTGCTTTTTGGAATGCAGCGGTGCCGATGACCTCAATGAGTGTGCTGACCACGGCCGACAAGGGTGGCACAAAGAATGACACTTCCAGTCGTCCGACGATCTCCCACAGGAGCCCCCAGATCAACAGCGATGACATACCGGGTAGACGCACGCCAAAGAGTTTCATCGCTTACTCCACATAGCTTCTGAGAGACGCCCAGATTTGATCGACAATGTCGAGGTATTCCGGATCACGTCTGATGCTGTGAGAGTCTTTCTCGCGCAGACCGGTCGGACGAATAATGTCTGACACCCGACTGGGGCGGGGCAGCAGTATGGCGATCTGGTCGGACACGTATACCGCCTCTTCGATTGAGTGGGTAACAAAGATAAAAGTTTTGTTCTCACTGGCCACGAGGGTAAGCAAGTCTTCCTGAAACTTGCGGCGTGTCTGTTCATCGACTGCTGAAAAAGGTTCGTCCATCAGCAGTACATCCGCATCGACAGACAGGGCTCTGGCCAACCCGACACGCTGTCGCATTCCGCCGGACAGTTCGTGTGGATAACTGTGTTCAAAACCGCTGAGCCCCACATTGTTTATGTACTTCTCGGCGATGGATTCGCGTTCCGATTTAGCGACACCGCGTAGTTCCAACCCGAACGCCACATTGCG
>CAYMFQ010000360.1:1590-4455 GCA_964389335.1 uncultured Granulosicoccaceae bacterium
GCAGCGGGAATCACTATTCGGGTAATGATCTCCCATCGATTGGCCATGAATGAGCGACCCATGTCAGTCAGCGATGTTGGCGTGTTGCGCACGGCACCGGCTGTGTTCAGCACAATTACCGGCATCGCCATAATGCACACGACAAATACTTTGGAAGTCAGGCCAATGCCGTACATCATGACCAGCAGTGGAATGAGTGCTGCCAGTGGAGCCGCTTGCATCACGATAAAAACAGGGGAGAACAGCCAGTCGAACCAGCGGCTTAACCCAATCCACAGCCCAAGCGCAATGCCGGTGAATGCTGATATCAGTACGCCGATTGCCAGTGGCTTCAGGGTTTCTGCATAGGCCTGCCACAGGGTGCCGTCGACGGTCATGCGTGCCAGCGCGCTCATCGATTCGATAAATGTCGGAAACGCATAGCTGACTGGTATGCGGCCGGCTATTTCCCATGCGCCAAAGACTATAAGTGCCGACAGAAGTTTCAGAAAGAGTGATCGATGTATCACGTTGTCTGATTACCTGACTGAGTCGAGTTGCATCGGCCCGGCACCCGGCAACTGTTGCCAGGCCGATTTATAGAGCAACTGTGAGTGGCTTACTTAGACGTTGCCGCATCCAGCGGTGCGAGGTACCAGAAATCATCGATGTTCAGGGTAGACGGGTCGCCATCGAGTTGCCCGGCCTGGCTGTACCAGTCCATATCTGCCATCGCGGCTTTGCGGCCACCGCCTTTGGCATCGTAAAGTCCACCTTCCGTAGCCTGCATGTAGAAGTTATCGAGCTCACCCAGAATCTCTTTCGGCAGTTGGCCAATGGGTCCATTCGGGTCGGTTTCTTTGGCAATAATGGTTGGATCTTCGTTCATGTCGGCCCAGGTGCTGGCCAGTGCGTCGACGAAAATCTGTACCTGTTCCTCGTTTGCCTTGATCCAGTCGAGGTTGGCAAACAGTGCCTCATCACTGGCTTCGACATCGAACATTGGCAGTACATTAAACTTGTCAGCGTGCTTGCGCATGACTTTGTTTTTGTTCGACAGATCAATGATGGTGGCGTCTGCCTGGCCGGCGACCAGTGCAACCACACGGTTGGCCGACCCGGGTACGTAGGATCGCTTGCCAAACTTGATTCCCATTTTGTCTTCTATCACGTTCGCAATAGAGTCAGTGCCGCCACCGCGTGAATGCAGCAGAATGGGTTCGCCATTGAGGTCTTCGAGTTTGGAGTATTTTTTGTTGGTGACGGGAAAGAACTTAAGCTTTGACAGTTGAAAGATGATTCGCAGCGGTGCTTTGGATCGTTGCATTGCCGAGTACGGTGTGCCAAAGCCAATATCCATTTGTCCGCTGAGTACGGCTTGAATAGCCAGTTCCTCGTCAGAGAAAGCGGTCCATTCGTAGTCGAGACCGTTTGCTTTGGCTCTGTCGAGGGCGACGAAGAAAGCCGCCAGTTCGTCTGATGGCGTTTCAGCCAGAGCGATTCTTATCTTTTCTGCATGGGCGGTTGAGAGTGTCAGGGCATAGCCGATTGAAACAACAGCTACCAGTGTGGTAAGCCTCTTCAGTAATCGTTGCATGTCTTTCCTCCGATGCGATATCGATGTTACAAAATAAGCCGCCAGCCTGGCGGGCAGTGTTTGCGGCTGTTGTTAAACATCGCCAAACAGCCGCTTTGAAACTGAGTTAAGGTGCGTTTGCATTGCGTGTTGCGCACGATTCGGGTCACGCTGTTCGATGGCCGCGAGTATCTCGTCGTGCTCTGCAAAGCTGGTATGGGTGGACGGTGGTCTGTCGGTGTGGCGAATAACCTGTCGCCATGCCACGGCACGCCTGACCTGATTCAGGTGATCAAACAGCGATAACAACAGCACGTTGCCGGTAGCGTCTGCCAGTGATCGGTGGAAGCGGTCGTCGTCTGCTTCGTAGCTGTCCCAGTCGGTGGCCGCAGCGGCTCTGTCTCTGGCGAGTCCGATTTTTTGTACCGCCTCACCAGACGCATTAATTGCGGCCTCGCGGCAGATGGCCGGCTCCAGCGCCAAACGTGCGCGCATCATCTGAATTGGTGTGACCTGCTGGCTGAGTTCTGCCACGCCCGGCACCGTTGCCACGGTTTGCGGCGTGGTGATAAACGTGCCTTTACCGACGTGGCGCCAGATAATGCCTTCGCTCTCGAGTTCATCGAGACTCTTGCGCAATGCTGCACGTGTGACGCCGAGTGCGCTGATCAGATGGCGCTCCGGTGGCAGCCGGTCACCCGGTGCGTAGTTGCCGTCTGCGATGAACTTGCGCAGTTGCTGGAGTGTGTCGTCGGTGCGTTGATCCGCCGGCTGATGTAGAGATTTGGCTCGCACAGTTACCTGAATTGGTTCGATCAATCATGCAATTGGTTTTGATTTAGTCACAACCAAAGCTAAGATGCAAATGAAAAATACGGTTGTTTCACAATTGGTTGATATTGGTTGTACAATTCCGACTAAACACCATCAGAGAAATTTATGTCCGCCTACGCCATCGATTGTCCGCCTGTCATCGCATTGCCGATTCACGGAACGGATAAGACATTCCCGGTTCGCCGTGTGTATTGCATTGGTCGAAACTACGCCGCTCACGCCGTTGAGATGGGTCATGATCCGGATCGTGAGCCGCCGTTTTTCTTTCAGAAAAACCCGGACAACCTCGACCCTTCTGGCGAGTTTCCGTACCCGCCGCAGTCGTCTGATGTACACCACGAGGTAGAGATGGCGGTGATGCTTAAGTCAGGCGGCAACAACATTTCGATAGAGAGCGCGCTCGACCATGTGTTTGGTTATGCGTTGTCACTGGACATGACGCGCCGCGATTTGCAGGGCGAACAAAAGAAGATGGG
>CAYMFQ010000361.1:0-4439 GCA_964389335.1 uncultured Granulosicoccaceae bacterium
CCGCCCAGTAGCGCACCCCCATCATCTGCCAACAGATACGCATCATTGCCACCGTCTGTGTTTAATGCCACGCCGGTCGCAAGACCGGTCGGCCCGACTGGTGTGACATCAGGTTGAATGACAGAGGTATCCAGTGCAAACGCTGTTGAACTGCCACGGGTGGTTAAGTCCGGGCGCACCTCGGTAACACCGGTCCAGCTACCGGAGTAAGAGCTATCGACACCAACCACAGTGAGCGCCGGTGCACTGCCAAAATAATGCTCGGCTGGAACGAACCTGAGTTCCTTGTTGACATCGAGCATTAGCGCTGCTGATGTCGATACTGATCCTACCGGGCTCCAGGTGGCACCACTATCGATTGAATACTCCCAGGTACCTTCGCTGGTGGTTGCGTTGTCGGTGATGCCGATACCCATAAAGGTTCCGTCCAGGTCACTAAACTGACCTGCGAAGATATCTTCGATAGTGATGCCCGCTGGAGACGCGACGTCTTCCGGTATATCGGCATAGATTCCATTGCCGAGGGTGGGCGCGTCGTTAACTGGAATCAAACTACCCTGTCTGTGTGCTGCTGTTGAATGTTCGAACCCGTCAAACACTGTGAAATCAAAAAACAGACTGCGGGTGAGGGGGTCATCGCTGCTGTTGGTATAGGTAACGGTGCGCAGTGCGTTCTGCCATTCGGCAATGGTGGCCGGTCCGTTGATGGTTAACACACCGGTGACTGCATCCCAGTTGCTGGTAAAAGGTCCGTAGTCGGTAAACTGTAAAGAGTCCTGGTCGTTGAAGTAATGTGTGTTGCGTATGCTTACCGTTGCAGACTGCAGTGTTGTGTTGTCGGCATCGCTGATCGTGAGCGTGGCAGTGATGGGTACAGCGCCATCGTTTTCCATATAGCTCAGCGCGCCTGGTTCAATGTTGCTGATCATCGGTGACGGAACATCAGTGACATTAATCGTTATCACTTCATCGTGATAGTGGCCGTGAGCATTAGTGACACGCACGGTAATATCGTTTGACGCGGCGGTTTCAAAATCGATCGCGCTGCCATTGGCGACAGACAGTACGCCACTGTTTGCATCAATGGCATAGGCACCGGCGGGATCGGATTGTATGGCGTAGCTAAATACGTTTGATGCCAGTAGATCGTCGGCATCCCATTCAATCAGTGTGCGATAGTTGTCGAACGGCTTAGCGTCGTTCCACAGACCAGACACATAAAACATGACTGCATGGTCCTCGTCGCTTAGGTGGTCGTTCGGCTCTGATCCGTTCCAGTTGTTATAAAACCCGTTCTGAGCAGATCCGGAGTTGCCACCCGACCACATCAGCTCTGCGTCGTTCGTACCCGACTGCCAGTACCATTGCCCCTCGGTAGTCTGGTCCGTCAGACCCAGATGCACATCGCCGCCGGCGAGTGTGCGCACCAGTGTGTTCTCGTATTCTGATCCAATGGTGACCAGTTGTCCGGCGACCCCATTGATTTCGGTTGCGACCGCGTTGGCTTGTGCCGTTGCCCAGGTCTCGGGCGTTGAGTCCAGCTGGTAGAACTTGCCGGTGTTAGGATCGTAAGTAAGGCCCGGGTTGGCGTTGAGCAGATTCGCAATCGGGTCGGTCAGTTCGACCACAGAGACGTCACCGATGATCGGGCCGTCACTGCCGCTTGCGGACAATGAGGTAAAACTTAATGTGGTATCGGTTGATGTTGCGGTAAAACGCATACTGCGCTGCAGCCAGAGCAGATTATCTTTGGTCCAGCCGGCTGGCATTGCCTGTGAGAAGTCGGTCGATGTTGTGCCGGCGCTGACTCTTAGCGACTTGTCTGTGCTGACATCGAAGTTGCCGGCGAAGGCGAAGTTGATCTGGTAAGTGCGACCCACTTCGGTGGCGAGCGTCTGATTGATGGCGCCTGGTGTGACGCCATCCAGGTCGATGCCATAACCACCCATCGGTGTCGTTTGATAGTCACCAAGCAACTCGACATTGCCACTATCTACCAGCCAGACACCGGCATCGCCGATGACTGCTCCAGTGTTGTACTGCTCAATAGCCGCCGGGCCGGTATAGGCAAAGTTCGGATCGCGAACCAGATTCTCCGGTGGCGCCGGAGTGCTGACCATCAACGATCCGATTTCGGTACCGTTGGTCGCACCCTCAGCCACCGTTAAATCGGTCACTGGCGTGCTGGCGTTGAAGCCGGTACCGGTGGTGTGACGGATCGACAATTGGTTGCCACTGACTACATCGACGATCCGGCCATCGCCGTTGACACCATCCATCTGCCAGTTGGCGATTAATTCGTCCGGCAGACTGGCGGTATCAAAGCGCTGGTGATGGCTTGCGGCGATCTCGTGCTCGGCGCGCACGGTGTTCCATAAACGTACGTCGTACAGCGAGCCTGAAAGAATTTCACTCAGTTCGAAACCGCCGCCCGGGCTGTCCTGTTCCATACCCAGAATCAGAGTACCGCCCGTCTGCAGTGTCTGACCCGATGCAATACCGGTTGTTGCATGAACCAACTCGCCATCGACATACATACGCAGATGCCCGCCGTCGGCATCCCAGGTAGCCGCGACACTGTGTCGTTCGCCATCCAGTAACTGCGGCACCGGATCCGATAACACATCGATACCCATGACGCCGACGTCGACGACACCGTTGGATCGAACTAATAGCTTCAGCGTGTCAGCGGTAGTAATGGCGTTGTAAGAGATCAGCGCATTGCGCGAGTTCATCGTGTCAATGGAATAGTGTGCTTCCATTGTCACTGCCGTCAGACCCCCAAGGAGTGCACCGCCATCGTTGGCCAACAGATAAGTATCGTTGCCACCATCTGTATTGATGGAAATGCCGTGCCCCAGTGCGGTCGGCGCAGTGGGAAAACTCTGGGTGATATCAACGTGGCTGGTGACTATGCTTGTCCGGGTACCACCGCTGCCCTGTGAGCCGGTGTTACCGTCACTTAAAGTCCAGGTAAGTTCGATAGATGACGCGGAGGTAACCGTACCTGCAAAGCGATAGCTGATTGATTGCAGGACCTCGCGTACGGCGGCGTCGCTCGCACCGCTGTTGAAGATCAGATGTAGTGTGCCACCGCTATTCTGAATGATGCTGCCTACCAGCATCACGGTGTCCAGATCGGTATACCGCAGATTGGATCCGGACACTACTGAGCCAAGATCGAACAGATCATCGGCCACGGCGCCACCAGAGCGTTCGAGTTTTAATTCAAGGCCATCGTAGTTGCCTGTGGCCGCCAGCTCGATATCATTGGCGAACAGGCCGCTACCCAGTGGTACCGGATCGCCACCGGCAATGAAGCGCGGGTTAGTCGCCGGCAGCCCGTCAAGCACGGGCGCATCATTCACCGCGATGATACTGGTATGGATCGTCGACACATCCAGTGCATACGGCGTAGTGCCGCCACGTATTGTCACATCTTCTTCGGCGCGCAATGCACCGTTGGTAATCGAGCCAGTGTAACTGTCGTCGATACCATATAAAGTCAGGGCGGGTACAGCGCCGTTGAAGTTCGCGGCTGGCAGAAATTGGAGCAGGCTGCCAGCGTCCAGTATCAGCGCGAGATTAGTGCTGACGGTGCCAACGTTGTACCAGCTTGCTCCGCTGTCGGTTGAGTACCGCCACTGCCCTTCAGTGGTTGATGAGTCTGCCGTGATAGCGATGCCAGTCAGTGTTCCATCGTTGTCGACCAACTGACCCGAAAAGATATTGGTGATGGTATCGCCGGCCGGTGTACTGTCTTCGTCGGCATCGGCGAGTGAGCCGTCGCCGAGCACCGGCGCGTCGTTAAGCGGGTTGAGTGTCAACGAAAACGTATCGGTGGTAGCACTGCCAACTCCGTCGTCGACGGTAAAATCAAAACTGTCACTCGTTGCGGTCTCACTGCCGTTGTGGCGGTACGACAATGCTTCGTCATCAATCTGCTGCTGGGTGAAACTGTCACCGCCATCGAGTGCCACACCGTTCAAAAGCAGTGTGCCGAAAGTGGGTGCCGTGTTGAGCGTATACGTCAGTGCCGAGGGTGGATCGTCTATATCTGTCGTTTGAAGCGACGTGTTTAATATATTACGTGTCTGGTCTTCACTGACGGTGATGCTGTTGTTGTTGTCCAGCGATTCTTCATTGCGCACAGTGATAGAGACGGTAGCGCTACTGTACTGATTGAGTTCATTGGCCTGAATGGCAGGTTCATCAAAACCGTTTAGCAAGCGCATGTTGGCCAACTGGTGGTGGGTCAGCCACGAGTCGAGTCCGATAATGGAGTGATCACCGACGCCGATATACACCGGGTCTGTCGGATTGAACGGCGCCTCACCCCGAGTAGCAGACGAGGTATTCTGCTCGACACCATCAATGTAGATTGATGTACCCGTGCCCTCGCTAACCACGATCGCATAGTTGTGCCACTGACCGTCCTC
>CAYMFQ010000362.1:0-4412 GCA_964389335.1 uncultured Granulosicoccaceae bacterium
AGGGTGGTTACTGTTAAATCGTTCATCGGTTCACCTCAGGGTACGGTCAGGAATTTGGGTTCGAGTTATTATCCGATGATGTAAAAGATGATCAAGAACATCTTAAGAGGTTAGGTATGGTTTAGATCGCTCGCCGTTTGATGGGCCGCCTGTCGAAGTTCATTCGCGAACTCCGGGTCGGGGATAGAGCGAGCCAGTACCATACCGCCAACACAGAGGCAGGCCATCGCCAGTGCTGTTTTGCGGGAGTTCCTGTTTTCCACCTCTCGAGTTGACTCAAAAAGCCAGACCATTGAAGTTAACAGGTCCTGATAAGCGTTCTGCACTTCCTCGTTTTCACGCGCTACGTCTGATGGCAGCGCAATCATCGGGCACTGGCCTTCAATATCGTCCAGATGATTGTTTGACAGGTAGCTGTCCAACATGTGTTGCGCCATTTCCGGATCGAGGTTAGTTGGGTCAATCCCCGCCTCTTCACGCCAAACGGCACCGCGCCCCATCAGGAAGCTTCTTACCGCTTCCGCGTACAGCGCTTCTTTGCTTTTAAAGTGTTTGTAAAACCCGCCGCGAGTCATGCCCGCTTTGGCCATGATCATATCGATGGAGACTTTCTCAAAGCCGTGCAAATTAAACAGGATTCTCGCTGCCTCTACTATGCGTTCGCGTGATCTCTTTATGTGGTCTTTGCTGTATGGCATGCCATTGCTCCCTTGTCCGGTGCCTGCTGGTGTTGGAGTCAGTTTACCGGAGCCTAAAAGATGTTCTTTAACATCTTTTAGGTCTTGTATATGTTTTGAGGCTCACATTAGCCTGGAAGAATTAGCAATGAAAAATTATATGTTCGCATTTCACGGTGGCAGTATGCCGGACAACGACGCTGCAAAAGCGAATATTATGGAAAAATGGGCGCAGTGGATGGAAGGGCTCGGGAAAGCGATTGTTGACCCGGGAAGTATATTGCACGTTGTTAAGCACGTCAGTCCGTCCGGAGTTTCCGACACGGCAATCGAGACTCCGATGACTGGTTATATGATAGTTACTGCGGCAGATCAGAGTGCGGCGATTGAAATGGCCCGGACGTGCCCGATTCTGGAGAACGACGGTAATGTCGAAGTGGCGCAACTGGTACAGCCATGATACCGATGACAGCCTTTCGCATAGTGTCGAGAGGCTGTCGAATCATTCGCGCTTATCCCGTGGATCCTAGTGGGGATTACCTCTGCCAGTTTTCATGTCTTCGGTTGTTTCATCGTAATTGCTGGTTACCATGCCGCGATATTTATCCGTTAAAAAGTCAATCGCTTTTGTTCTTTTGGTTTCAGCGTTTTCAGCGCTGCCTGTGAGGCTTGCCGTATAACTTGCGGTGAATCTGGCCGCTGCGTACATGATTGACTCGCAGACATCTTCAGGTGTCGCGCCTTCTTTCATCTGCTCGTTTGCCAGGTGAATAAATGCATCGGCTCTGACGTAAAACTTGCCATCTGATTTGGTGCTCAATTGTGTACCTTCTTGTATGTGGTCGATTAATTTTAAACTAATGCCGGTGACGTTGTGCGGTTGTGCTCTCAGAGCCACGTGCTACACGAAAACGTGGTAGCGCATAGGGCGTGGTGCGCTTATACGCTTCAAACTGCTCGCCATAGCGACGTTTGAAGCGGCGCTCCTTAAGCATGGGTGCCGCCAGGCAATAGGTGGTAAGTACAATCGCAAGGAAAAGCTGATCCGGTGTCCAGACCGGCACTGTCCAAAGAGTCAGTGCGAAAGCGACATAGATTGGCTGACGGATGATGCGGAACAGGCCGGTCGTGGGCATTTGCGGGAAGTTCGGCTTGATGTTCTGCACCAGTGACATCCAGCCCAGTGCGCCTGACTGTACTTCAGCGCCAGCATCGTAGCTTGCCTTAATCAACAACAGCCAGGCTGTGGCGTAGAGCGCGCAGATAATCCACAAGGCAGCACCGCTTGCTGCCCACCAGATTATGCCACTTGGTGTCCACAGAGCAAACAGTGCCAGTAGCTGGATCGATGCGATGATGGCAAAGCTGGTTGTGGCCAGGGTGCGACCGTGACCGCCTGGTGCCAGACTTGACAGCCATCGGCTGCCACGCCCGGTCAGCAATAGGGAGTGTGCAACCGGAAATTGCAACAGTAATGCAGTATTCGCAAGCCAGCCCCAGGGATGGGGAATGCTGCCGAAGCTTCGGCTCATGCCAAAGAACATGGCTGTGATCATACTCAGCACTGCGGCTGCGAAAACCGTGTGGCAGACAACGCCATAGGTCCATGCAAGCAACACCCGAGTGCGCCCGGGCGGTGGACGGAATACACCGAGAGTAAGTTTCAGGAACCGGAAAAATGGCGTGGTATCAACGACCGGCATAAGGATGTGTGTCGACGGGAGAGGAGTCTGTGTTATTCATTCACACATAGTACGCTCCTTGCCGCGTTTTCGATTGTCATCGGGCTTTGTGAATGTCACATCCATGGCCCGTAACACATCGAGCGTGTGCCCATTGCGGGCACACGAACAACCATGCCGGCTAGCCGGCTATCAGTACTCGGGATCTACTTAAGCCGAGCCTGCTTAACCCAGGTCGAGCTGATAACTCGCCGGCACATAGCGGAATCCGCCCTCACCGCGAGTCTCGACGAACCCGGTACCAGGGAATGGCATGTGGTAGCCGATAAAAGGTACCTTTTCCGCGGCGATCATGCCGAATACCTGTTTGCGAGTTGCAGCGGCAGCGGCCTTGTCCATATCGAATTTTACTTCCCAGTCCGGATACGCCAGTGACCAGACATAGTGATTGGCGGTGTCTGCCGCGATAACCAGTTGTTTGCCGCCAGACTCAAGCATGTAGATCATGTGGCCCGGGGTGTGACCGAATGCGGCCATCGCGGTAATGCCGGAAACAACAGAACCACCGTCTTTCAGGAATTCCATTTTCTCCGCGAGTGGTGCCACTTTGTTTTTGAAGTTGTCGTTATCCTGTTTTGCCCAGGCATCAAACTCGGCTTCGCCGGTAACGTAGCGCGCGTTTTTGAAGGTTTCTGAACCGTCTTCTCCTGTCAGGCCGCCGATATGATCGCCGTGCATGTGGGTAACCACCACCACGGTCACATCTTCAGGCTCAATACCGGCCGCACGCAGTGGCGCACCGATGCTGTCAGGGTTAAATCCGGTATCGAACAGGACAATGTCCGAGCCGACCTTGACAACCGTGGGGGTGAAATAGAATTTCGTTTGATCAGTCGGCAGAAAGTTCTCTGCTGAGACCGCGGCGAATTCGTCGCTAGATACGTTTTTGCCGAAGATTGTTTGTGGTTCGGGTGCTATGCGGTTGCCTGCCAGCAGTGTTGATACTTCCATGTCACCCAGCTTGAAGCCATATTTGATGGCGTTGGGCACCATCGAATTCTCAGCAGCGATCACATTGCGCGAGCTCATGCCTAGTGCAAGCGCGGCCGCCGCACCGCCCTTAAGCAGGTGGCGTCTGTTTAGCGTGATTGGTGTTCGTATTTCGTTAGTCACGTGTTTCTCCTTGGCAGGTGTTCAACCTGTAGTGTGGGAACAAGGGGGTCGCCACAGTGAAGACAGCAGCGTTTTGTTGTAGTTCGGCTTCAATTTGTAACTGACGGTACGTTGTAACCGTACAATTGGCCGTCACGGGCGCTGCTTTTTTTCATGATAAAATCAACCAGCAGTGCCGGGGAGCCCTGGAGAGCTATTGTCGACCACGGGCCGATTCAGGCAAGCCCCTGCAGCGCGCTGTTTCATTGATGCCGTTCAGGTACCAGGGGCGCTCCTATAAAATATATTTAAATCAGGGGTTTATCCATTCGTTAGTCATTCAGGAAGCATGAATTAATTCGTGAATAAAAAGCCATTAGCAAGTGAAGAGGTCACTGTATGCGCAATTGCGCTGCTGGCAGCCTGCATTCTGGCGGCGAATGAGGTCGGAGGCGGTGGACTTGTCGGATGGGTAGGTGGCTACGCTTACTGGCTGGCCCGAATAGCAATAGAAACGGCGCTGTTTTTTATGGCGTTGGTGGTGATCGAAAAGTACCTGTCAGGCCGCTTGTCTCAGGGGGCAATATTTGCACTCGCCTGGCTGGTCAGCCTGGTGCCCTTTACTCTGGCGATTACCACATTTGATCTGATTCTTGGCCTGCCGGAGCTTGGCTATAATGGCTCCGACGGGGGCTCGGTGGCGGGCATATCTGCGTTTTTTAAAGAGCTGATTTATCTTTCAGATAATCACCTGGCGCTTTGCGCGCTGGTGATGTTTCCGAGGTACTTAGCCAGTCGTCCGCCCGTTCATGTACCAGACACTGAATCCACAGACGGTTTAGCCCGTGGTGCGGCGGACCCTGCCGATCAGCCACCGCCAACCAGCTTTCTTGCCACGCTT
>CAYMFQ010000363.1:0-4408 GCA_964389335.1 uncultured Granulosicoccaceae bacterium
ACTCACTCTCTACAATCAGGAACGTACTTATGTCAGACGAATTTCTGGATAAGGTAATGGCGCAGTTCGAAGCAGGGAAGTATGCGGATGCGATTCAGGAATGGGGTATCGACACCTCCAATAGCCACGATTTCAAGCAAAAGGCCTACGCCGATTACACATTTCGCGAGAAGGATGTGATCGTCACGACCTATCCAAAAAGTGGCACCACCTGGATGAAACAGATCGCTGTGCAAATCGGCTACCGGGGCGACGGCGAGTACAAGCACATCGACGATGTTGTGCCCTGGCCGGACAAACTGGTTCCGATTGAAGGGCCAGAGCTCAATGATTTAAGCGTGCTCAGTGACTCACCCACAGGTATTCATGTCATCAAGAGCCATCTGGAGGCTGCGTATGTTCCCGTTGACACCGGTGTTAAGTGTATCTGCGTGATTAGAGACCCCAAAGACACGCTGGTGTCTGTCGTCCATTTTGAAAACGGATTTAACAAGCTTTTGTTCAACCACACTATTCCAGTGGACGAGTGGGTTGCTGCCTTTCAGACTGACCGCTTTATTTATCAACCCTGGGCGCTGCTCACCGACAGCTGGTGGCGACTGAGGGACCGTAGCAATGTTCTTGTGATGTTTTACGAAGACATGAAGAAAGACCCGCAAGGCTGCATTAATCAGGTAGCGGAGTTTCTACAGGTAGAGCTGACAGAGGAACAGTTCAATAAAGTGCTGGAAAAAAGCAGCTTTAGCTACATGAAAGCGAACGACGAAAAGTTCGCTCCACCGGCCTGGGACGCAGGTCATGTACCCATGGTGCGCAGCGGGGAAAGCGGTAACTCAAAGGAGCTGCTTTCAGAAGAGGCTCAGGCTCAAATTGATGCGTTTTGTCTGCAGGAACTCGATAAGCTGTCCTCGGACTTTCCGTACCGGGAACGCTATGTAAAAGGCTGAGTGTGTCAGCACCGGGAGCTGTTATCCGTCAGGACCCGGACACCACCAGTACCGCGCGCGCCGCTTTCTTTTGAGCACTGATCGAATGATCCTTGTCGGCCACGTAACGGACGGTTTCACCGTGCTTTACCAGTTGAGACACACCATCACTGGTTACCATTAGCTCGCCTTTAAAGACAGTCAGGTTTTCAATGCAGCCGGCCCGATGCGGGCCACTGTCAAGTGCTGCTTTGGCCTCAAATTCCAGATCGTAGATCTCGGTTTCACCTGCCATTTCCGGCGCACTCAGTACACGAATTCGCACACCCTTACCCTTGGACAGAATAACCGGGGTTTGATCAGCGGTCAGGAACTCTCTGATCGGACTGCGCTCAACCGGATTAGCATCGAGCAGTGTCGCCATATCGAGTTTTAACGCGGTGGCGAGGTTCCAGAGCGTCGCTACCGTCGGGCAACTTTCGGCGCGCTCTATCTGAGACAGCATTGAACGCGATACACCTGAAAGTTTTGACAAGGCCTCCAGACTTAGATCGAGCTTTTGTCGTGCACCTTTGACGCGCACGGCCAGTCGCTGGGCAATCTCTTCGTTTGACAGGGCTTTTTCACTCATGCGGGAATTGTATCGACCGAGTAGCCTGGTCGATAGTGCAGACACCAACATTTGCGCAGAATGGCTGACCGGCGCCTGTGCAACTCATGACCATCTAGCGGGTCCAGTCCAGCACCACCTTGCCACTTGAGCCACTCAACATGTCTGAAAAACCACGTTGATAGTCATGTGCCGCATATCTGTGGGTGATGACGGCAGAAACATCAAGACCGTTTTCAAGCATCGATATCATTTTGTACCAGGTTTCGAAAATCTCCCGACCATAAACGCCTTTCAGTGTAATTGACTTAAATACAATTCGTGACCAGTCCACCGGGCTGAGGCCTGGCGGTATACCCAGCATCGCGATACGTCCACCCATGACCATCGATTCAATCATCTGATCGAGTGCTGCCTGGTTGCCGGACATCTCCATGCCAATATCGAAGCCCTGCTGTAAGCCAAGTCTGGCAGTAACCTGTTGCAGGTCTTCCTGCGCCACATTGACCGGAATAACATCAGTCACTGCCTCGGCCAAAGCCAGGCGATCCGGGTTGATATCGGTGATGACGATATGCCTGGCACCTGCCTGCCGTGCGACTGCCGCAGCCATAATGCCAATAGGCCCGGCCCCGGTGATCAGTACGTCTTCACTGACCAGATCAAAACTCAGTGCGGTATGTACCGCGTTACCCAGCGGATCGAGTATGGCGCCGATATCATCACTGATTGCGTCTGGCAGCGGTACAACGTTGAATGCATCAAGACTCAGGTACTCGGCAAACGCACCGGGTGCGTTCACGCCAATCCCGCGTGTCTCCGGGTCGAGATGAAATTTACCTGAACGTGACTGGCGCGAAGTTTTACCAACCAGATGTCCTTCACCACTGACACGCTGGCCAATGCTTAAGTCGGTTACGTTCTTGCCTAACGCGACAATTTCACCGGCAAACTCGTGACCTACCACCAACGGTACCGGCACTGTTTTCGCAGCCCATTCATCCCAGTTCCAAATGTGTACATCAGTGCCGCAAATGCCGGTCTTGTTCACCCTGATCAGTACATCGTCGTCACCGGGCACCGGAATTGGCACATCACACAGTGTCAGGCCCACATCATGTTCTGTTTTAACCAGTGCTTTCATTGTTTCAGTGGAAACGGGCTTAACGCGTTTGTTCATGTTAATGCTCCACTGAGTCTGCCTGCACGCTCAAACGCCTGTAACGCGCGTTCGAGATCATCACGACTATGTGCCGCACTCATTTGCGTGCGAATGCGTGCCGCACCCTTTGGGACCACTGGAAAAAAGAAGCCAGAGGCGTAGACACCCTGCTCGAACAAATGCCGAGACATAAGCTGTGCGAGTTTTGCATCACCCAACATAACCGGGATGATGGGATGCTCTCCGGGTAGCAGTTCGAAGCCCAGTTGCGACAACCCGTCTCGCCAGAACTGTGCGTTGTCAAACAGGCGCTCTCTCAGTGCATCGCCCTGCTGCACGAGCTTTAGCGCCTCAAGCCCTGCCGCAACCACAGCCGGTGGCAACGAGTTCGAAAACAGATAGGGACGGGCTCGTTGTCGCAACAGATCAATCACCGGTTGCGAACCGGCGATGAAGCCACCTATTGCACCACCGAGTGCCTTACCCAGCGTACCGGTGATAATGTCTACCTTGTGTTCAACCCCGAAATGCGCCGCTGTGCCGCGACCACCCGGACCGATAAACCCGGTTGAATGGCAATCGTCGACCATCACCAGTGCCTGGTAACGCTCTGCCAGCGTGGTGATTTCCTGCAGGCGTGCAAGGTAGCCGTCCATGGAAAATACGCCATCAGTCGCGATCATAATAAAGCGCGCACCTTCTTCCCTGGCTGCTTTAAGCTGCGCTTCGAGATCCTGCATGTCCGAATTGCGGTAACGATAACGCCGCGCTTTACACAGGCGAATACCATCAATGATTGATGCGTGATTCAGCGCGTCTGAAATGATGGCATCCTCGGCCGTAAGCAAAGGTTCGAACAACCCGCCATTGGCATCGAAACAAGCGGCAAACAGAATAGAGTCGTCTTTGCCGAGGAACCCTGCCAAAGCCTGCTCAAGCTGCCGATGTATATCCTGCGTGCCGCAAATGAAGCGCACGCTTGCCATTCCATAGCCGTGCGTATCCATGGCGCTTTTTGCTGCATCAATAAGCTGCTGGTTATCCGCCAGCCCGAGGTAATTGTTGGCACAAAGGTTAATAACAGAGGCAGGTGCACCAGCCTCTGCAGCTTCGTCGCTGCCAACCATCACCACACCCGACTGTGCGGAATGCATGTGGCGTTCAGTTTTCCACAGGCCCGAGCTTTTTATATCGTCGAGCGTTTGCGCAATGTGGGATAGATATTCAGCAGTCACAGAGAGTGCTCCGGCCAGGTTTCGCTCATACAATATATGAGACAGTATCCACTATCAAGGACATATATCCATTTCATTGGATATTGTCCGCAATAACGTTAAATGGAAAATCTATGCCAGAGACCGCTGCCGTATCCGTCCTACCATTGTCGGTAACCGCCGGTATCGATATGAAACCGGGTTCCGGCGTAAAGCCCCAGGCCGAAATCCCACGTTTTGCCGTGCCGACGCCAGATTCGCTGCAGACTGGCATGCAATTCCCGCCGGGACACCTTTGTTTTGGGTCGAACATCCAGTGCAGAGAAAGTCAGATGCTGGCTGCGGGGTGCACCGCCGGCAATAAAGTTGTAGGTGGGTGTGCGAAAACCAGACATCACTTCAACCGGGCCGATCACCGGTATCAGCTCGCGGCGCATAAACTTCAGTGTTCTGACTATCTTTGGCCACGACTCCTTTGGGGGAATGGCGTACGCCG
>CAYMFQ010000364.1:0-4374 GCA_964389335.1 uncultured Granulosicoccaceae bacterium
TCAGCGCCTGCTGAGACAACTGTTCCTGTTCGATATTGGCTAATGGCGCCGTTAGCTCAACCACAAATTGTGCGGCAGGCGCGTTGCTGGTGGTAAATACGACAGTGGTAAACGCCAGTATCTGTAATTTTCGGTTGATCACCTGAACCTCGCTGAGCAATACGAGCCAGGTGGGTAAGTTACAGAGCTTTCCGGAGAAGGTTATGAATAAACAACGAAATAATGACTAAATTCGTGCCCTTAGAACGTTTTCATACGTGACGACACCGACTGGGCTGCATCCCGAACCAGTGCGCCCATAGCCTGCTGTCCATCAGCCGGCAGATTAATATCAGGGACCGATATGCCGAGCGCGGCGACGGCTTCGCCATTCGGCAGGCAGATTGCCGCACCAAAGCTCAGCACGCGCTCGCGGTATTCGCCGTTATCGATGGCGTAGCCTTGTTTTAATGTGGTTTCAACATTTGTGTCGAGTGCATCGATGCTGGTGAGAGTGTTATCGGTGTGGCGTGTCAGGCTGGATATGACGTGCTCGCGCATGTTCTCATAGTTGGCCGCCAGAATTGCCTTGCCGGTCCCCACACAGTGAATTGGAGCCGAGCCGCCAATTGAATTCCATGAGCGCACAGGCTTCATGCTGTCGATTTTGTTGATGTACACGACAGACAGGCCCTCGGGCACCGCCAGGTAAATGGTCTCTCCGGTCGCGCTCGACAACTGGCTCATTTCGGGGTTCGCAAGTTCCCTCAGATTCAGGTTTTCAATCACCCGTCGACCAACCTGCCAGGTCTTGAAAGTTGCCTCGTAGTTGCGATTGGCGTTGTGTTTGACGTAACCGAGGTTGCGCAGAGTTTGCAGCAGTCTGAAGGTATTTGACTTGGTCAACCCCAGCTCCAGGGACAGTTCGGTCACCCCCTTGGCGGAACCGGCCGCAGCCAGCGCTTCGAGAATGTTTAACCCCTTCGACAGTGTTGAATCGAGTCTGGGCTGCTTTTTTTCTACGGGAGTTACGTTATTCTGCATACTGTGTCCGCACCGCTAAACCGTGAAGTGGTGTTGCCAACCGACGAAAATGCGATGGGTCGGTGTGCCAATATATAGAAAGCTTGTGTCGATTATTGACACTGCTTTCGCTCAATGTCATTCTCAAACGAAGTTAGTGCGCGTTGTCGTCGAACCTTTAAGGGGTGATGCAGTTCATACTTTTCCCGGTAACGATAAAGCCCTGTCAATCGAATATGTGTATGTATATACAGTATCGAATTGTGGCGGGCATGCCTAACGTGCACGACCTCCGTTTCGACGTCAGAACCCCGAGAAAGTTCATTGCGCCAGACACTAATTCTCCGGCAGGTGTGCACTCGTATTAGCGGAGGTTTCGCAGTGCAGACTCCCGGACCGAACAGGAACCCAATGTGAATAACAAGATAGATCACTTCGCCGTTGGTGCGGCTACGCTGCAGCAGGGCATTGTCGCCATGCAGAGCCTGCTCGGTGTGGAGCTTAGCCCCGGCAGCAAGCATGATCTGATGAGCACTCACAACTGTGTTATGCAGGCCGGCAATGAATCGTTCTTTGAGCTGATTTCCATTGATCCGGATGCGCCTCCGGCACCGCGCACGCGCTGGTTTACGCTGGACGATGCCGTCACACAACAACGCCTGGCAGAGCGCCCGCGGGCATTGTGCTGGGTGGTCAACACCGATGACCTCGATGGGGTTGTCGCCGCCAGCCCGGTCGATCTCGGAGAGGTGGTCACATTCACACGCGGTGATCGGTCATGGCGGCTAACTGTACCGGCTGACGGGCATTTGCCCGGCGATGCACTGCTGCCGGCGTTTATCGAGTGGTCGCCCGGCCCGCATCCGAGCAGCGCACAGTCTGATCTCGGGGTCAGGCTGACCGCGATAAGATTGCGTCATCCCGAACCACAGAAAGTTACAGCGGTGCTCGAGGCGCTGCAGGTGTCGCATCTGGCGGAGGTAACAGAGGGTGAAACTGCGTTGTCGTTTGAGCTTTCATCACCAAACGGGCAGGTGGTGGTCGATTAGCGGAACAGAGCGCCTGCCACGCCGAAAATGTGCGGGTAGGTGTTTGTAAGTGCGCATAATTGCCATATGATGAAGGTGGGAACTCACGCCTGTGTTTTAACTGGCCCGCACAAAATCACACGTCGAAATGTTCGAAGAAACCTCAGTCCTCAGCACCACACACTACACCCAGCGGTTGTTTTCGTTTAAAACGTCGCGCCCGGACAGTTTTCGCTTTCGCTCGGGTGAATTCACTATGCTGGGGCTGGAACTGCCGGACGACGATGGCAGTGAAATAAGCGAAGATGCCACTGCCGAGAAGCGCAAAAAAAAGCGCCTGATGCGGGCTTATTCGATAGCCAGTCCGTCATGGGATGACGAGCTCGAATTCTTCTCCATTAAAGTGCCAAACGGCCCGCTGACATCCCGCTTGCAGAATATTGCACCGGGCGACAAGATTATTCTCGGCAAAAAGCCCACCGGTACGCTGGTGATGGATGCGCTGGAGCCGGGGCGAACCCTGTATCTGCTTTCCACCGGCACCGGTATCGCACCGTTTTCGAGTCTGGTCCGCGACCCGGAGGTTTACGAGAAATTTGAGCGCGTTGTGCTGACGCACGGCTGCCGCACAGTGGCCGAGCTGCAATACGGTCATCATGTGGTCAACAGCATTCGCAGCGACGAAACCCTGTCAGAAATGACTGCCAACAAACTGATCCACTACACCGCCGTCACTCGCGAAAAGCACACTGTCAACGGGCGCCTGACAGAACTGATTGAAAACGGCGAACTGTTCCGCGACACAGATCAGCCGCCGCTCGCCGCTGAGCACGACCGTGTCATGATTTGCGGGTCTCTCGATATGACCAAGGACATGAAAGCTATATGCATCGAGCACGGACTAACCGAAGGCAGTGTCTCGCGACCGGGAACCTTCGTAACCGAGCGCGCGTTTGTAGACTAGTGCGAACCTGATCTGCCGGGGGACGCGATGCCATCGATGATATTCAGCCTGTCGATAAGCCCCGAACAGTATCAGCGCTATTACCGAGGCACGGCTACTGCAGTCGTGACACGAACCGAAGACGGCCGCACACTGCGATTTCCAGCCGAGGAACTGCGCCGCTTTGTCAGCCACAATGGAGTGCACGGCCGATTTAGAATTGAATTCGACAACCGCAACAAGCTGGTTAGCCTGACGCGGATTGAGCCGGACACCCCATGACAATAAAAAAAATAAGAGTCGCGATAATCGGTGCCGGTATCGGCAGAGAGCATCTGGCCGGTTATCTTGAGTTGACCGAGGCCTTTGAAGTGGCGGTACTTTGCGATATCGACCGTGCACGCGCCGTGGAAGTAGCACGCTCGCATTCAATCGCCATTGAAACTGATCTCGAACAGGTGCTGCGCGACGACAGCATTGATCTGATCGATATCTGCTTACCGCCGCATCTGCATTTCGAGGCAGTTATGGCGGCACTGTCGGCCGGCAAGCAAGTCATCTGTGAGAAACCGCTGGTAACATCGCTGCGCGAAGTCGATACGATCATCAATACAGCCGCTGACGCCGGGCGCAGTGTTTTTCCGGTATTCCAGTACCGCTATGGCAGAGCGATGTCGCAATTGCAGGCATTGATGCAGGCCGGGTTGACCGGAAAGCCCTATGTCGCAAGCCTTGAAACACACTGGAATCGTGGCGCTGACTACTACGCCGTGCCATGGCGCGGTACCTGGCAGGGAGAGCAGGGCGGTGCTGTGCTTGGTCATGCCATCCACAGTCACGATTTACTGGCGACGATATTTGGCCCGGTTAAAAAAGTATTTGCGGCAACTGCTACGCGCGTAAATGACATAGAAACCGAAGACTGCGCATCCGTTATGCTGCAACTCGAAAACGGCGCCGTCGCCACAAGTTCAATCACATTGGGCGCAGCGACTGATACATCGCGTCTGCGATTTTGCTTTGCCGGTCTTACTGCAGAAAGCGGACAATCCCCCTATGCACCTATGGCTGATGAATGGCAATTCACCGCACGCGATCCGGCATTGCAATCAGAGGTCGATGCAATAGTTGAACAAACCCCGCGAGTGCGATCGGGTTTTAGCGGGTTTCTGGAAGCAGTCGCATTGTCTTTAAGCAGTAGCGACTCAGACAAAATAAATTCTGCAGCAGTAACCCTTCAACACGCCAGACATTCCATCGAATTAGTTAACGCCATCTACCAGTCAGCCGAATCTGATCGCAGCATTGTGCTGCCGCTTGATCATGAAGATGTTTATTACGACGGGTGGCTGCCTGCCAGATAGATCGCAAAATGGTGGATGCGCCTGGCGCTTATCCCCC
>CAYMFQ010000365.1:0-4355 GCA_964389335.1 uncultured Granulosicoccaceae bacterium
GAGCTTTATGCTGACGAGCTGCGTTTCTCGGGGAACCGGGCGATAGTCTTTGGTCAGCACGAAAAAATACCGGTTGCGCCCGTTAAGCACTGTGTGGCGCTGGCGCTGACTTACCACCGGGTTAAGCACTTGCCGCTGCTTGGTGCGTAACCCGCGCCTCGGACAAAAGTAATCGCCGGGCGGCTTCTGTCACAGATGCTGAATAGTGATATCGGCTAACTGCGGAATCCGCTCTGACTCCAGCACCCTGTCAACCATAATGTGTTTTGGCTCGCCCGGCAGCAACGTAAAACCATTGTCAGAATAGACATGGTTGCCGCCAAGGTTAATGGTGACGAAAAATGCCGGCTGGTCGGTTTGCAATTCAAAAACCTTTTGATCGCCGTCGTTCGACTCTGTGAGCTGAATTTTTGGTGTCGGCAACTGGTGGTTTTTATAGGGTGTAAACCAGTATTCGTTATCGCCCATCAGGTTGCCGTGCTGGTCGTGCCACTGCCAGTATAAAAAACAGTCCGGCGGAACCGGTTCAAAGCTGTGGATAGTTGTAACCGCACCAGGTTCTGCTGCCACAGTAAATTGCCAGCGACGTTGTTCTGTTCCGGTGACTGTCAGTGCTCGTGCGGTTACGGTAATTGTTTCCGTGGTCATGGTGTCGTTGACGACTTTGAGTAAATACTGTCCTTCGGTATCGAAGCGCTGATGGCCCGGAACCATGGCCACCAGTAATGGTTGATAAAAACGACGTGCCGCATAGTGCAGTAACTTCCAGCCTCCGCCATACTCCAGTGAAGACCACGACGCAACGGGCCAGGTGTCATTGAGCTGCCAATAGAGAGTGCCCATACAGTGTGGCTGCAACAGTCGCCAGTATTCCACACCGGTGCGGATGGCCATGGCCTGCTGACACTGCGACAAATACAACATGCGTTCAAAGCTGTCTGGAAATTCGAAGTAGCGCACCAGTGTCTCGACAATTCTCGCGTTGCCACCGACGTTGCGCTGATGTATTTCCATCACGGGTGATGACACGTTGCGGTCTTGCGGTAGTGTGAATGTTTCTACCACTGGTGCTGATGGGAAAGACTGAAATCCAAACTCTGAACAAAAGCGCGGATGTATATCCTGATACGCGGAAAATGGGCGGGCTTCGTGCCATA
This sequence comes from uncultured Granulosicoccaceae bacterium, assembly GCA_964389335.1. GTDB lineage: Bacteria > Pseudomonadota > Gammaproteobacteria > Granulosicoccales > Granulosicoccaceae. The sequence goes on from CAYMFQ010000365.1 coordinate 1,158, forward strand.
CATCCCAAAAGTGCATGTCGCCGGCGGCATCATCTTTCCAGCCGTCGCCGTAGTTGAGTTTGCCAACGGAGGGGGAGCTTGGCCAGAAGTCGGTATCGCCAAGTTCATTTTCTACTATTTCTTCTAGTGCGTGATTCAACCTCACGTAGTTAGCCAGGTACCGGTCGCGATTATTGCGGGTAACATCCCACCACTTCAATGCGCCGACCAGTTCGTTGTCGCCACACCATAGTACGACACTCGCATACGCAGACAGGCGCCACACCTGTTGTTGTGCTTCAACCCGAACAAGGTTTAGCCACTGTGCATCAGCGGCCGGGTAGTGGTTGCACGAGAACATAAAGTCCTGCCATATCAGGATGCCGAGCTCATCGCAGAGTTCGTAAAACCAGTCTGCTTCGTACTGGCCGCCGCCCCACACTCGCAGCATATTCATATTGGCATCTACTGCGGATTGTAGAAGCTCGCGTGTTTGTGCCTCTGTGCAACGTTGCGGCAGTGCGTCTGCAGGAATCCAGTTGGCACCACGCATAAAGATTGGGCGGCCATTGATGTCGATGCGAAAGCCACTGCCACCTTCATTGTCGTCTGGCGTCTGCACAATACGGGCACTGCGCAGGCCAATCAGCTGGCTGTGTTGTTGATCTCCTATGGACACTTCCAGCTGGTGTCTGGTTTGCGTGCCACTACCGGCCGGCCACCATAGATCCGGGTTGTCGATCTGCACCTGCAGGGTTATGTCCTGCGTGCCTGATTTCAGGTCTTCAGTGCTGCTTATCTGTACACCGCAAATGCTCACATTACAGGGCTGTGGTCCGGCTTCGTTGGCATGAACACGAGCCGTGACAGTCAAAGTAACGCTGTTGTCGAAGTGGTGTTGTTGAATTTTTATGGCCTCAATCCACAACGTCTCGCAACTAACAAGGCAGACCTGGCCGTACACACCGGCAGGCATCAGGCAGATATTCCAGTCCCAGCCGGCGTGGCACGGTGTTTTTCGTAACAGGTTTGCATGCGGCAGGCGGCAGTTGTCTGATTGCGGTAACTCAAATGGAAACTCAGCGGCTTTCTGTGCGGCTTCCCGTACAGCGGATCGAATGTGAATGCTTAATCGGTTTTTACCCGGTAGCAGCAGTGATGATGCGATGAATACGTGCCGAACAAACTGACTTCGCACGGAACCGACGAGTGCGTCGTTGATATAGATATCGGCAACGCAGTCAACCTGATCAAGTACCAGAAACATGTGGTTCCCGGGTTGATCAATGATCAAGGTACGCTCGATCGTCCAGTCACAACGATTAACCCAGTCGACAGCCATCTCGTTATCACGAAAATACGGATCTTCGATATGCCCCGCCTGCAGTAGCGCCGAGTGTACGTCTCCGGGAATGCTGAACGGGGCACTGATGTCGGAGTTGCCTGCAGCCACATCGTAAGCTTTATCTGCGCGGCGCAACACCCAGTCATGATTCAGGTCGATTGTCATTCAGAGTGTTCCTGTGTTGGGTAGGACTGCCAGAACTCGGTAACTGAGTGCCTGAACTGTTCCTGGTCTTTACATTGGTTGATGCGCCAGTGCGAAGGGTAGAGGTTCTGGTAAAACGGTTCACGAAATCGCTGATCAACCAGTAGTACTACACCCTTGTCAGTGTCAGAGCGAATTACCCTGCCTGCGGTTTGCAATACGCGTGTCATACCCGGATACCGACTGGCATAGTCGAAACCATTCAGCCCTTGTCGGCTATAGTCCTGTTCAATAAGTTTTTGTTCTAGGGTAACGGACGGCAGTCCTGTGCCAACGACCATGGCACCAATGAGCTTGTCCCCGGTATAGTCCACGCCTTCGCCGTAGATACCGCCAAGTATTGAAAACGCCAATAGCGAATCTGCTGAGTTAAATCGTTCAAGAAAACCGGCTCTGTCGGACTCTCCGGAGCCGCGTTTTTGTAGTGCGGTGGGTATGTCCGGGTACCTTTGGCAAAAAGTATCGTGTACCAATTCCATAAACGCATACGATGGAAAAAATATCTGGTAGTTTCCCTGTCTTGCTTTGACCATCTGTGCCGCCAGTTTAACCAGTGGCGCGACTGATTTTTCCCTGGCGCGGTAACGGGTGTCAATCCAGTTGCATACGAAGGTGCCCTGGTGTTCTGGCGGGAATGGTGACTCCAGTGCCAGGCAGTAGGCGTCTTCAGGCAGGCCCAGGCTGTCTCTGGAAAATTGCTGTGGCCTTAGTGTCGCTGAGAATACTGTTGATGACCGATACGCCCTGAAAGAATGTGACAGGGCATGAGTTGCATTCAGGCAGCGAAGCTGCACAGTTGTTCGGTTGTAGTGTCCGCGTTTATTACCAGCGTTCGGTTTTAAGGTAATCGTGCGATGATGGTCACCGAAGAGATCAGCAATGACCTTGTAGCGAAACAATTCTCTCGCGACGTCAGCTGTTTTTTCTGACAATGCCACGTTGTTTTCAGTCAGTGCTGTCATTGCGTCTGTGCACTTGTCGACCGCGCGGCTAATAGTTTCCGGCAGTCCGGTGTCTGCATTTTCCTGTGTATCGTACTTTTTAGCCCAGCGGTCAATCGCACGAACGATGCGGTCAAGTTCTTTTGCGATCATCGGCTGATCGCTGCACTCGGCAATAGCCAGTTTAAAGTCGGCTCGTGCCAACTGCGCCGAAAACATGGAGCGTGCACGTTCCGCAAGGTTGTGCGCTTCATCGACCAGCAGTACGTGCCGACTGGCGTTATCGACAAAGTGCGTCAGGCGTACCAATGGGTCGAACACATAGTTATAATCACAGATGACGACACTAACCCATGGCAGCATTTGCAGCGTCAGTTCAAACGGACAAAGCTGATGTTTATGTGCCATGCCGTCTACATCATCCGGTGTGATAACACCCAGTTCCAGTAGCTCATACCTTGCCTGCGGCAGTCTGTCGAAAAAACCAATGGTTAGCGGGCAGCGGCCATCGTTGTTGCGCTCACAGGTTCCATTGCTGCAATGGCAGGTGGTTTTCTTGGCGGTGATGGTGATTGCGGTTAATGCCAGCCCTGCATTCTGCAATTGTTTTATACAGGTGTTGGCAGATTGTCTGCCGGAATTTTTTGCTGTCAGGTAGAGCACTGTATCAACATGCTTCTCGCCCAGTGATTTTATCGATGGAAAAAGCGCACTGACGGTTTTGCCGAT
>CAYMFQ010000366.1:0-4338 GCA_964389335.1 uncultured Granulosicoccaceae bacterium
GTGTTGCAGTCAGACTTCGCCTGTTTCCATCAGCGCGTATACAGACCATGGCAGAGATTGGCCCCAATACCCGACTGCGGGTGTCGCCGTTTTATGACGCAACTGTCGCCGAGGGCGTTACCGCATTCTCACCCTATAACCGCATGCTGATGCCGGTATCCTATGGCGAACCGGAGGCTGAGTATCAGCGACTCATCAATGGCGTCAGCTTGTGGGATGTAGGCGTTGAGCGTCAGGTGCAACTGCAGGGGCCGGACGCCGCGCAACTCGCACAGATTCTGTCGGTGCGCGATATATCAAACTGCGCTGTGAATCAGGGCATGTATGTGCCGATGTGTGATCACCGCGGAGTACTGATCAACGATCCGATTGTGCTCAAGCTCAGTGACGAGTGCTGGTGGTTGTCGATAGCCGACAACACCATTTTATTGTGGGCCCGCGCAATCGCCAGTGAACGCGGTCTGCGCGTCAAGATCACCGAACCGGATGTCTCACCGCTGGCAGTGCAGGGGCCGCATGCCGAAGATGTAGTTGCGTCAATCTTCGGTGAGCCCATTCGCGACATTAAATTTTTCTGGTTCATCGATGCCGAAATCAATGGCATACCACTTAAAATTGCACGTTCCGGCTATTCAAAACAGGGCGGCTTTGAACTGTATCTGATGGACGGCTCTCGCGGTACAGAGCTGTGGAATATTGTCCGGGAAGCCGGTGCGCCGTGGCAAATTGGCCCCGGTAACCCGAACCCGGCAGAGCGTATAGAGAGCGGCTTGTTATCTTATGGCGGCGACACCGATGACGAAACCAATCCATTTGAAGTTCGGCTCGACCGATATGTTGATCTGCACCTGGATGACAATGTAATCGGTGTAGAAGCTTTGCGCCGCATACACGCGGACGGGCCGCAACGCCATCAGCTCGGGGTGATACTGGATGACACCACTCAGCAACCTGGCCACGGTATCTGGTACAACGTCAGCGTGGATGGCAAAGCGGTCGGCAGTATGACTAACGGTATCTGGTCGCCGCGCATGCAGCGCATGATCGGTTTTGTCTTGCTGTCGCGCGAGTGCCAGCCAGGTGATACGGTAACCGTACATAAAAACGGAGAGCAGCAGGGAACCCTGTGCGAGTTGCCTTTCAATGTGTCGAATACTGCCTGACCGATGAGATTCAACGGCTTTGATCTGAATCAGGCCGTTTGCCTCGAAGCGCTGTTGCTCGAGCGCAGCGTCAGCCGTGCGGCGGCGCGCGTGCACCTGAGCCAGTCGGCAATGAGCTGGGTGCTGGCGCAGCAGCGCGAGTACTTTCAGGATCCGCTGCTGGTGCGCTCCGGTCGAAAAATGGTGCTCACACCGTTTGCGCAAACACTGCTGACGCCCATTACCGAGTTTCTCACCCAGGCACATGCGCTCACTGCGATGACGCCGAACCAGGCACCGACCGAAGTACAGCGCGAGTTGCGAATCGCCGCCTCTGACTATTCCGTATCAGCGTTTCTGGCGAGCGCGATTCAGCAACTGGCCGAGCCGATGCCCGGCCTGCGATTCGATATTGTGCCGCTGTCAGACAACAGTGTCGCGGCGCTGCAGTCCGGCGAAATAGATCTCATTACTGCCGGACAGGCCATGGATGTCGGGCTGCCACCCAACGAGCTGCTCTTTGAAGACACGTTCGTCTGCGTGGTGTGCGAAAACTGCGGCACCAAAGTGCGGCGTATGACGGAAAAACGCTATATGGAAAGCGACCATGTGGTGATGCGTTATTTTGAACACCGTATGTCATTCGAAGACGAAGAGGCACTGCGTCGCCACGGAGTCAAGCGTCGGCGGCGGGTGGCGGTGTCGTCGGTAATGCAGATTGCACCGATTATCACCGGCACCACGCTGGTTGGCACCGTGCCGAAACGTATCGCTGACTCGCTCGTGGAGCGCTGGCCGTTGCGCATGCTGTCTTTTCCGTTCGAGCAGGAAACGATCCGCCACTACGCGTATTGGCACGATAGCCGTGACGATGATCCGGCGCTTACTGCACTGCTCGACGTCATTCGCAATACCGTGCATTAACAACTATTGGTAAAATTGGTGGCGGACTAATAGCAATATCAATTTTACAAATGAGTGTATTTTTACGATCATTATGCTGATTCTGAAATCTACAAATACTGGCTGGTATGGCTGAACGAACAAAACTGACTATTCCTGACCTCGCCAACAGCAAGGCTGCCGGTGAGCGGTTGGTGATGGTTGCTGTCGGGGAGGCTATGAGTGCAGCCTGGGCGGAGCGCGCCGGTGTCGACATCGTGGGAGTTGGCGACAGCCTCGGCATGACGCTACACGGCCACCACAACACCCTGGCTATCACCGTCGATCAGATGATTGATCACTGTCAGGCCGTGCGCCGCGGTGCGCCCAATACGCTTAGCCTGGTGTCAATGCCCTACGGCTCCTATGCCACTGAAGAGATGGCCATCGTCAATGCGCTGCGGCTGATGAAGGAGGGCGGCGCCGATGCTGTTAAGCTGCAGGGTGGCCGGGAAATGAGTCACATCATCAGCGCTGTAGCCAACGCTGGTGTGCCGGTCATGAGTCATGTCGGTCTGCTGCCGCACCGGGTGCATCAGCTCGGCGGCTTTAAAATGCAGGGCCGCACCGCAGAAGCTGCGCTCGAAATTGTCGACAATGCTATTGCCATACAGGAAGCCGGCGCCATAGGTCTCGAAATCGAGGCCATGCCTTATGAAGTGGGCAAAGCAGTAGACGAGGCGGTCAGCATCTTTACCTTTTCCATTGGTGCAGGAGCGGCGGGCACCTGTCAATTGCTGAACGGCTACGATCTTATCGGTGCGTTTGACACGTTTAAGCCCAAGTTCGCCAAGCGCTATGGCAATGTTGCAGAAGTCGCCACCAAAGCGTTTGAAGCTTACGCTGACGATGTACGCGCCGGCAGCTTTCCGGATGCGGATCACAGTTACAAAATGAAACCGGAAGAAGCGGAACGGTTTGCTCGACTGCTGGCAGAAACCAGATCATCAGACGGGTAACACGAGTGAGCATAAATTAACAAACCACAGGTCCTGACTACGATGAGCGCACAAAGCAACTCGGCTGAAATCAAACGGATCGACAGCGGACAACTGAAGGGTCAACGGATACCCAACGGCATGCTGCAGGACAACTATCCGCGCAACATGTGGTGGGTTGCCGCACGCAGCGACGAGGTAACCGAAAAACCACTGGCACGCTGGATTCTGGAAACACCGGTGGTGCTGTATCGCCTTGCTGATGGTACGCCGGCGGCGCTGTACGATCGATGCCCGCACCGCTGGGCGCCATTGAGTGAAGGGCACGTTGAAGGCGAGCGTATTGTGTGCCCGTATCACGGCATGGAATTCGACACCAGCGGCACCTGTGTCAAGGCACCCACTCAGGACATGACGCCAAAAACCGCAAAAATACCGGCGTTTGCAACCAAAGAGGCTGGTGCGTTTATATGGATCTGGATGGGTGACGAAGCAGACATCGACCGCGATCCGCCCGATGTCAGCTACCAAACCAATCCCGACTGGAGCTTTATCGCCGGCTACTACAAGGTCGCGGCAAACTGGGTACTGGTGCGCGAGAACGTACTCGACCTGACGCATATTGCGTTTCTGCACAAGAATACCTTTAAGCAGAACGACTGGGTAACACCGCCAGAGAGTTATCTCGACGGTGAAACCGTGTGTTACGAACAGGAGTTCGACCTGGCAACGCTGTCCCCGCTGTTCTGTGCAGGTATGGGGTTGCCGGAAGATAAACTCATCAAACGCAAACAGGTCGGCCGGATGCCGTCTCTGGCAATTTCCTTCTCCGACTGGAACGTGCACGATCCGGCACCGGACGAAGGTAAGCGGTCAAACTTTATCATGCGCGGCTGCCACATCGTGACACCGGCACAGCGCGGCGAAACGCACTACTTCTGGGGTGCAGCGTTTGACGTACCCAGCCTCAGTGACGACGTCGTCGAAAAAACCCGCAACAGTGTTGTCGCTGCATTTGATGAAGACAAACATCTGTTGGAAAAGATACAGGCACAGGTAGGCCAGGACCCACAGGGCATGGACTACCTTGAAGTCACCCTTGGTGCCGACAAAGCCGGCATTCTTGTCCGACAGTTGTTGATAAAAAAGCTGGCTGCGGAAGGACGTACGCTGAGTTAGCAGAGGGGGTTTTGACGTGTTTCCCTGGCTTCGTGCTGTACGATGTGTTGGGAGTAGAACCCCGTTCCACGAACTGTCTAATTAGCACGCTTAGTGTGCCGTGCATAAACGACATGAAAACGAGAGAGTTCGCTCAA
>CAYMFQ010000367.1:0-4308 GCA_964389335.1 uncultured Granulosicoccaceae bacterium
GGCTACCGAGGCGGGCTATATGGGCCGCAATACCTCGGGCGAACTGCTGACCGGTGCCGCTCGGTGTCTGGCGGACTGTACAACCGGTCTGAGCCACGTCTGCAATGTGGCAGCGTCGATTTTACTATCGTTGTCTGCACAGGCAAACAGCTGCTGCTCAAGTTGTGAAACAAGAGGCTGCGCGCCGCCGTGCAAAATCTTACGCGACTGCGCGCTCCGCAGCGCATCATACAGGCGCATCGCATCACCGTTTTTCGCATGGCGCTGCAGCATTGCCAGATGCCGCCGTAACTGTCGACCCTGTTTAAACGTACCGCGAGCCTTGCTGAAGAATACCCACAGCAGATAAAGCAGGGCGACACTGCCTGCCAGCACACTGAGAAGCCGGACAGGCCCGGCTGATTGCAGGCGGTGTTGCAACTGACCAAAGCGACTTTCCTCCAGTGCCAGCTTTTTTAACACATCCGCACGATCCGGCAGCCCGACATTAATTCTACGTGCCGGCACAATAGCTTCGCGATGCGCCTGTTGTGCTGTATCCCACCACTTCATCCGCACGGTATCGAGGAACACCGGGATCGGGCTCTGTGCGGTGACGCGAAGGGTAAAGTCTGCGCGGGACAACACCGTGTTATTGGACACAGACTCCTCCCTGCGGGTTTTGATGAGTGTTTGTTTTAACGCTCGACTCTCGGGGAAGTTCGGCGTCGGGATTTGTCCGGCCAGCACGTCCGTCGCGTTCACCGTGATGGTGCGTTCCAGTTCATCACCGGCGCGCAGCTCGGTTGGCGGTGAGGACCAGGTTTCTTTCAGACTAACGGACCGGCTCGGTAGCCACCAGCCATCGGCGTCGGCCGGCACTGGTGTCACCGTTAGCTGCAGTGGCTCTGTCGCGCGCTGAAACTGTGCGCGCTCGACGTTGGACCGAATCAGTGTGCCGGACCACTCGACCGGATCAATGGTTAGTGTGCCTGACTGCCTTGGATAGATTAGCGTTTGCCATTCGGTGCGAAACCACTTATCGCCAGTGCCTGATGGTGCGTCAGTTTGCGGCAGACCCGATTCGACGTTATTCACGATGGTGCGCCGGTTTTCTATTATTGCGCGTTTGGAAAAGCCGCCGAGCTCAGGCAACACAAACGACTCGCTGCTGATCGGGTAGCGATGCAGTAGCGCGATGGTGAGTAATACCTGCTGATTCACAATGGCGGTTGCCGGTTTCAGCGTAGTCTGTATTTGTGCATCCTCTGCCAGCGGTGTCCAGTCGGGCCGGGTCGCGTCAAGCACTTTTATGTGCACCGAGTTCGACACAACGTCGCCTGCGATCAGCGGCCCGATCACCACAACGCCGGTACGCTTCGGCAGCAGGTCCATGCGTCGAATCGCAATCTCCTGAACCTTGCCGCCTATCACCGCAATGCGGGTGCCGGTAGTCTCGCGCAACAGTGTGGCCTGTTGTTCGATTACGCTTAAATCGATTGGGTCGAGCAGGCCGGTCGATTCAACGTCCAGGACAATCGTGTCACCTGAAAACACCTCGCTGCTGTCGAGCTGTAGTTTTATATAGGCTTCGTTTTGCGCGATAGCCACGGAAGCGAAGGGTCCGGTAACCAGCGCTATTAATGCAGTTAAAAACCACTGCGTCATCCGCATCACCAAAGGTTGCCTCCTTCGGGCGCACTTTCACCGGCGGCTTTGCGACGTGCCAGTTCAAGCTCTATTCTGCGGCGCAGGTATTTTTCAGCATCATGATTGATCTGGTTCAGCCATTGTTCGTTGGCCTGTTCTGATTCAATGGCAGCTCGCAGGCTGGCCGCCTGTGCATCGGATACATCACCTTTGCCTTCGGCACCCGTTGACGGATTGTTTTCACCGGTTGGTTCTGACTCTGTACCCTGTGTGCTGCCACCGTCAGGGGAACCATCATCCTGTCGGGTTTTATCACTGCCGGCCGAGCCGCTGTCACCGGCTGCTGTGGCAACCGGCGTTGGTCCACGATTGTCCGTGTCTCCTTCGCGATCCTCCCCGGAGTCTTCTTCTTTGTCAGGCTTATCGGTGCCGTCTTCGGAGCTGCCCCCGGGCTGTTCGTCACCTTCGCTTTCGACACGATCAATTTCCTCACCCTTTCGCTGCAGGGCTGACTGACCCTCTTCATCCTGTTCCCGGGCCAGTAGTTTACGCATAATGTCCGCGTTGAATTGTGCATCGGCAAAGTCGGGTTTCAGGCTCAGGGCCATTTGATAGGCGTCGAGTGCCAGCGCGTAGTAGCCCATCTTTACGTAGGTGTTGCCAAGGTTGTGCATGGACTGATGATCGCTAGCGCGAATGAATGCTTCCGCCGCACGCCACCACTGGCTGGATTTGTACAGCGCAATGCCTTTCCATGACGGATCGGTGTAGATTTCGGCGGCTTCCGCATAGCGTTCCTTTTCAAACAATCGATGCGCAATCAGGTTGTCGTCACTGTGCGCCGGTGTCGTGATCATCGGGAGGCTGCACATCAAAAGTGCTGTTACCAGTATTCTTTTCATCGTTGCTGCTCGCGATGAAAAAGCCACAGCATCAGCGGGATAGCCAGCAACAGCAGCCAGTGCGACTGGTTGTGCCAGCGAATACTACTGAGACCGGCAGCCAGGAAATGATCGTCAGACAGGTTCGATTGCAGATTCAGTTCCGCCAGATCAACCTGACCGATGCCATCGGCCTGCAGCAGTTGTCCATTGCCACTTTTGGCCAGCGATTGTGCCATTTCAAGATCGAATGGTGCGGCGGTATCAGAATCATTGCTGCCAAACAGAATGACATCGGTGCGATGCCCGTGGCTTGCCAGTCTGGCGATGGCGGCTTCAGACCGATTGTTAAAGCCACCGGTGTCTGATAACACAAACAACCGAGCGTTTACGAGCTGACTACCATCAATAACCGACCAGGCCAGTGACATCGCACGCGTAAGGTTTGAGCCTTCGAGGGGGATGATGCCATGTTCAAGCAGTGCCACATTGCTTTTGAAGTTTTCACTATCAAAGGACGGTGGCGCGGCAATAAATGCATCGCCTGCATAGATAATTAAACTGGTCGAGTTTGCACGGGCTCTGGCCGCAAGATCCAGCGCAGCGTTGCGCATGGCGGACAGCCGCGATGGTGATGTATCTGACAGCGTCATCGATCGGGATACATCCGCAATGACGATCCAGCCCTGCGTGTGGCGATAGGATTCACTGTCAGTGGTTTCTATCGCAGGCGAGCTAATAGCCGCGCAGCCAAGCGCCGCGATCAACAGCGCCGGTTGCAGCACAGCAGCTTTGGCAATGCCCTGTTTTAAAAAGTTGAAAACGCCAGATGAAATAACTCGCTGCCAGTCGTCGGCATAACCACTTTTCAGTGCAAAACCCGCCACGGCAAGCAAGGATGCCGGCAATAGCCACCAGGGGTTGAGCAGTGTCATGCTGTTTTACCTCGCCACAAATCATGCGCTGCGAGGGCAAGCAGGCAAGCCAGCATCAGCGCCACAAATAAATTGCGCATGTCCTGCTTAATGATCAGTGGTGGAGCAATCGTCTCGGCGCTTTGCAACTGATCAATCTGCTGATAGATCGCATTGAGTTGCTCCGTGGTTTGCGCGCGGAAGAACTCGCCACCCGAGGTGCTGGCAATAGACTTAAGCGTGGCTTCATCAAGATCTGCAGCAGCAGACTGAAACTGTTGTGAGTTATCGGTGGCATCACTGCCGAGCCCGATGGTATGCACCACAATGCCGAGAGTCGCTGCAAGCTCCGCGGCGTCTTCCGGCTCTGCACTGCCAGCGTTATTGGTGCCGTCTGACAGCAGCACGATGGCTTTTTGCGCCGCGCTGTCTTCGCGCAGGCTTTTAATTGCCAGTCCAAGTGCATCACCGATCGCGGTAGTGCGCCCGGCCATGCCAATGCCGCTGCTCTGCAGGGTTGAATTGATTGCATCGAGATCAAAGCTGAGTGGCGCTGCGATAAACGCCTCAGAGCCGAACAATACCAGACCTATTCGATCTCCCTGGCGCGCCTGAATAAACTGACCGGCAATATGCTTTACCACGGTCAGCCGATCAACGCTCTCATTGTTTAACGTGAAGTCTTTGCGCTCCATACTGGTGGAGAGATCGATCAGCAGTGTCATCGCACGTCCACTGACCGGTTGCGCAACACCGGCCTGATTCCGGTAGGGCTGGGCTATCGCTGTTATCAGCGCAAGCCATGCAATGGCCAGTAAAATCCACCGTATAAACTTCAGTGGTAAGCCATGTCGTGACTGGCTGATCTGGTTTAGTGCCCGTGC
>CAYMFQ010000368.1:0-4282 GCA_964389335.1 uncultured Granulosicoccaceae bacterium
CGGCTTACGGATGCATCGGGTGGGAGGACAACTCCGTTGCACGAACATGTCGCTTGAGGATGTTGTACCTTTCAAAATAAGCAAGCCACTGAAGCACCTCTCCTCCCCAAAACAAACAACCATCAAACCGGCAATACACCAAGCGCCTGAAGCTTACCCAAATGATCAAGATACATCTGCTCAGTATCAAGACAATCACCGAACCCGGCCTGGCGTATTTTAATTGTGCTGGCCATGACGTCCCAGCCGGTGCGTAGTATGTAGTCAGCAAACGGCCAGTTGACCATTGATTCCATGCTGCGTGACTGCAGGTTGTGCTTAGTCACCAATGACTGCCACTGCCCCGCAAGCGGTGGCATAACTTCAGCAAGTGTCTGTGTTTGAACCTCACCCACCATCATCCCGAAGTGATCAGCTACTCTGGGCCACAGGTTTTGCCATCGAAAGAAATCACCGTTTGTTACATTGAACGCCTGGTTTGCAGCCTGCTCTGTCTCCAGTGACCACGCTATAGCTCTGGCCAGTAAACTGGCATCGGTGGCCTGGTTGATACTGTTAAAACTGTCGTCTGTTCCGGGCCAGTGCAACGGTTTGCCATGCGCCCGCATCAGGGCTGCGTACACACCAATGACGCTGAGTATGTTTTGTGGAGTGCCAATAGAGGTTGTACCGCAGATGACATGTGGACGCAGACAGGTCCAGTTCACACCGCTTTGTTCCAGCGCATCCTGCTGCGCGAAGTAATAGTTTTCTCCTTCGTGACGCGGATCGTCTTCTCGCGCCGGGGTTTTGAATGCGCCAAGATGACTACCGTAATATTTCATGCCCTGAATCAAAACAACCCGCTCTAGCGGATTATCAGCCAGTGCCCGCAAGCAATTGACGAGTATGTCGCGGTTGGGTATTACCTGCTGCGCAAAGTCAGGAGCCGGAACAAAGCCTGCGAACACCACATGCGTTATGCCGCGCAACGATGCAATGGCACTGTGATCACCCAGCAGATCCGCACTGACAGCTGCTAATCCCTGCCCTGAGCTTGCCGGCCATTCAACTGCAGGCTTGCGGCTAACCGCAGTGATGTGCCAGTCACAGTCACCCTGACGCTGACGGTCGACGATATGATTAACAAACGCCGAGCCGGCAACACCGGTAGCGCCTACAACCAGAACACGTTTACTCATTGATTCTCCATGACATCAGCAACACGCTGCGAACAGTAAAGCCGGGTAGTTGTACGATGATGCAATTGTGGTCAGAATATCAGTTAAGCGCAGATGTTCGCCAGCAAACCCAAAACCGACAACGGCATTACCACATGGCAGATAAGATACTCGGCTTCATCGGACTTGGTGTAATGGGTGAGCCGATGTGTGGCAACCTGATCGATAAATCACCGGCCGGCACAAGCGTTGTGGCACATGACCTGAACCCGGCACCGCTGCAACGCCTGCAGAAACGCGGCTTAAATACGGCGAATACTACCGCGTCCGTCGCAAACAGCGCTGACATTATTTTTTTGTCTTTGCCAGGTGGCGCGGAAGTAGCCTCGGTGTTGCGCGGCGCAGACGGTGTGTTCGCCAATGCCCGGCCCGGAACCATCATCGTGGATTTATCTACCAGTGAGGTCAGTCTGACAAGGGAGCTGGCCAGTGAAGCTGCCGGCCACAATCTGCAATACGCTGATGCGCCAGTTGCACGTACCCGCCAGGCTGCAAAGGCAGGTACACTGGCAATTATGGTTGGCGCCGGCAAATCGGTGTACGAGTCGATAAAACCCTGTCTCGATTGCATGGCAAGCGATGTACTGCATTGCGGCGACATTGGTGCCGGTCAGATGGTAAAGATACTGAATAATATGGTGCTGTTTCAGACGGTAGTTGGCCTTGCAGAGGCATTGACCATGGCGCGTCGGGCAGGCCTTGATGGTGAGGTTTTGTTCGACGCGTTAACGCAGGGGTCAGCCAATTCGTTTGCTCTGCAAAACCATGGCCGCAAGGCGTTGCTGACCGGGGAATTTCCGGAACAGGCGTTTTCCACCAGCTATGCCAGAAAAGACCTGTTGTACGCATTGCAACTTGCTGAAGACACGGGCACAGAAACGCCAGCAGCTACCACGGTCCTCGATATCTTTGACCGAACCATTGCCGCCGGTAAAGGTGATAACTACTGGCCTGCCCTGCTAAACGTTATCGATAAAGATCATCAGTAAACCGCTACACGCCATAAAAGCTACAACACCACGCATAGCCCCGGAGCCTAGGTACCATGAGTCAGCCCAATCAACCACCGCGCGATGCCGACCTGGTGTTGCTGGCGTTACATTATCAGAATGAAAACTGCCACATTGACGGCAAAATAAAAGTTGGCATTAAACAGGATGCCGACTGGCGCTACGAGACGCTGGATACAGCGAAGCGATTGTTTGCCGGAGCTCGGGCAGCAAACATTGATATTGTGCATGTTCGACTGGCAGTACGCCCCGATCACCGCGATGTCATTCAGAACAATTTTATTTTTCGCCAGTGGGTCGAGGTTGGTGCCTGGGCTGAGGGCTCGTGGGGTGTTGAGTTCTACGAAGGACTGGAACCTCTTGAGCACGAATACGTGGTGACTCATACGCGCAACAATGCATTCTACAACAGTCAACTCGACGACATCATGGCGTTATTGCGGCCGCGCCGTCTGGCCATAGCCGGCGTATCGACTGCCTATGTTGTGGAATGTACGGCACGACATGCATCTGACGTGGGCTACGAAACTATCGTGGTCAGCGATGCGTGTTCCACCGCCACAAAAGAAATGCACAACAACGCGTTGTCGGCGATGGAGTTAATTGCAACTGTCTGTACCACAGATGAGTTGATCAGCCAGCTATAAATCCGGGCGTTGGTTGCTTCGCTCAACTAAAGCGTTCAACAACTGGTCTCAGGTATTGCCGGCGTTCGTCATCGACGTCGGCATGTGTCGCAAGCCATGCATCCAATGCAGCTTGTCAGTATTCGAAACCTCCGCAACCAGTCCAGATTTTCAGGCATAATATAAGGTTATCTCTCTTAGCCGGACGCCTGTATGACTGACCTTACGCCAACCGGAGTTCGCCATCAGCAAAGTCACCCGGAGCGCACTTGATGCAGGCCGTTCGCGAAAAAGCCGTCACGGCTGTTGGTAGCCGCTTTTACTACGGCTGGATGATGGTGGCGGTCGCCGGCATCGGCATGTTCTGCAGCGGACCCGGACAATCCTATACGTTCTCTGTTTTTGTCGAACCCATCAGCCAGGACCTCGGTATATCCAAAGCGTCCATCGCCAGCGCCTATGCCATCGCCACATTGGCGGCGGCCTTTCTACTGCCCAGGGCCGGCAAGCTACTGGATCGATTTGGCCCTCGCCGTACCCTGCTAATGATCAGTATCTGTCTCGGCCTTGCCTGCATGTTCTTTGGTGCTGCGGCCAATTTTCTATGGCTCGCCATAGGTTTTGCGCTGCTCCGATTTATGGGTCAGGGCGCGACGATGCTATCGGTCTCGAATCTGGTTTCGCAATGGTTTCTAAGTCGTCGGGGCTTTGCCATGAGCCTGATGGGTCTTGGCTTTGCTGCGTCGATGGCGGTGCATCCACTGGTTGGCGAAGCTCTCATAAGCGCCTACGGGTGGCGCACAGCGTGGGTGTTGCTCGGTGTGATGACCTGGTTGCTAATGATGCCACCGCTGTTACTGGTGTACGACAAACCCGAAGCGATTGGGCTCGCGATAGACGGTGCAAAAGCGACTGCAGACTCGGGCTCGGATACACCCACCGAAGGATTGGAGCTGCCTCAGGCTAAACGCGAATCAGCGTTCCATATTCTGTGCGCGGTGTGGTTCGTGGTTGGCGGCCTGGTAACGGTGCTGCACTTTTTCCAGGTATCCGTTCTCGAAGGCCAGGGGCTGGACAGCGCACTGGCAGCCCGACTGTTTTCAATTTCCGCACTGACTATGGTCATTACCATGCCATTCATTGGCAGAATCTACGATACGGTTCGCACACGCTATGTGGTTGCATTTGAAATGCTGTTGATCGGTATCGCACTGATTGCAATTACACAAGTGACTGGCCTTGCCAGCGGATTGTTCTACGCGATTACTTTCGGTCTGGCCAATGCATTCATGCTAACCATGTTCGGGTTTATCTGGCCACGTTACTTTGGCCGTGCGCACCTTGGCTCGATTCAGGGTATTGGCCAGATGACCGGCGTTATCGGTGCCTCGCTTGCGCCGTTGCCGGTTGGCTTCGCCATTGACCT
>CAYMFQ010000369.1:0-4272 GCA_964389335.1 uncultured Granulosicoccaceae bacterium
GGGCATCACGTTGAACATGCAAGTCAAACGCTCATCTCGATTTTCCAATACCTCGCTGCTGTTGCTTGCGGTACTTGTTACTGCATTGGTCGCTGCCCCAAGCTGGGCAGGGCGTGCCGAACTTCGGCTGTTAGGCGAGGTGTATCTGTACTTGTCACTGGCGTGTCTGTGGAACCTGATGGCAGGTTATGCAGGGCTGGTGTCAGTCGGCCAGCAGGCTTATGTCGGCTTTGGTGGTTATATGCTGTTTGCGTTGACCATCTATACCGGTATGCATCCGGTTGCCGCAGTGCTGGCAGGTGGTGTGCTGGCAGCTCTGTTGTCCATGCCGGTTGCCACATTAATTTTTCGATTAAACGGCGCGTACTTCGCGATAGGAACCTGGGTGGTGGCTGAAGTGTTCCGCCTCAGCTTTGCACAGGTGACAGCCCTTGGTGGTGGTTCCGGGTCATCGCTGCCGGTAGCCATTGTTAAATCACTGGCGGCGTCGCGCTCGGGGCGCGAATCTCTGAGTTACTATCTGGCTATTGGCTCACTGCTGCTGGTGTTTGCAGCAATCTACTTTTTGCTGCGCTCAAAGCGCGGTATTGCACTGACAGCCATTCGCGATAACGAATCCGCTGCCGCAGAGCTCGGTGTAAACGTGTGGCGCACCAAGTTCGAAATATATGTGGTGACGTCAGCGTTTACCGCGGTTATCGGCGGGCTTATCTTTTTACAAAAACTACGGATATCACCGGAAGCGGCGTTCTCGGTCAATGACTGGACGGCTTTCGTTATTTTTATCGTGGTAATCGGCGGTATCGGCACACTGGAAGGGCCGATCATTGGCACCATCGTGTTTTTTATGTTGCGAGAAACACTGGCTGATTTCGGCACCACCTATCTGATGATACTGGGGCTGGTAGCGATTGCTGTGATGATTAAAGCCCCCAGGGGCCTTTGGGGGGTAATCAGTCAGCGCTATGACCTTGAAATCTTCCCGCTGAGGTATCGGGTCCAAACCAATAACCGACTATAAGAGCAGACATGCCAAAGCAAAAAGTCATAATCACCTGTGCCGTTACCGGTGCCATTCATACGCCGACTATGTCAGACGCATTGCCTTATACGTATGACGACATCACTCATCAGGCGGTAGAGGCAGCCGAGGCCGGCGCGTCTATATTGCACTTGCATGCACGTAATCAGGAAGATGGCTCTCCGTCGGTTGACCCGGATGATTTTCAGCCGTTTCTGCAGCGTATTAAACAGTCCTGCAATTCGGTATTAAATATTTCTACCGGTGGTTCACTGTCGCTGTCAATTCAGGATCGTATCAAGCCTGCCAAAACGTTCAGCCCCGAAATGTGTTCGATGAACATGGGCTCACTTAACTTCTCGTTCCATCCGCTGGCCTCGCGTTACGATGAATGGAAGTTCGACTGGGAAAAAGACTATATTGCCAACTCTGATGGCAATATTTTTCGCAACACCTTTCGCGATATCAAAGAAGCGGCAGAAACGCTGGCGCCTCACAATATCAAGTTCGAACACGAGTGCTACGATGTCGGGCACCTGTATAACCTGAAATTTTGCATGGATATCGGTTTGTTCAAAGCACCCATATTTCTACAGTTTGTACTGGGTATTCTCGGAGGCATTGGTGCCGAAATAGATAATCTGGTTTTTATGAAGCGCACCGCAGACCGACTGTTTGGTGATGACTATCGCTGGTCTGTGATTGGCGCAGGTGCTGCGCAAATGCCAATGGCTACCACAGCCAGCCAGTTGGGTGGCAACGTGCGTGTTGGACTGGAAGACAGTCTTTTTGTATCCCGCGGGAAGCTTGCAACATCCAACGCCGAACAGGTAAGAAAGATCAGACAACTGGTAGAGGAGCTCGGTTGTGAGGTAGCAACGCCCGATGAGGCCCGTGAGATACTGGATTTAAAGGGGCAACATAACGTTAATTTCTAACGAGTCCGCAGGATGCCACCCATTCTGGATATTTGTAAGAGTGGTGCTTGTTGCAATATCAAATCGCAATGCCGTTTAATGGTGCGTTACGATGCCTTTGAGATGCTGATCAAAACTGGTGTTTAATGTTT
The DNA here is from genome assembly GCA_964389335.1 of uncultured Granulosicoccaceae bacterium. Lineage (GTDB taxonomy): Bacteria > Pseudomonadota > Gammaproteobacteria > Granulosicoccales > Granulosicoccaceae. The sequence goes on from CAYMFQ010000369.1 coordinate 2,091, forward strand.
ACTGGAATAGCGTAGTTCGCGTTGAGGGGGCAAGCAATACCGAGATGTATCGTCTACATTACCTGCAATGAACCGTCTACACATGGCAGGTTACGCATTAGCCTTCCATAAAAAGATATAGATAGCTTGCCGTTTCGTTACGCCATAACAGGTTGGGTTTTGGCTGCCGCGCTCTACCATGGTGTTGCAGTTGCGCAGACCAAAGCCAAAGACGCCGAAGTGCCTCGCCAGGCGATTGCGGATAATGCGGCCTCGGCACAGGCGTCATCTCCGGCGCGTTTTGTCGGAAGTAAAGCCTGTCAGCAATGCCATACACAGCAATATCAGGCATGGTCTGGTTCTGATCATCACCGTGCATTTGCACAGGCCACAGACCAAACGGTTAAAGGCAACTTCGACAACGTGGAGATTGACTACGTTGACGGTAAAGCGCTTTTCAGCCGTAACACTGCCGGAGAGCACCTGATTACGTTAAGCACGCATCAGGGCCTACACAGCTATACGGTGGAATACACACTCGGTCACTATCCACTGCAACAGTACATTCTGGAAACCGAACCTGGCAGGTACCAGGTTTTCGCGCTGGCGTGGGACACGCGCACGACAGAAAAGGGCGGGCAGCGGTGGATCGAAATTCAGCCTGACGAAGCATTTGGTGAAGACAATCCGTTTCACTGGACTGGCTATTTTCAAAACTGGAATAGCCAGTGTGCGGACTGTCATACCACCAACTATGAAAAAGGTTTTCTGGCAGCAGCACCCGCGCAAGCGGCGGGTTATCAGTCTCAATGGTCGGAAGCGGGTGTTGGATGTGAAGCGTGCCATGGCCCGGCGAGCCTGCATGTTGAGTGGGCCAGTGACACTGATCAGCCACACGACAACGGTCTGTTAACGTCGATGTTGCCTTCGGGCGCCTGGCAGTTCCAGCCAGGCAAGGCAATCGCCAGTCCGGTAGAGAAGGCTGCTGTTGATGCCGGTGAAAACACTTACCTGCGCACCTGTGCCCGTTGCCATAGCCTGCGCCATCCAATAGGTAGTCAGACTTTTGAGCACGTACCCGGGGACAGTGAACACAGCACATATACTGACCACTATTTTCCGCAGCTCGTCAGTGAGCCCTTGTACTACGGCGATGGACAGATTCGCGAAGAAGTGTTTGTGTATGGATCATTCCTGCAAAGCAAAATGCACAACGCCGGTGTTACCTGTGGCAACTGCCATGACCCGCACAGCGGCAAGGTGAAGGGGTTTGATGCTGACAACATAGATCACCCGGGTAACGATGCGGTCTGCGCGCAGTGCCATCGGGCTGATGCCTATGCGGTGCAGGAACATCATCAGCATCCCACGGACAGCGAGGCTGCCCGTTGTGTGACCTGCCATATGCCTGAAACTACCTATATGCTGGTAGATCCGCGACGCGATCACAGCTTCTCTGTGCCATCACCTGCGTTGAGTGTGGTCACTGATAGTCCGAATGTCTGTACCGGTTGTCACAGCGCACAGGACGATAACTGGGCCGCGAAGCAAGTTGCCGCATGGCGTGACGCAGACGTTACGCCCGAGTTGGACTTTGCTCACTGGCAATTGCGATCTGCGCAATTGTCGCCAAACACCAGTCGCCGCCAATGGCAACAGGTGGAGCAGCAGCGTCACGAGTTATTGTCACTGGCCAGCACACCCGAAATGAAAAAGGCTATGCTGTTGCAAACCATGCCAGTAGTCGATGAGCCTTCTTTTCAGGCATTGGTGGCGCGATTATCGGACAGAAAAGTGACTGTCAGATTGGCCGCCATTGATCGCTTAACCGGGTTTGAACCGGCCACTCGCGCTCGGCTACTGACCTCGTTGCTTGATGATGCCAGTCTGTCGGTAAGGCTGAGTACAACACTGGCACTTGCCGATCTGCTGCAGCATCCTCAGTATCCGGAGCGTGAGCGGTTGCAGCAGCGTGTAGAGGAGTTTATCGAAACGTACCGCCGGCACGAAGACCTGCTGGCATCGCAACTCAGACTGGCGACCCTATATAGTCGCTCAGCAAATCATGAGGAGGCAGCAGAAGCGTACCAGGTGGCACTGGAACTGGTACCCGGCGTGGTCTCCACCATGGTTAACCTCGCCGATACCTATCGAGTACTACAGCGCGATGAAGAAGGTGAAAAACTCCTGTTGCAGGCTGCTA
>CAYMFQ010000370.1:0-4241 GCA_964389335.1 uncultured Granulosicoccaceae bacterium
GTCGACCCGCCTCCACGATCAATCTCAAAACTGATTAGACGCTGGTAGAGCAAGATCAAAGGCAAGAGCAAGATCAAAGGCAAGAGCAAGAGCAACGGCAAGAGCAACGGCAAGAGCAACGGCAAGAGCGAAGAGCGTTGTTCAATTGTCTAATTGGCTTTCTGAGCGACTTTTCGTTAGCGGACGAACAATCTTAGGGTCGCAAAATCAGATATAGTGTTATTGAGAAAGCTGAGACGCCAGCGGCGTGTCCGTCGCTTGTGTTTCGGTATGTCTCTGAGCGCCTGCATTCCAACCTGGAAGCAAGCGCTTTGCAACGGAGGAGAATCAGTGAGTCGAGCATTCGGTTCGTTTATATATGCATGCTTCATTTATCCACGCGTTGTATGTCCGCGCATGGTTGAACGCACGCGATGTTTTGGGGGCTGCATATGGAGTCGATAGAATCCCTGTTTGATGTGCTGGCAAAGGTTTGCCAGTTTATCGCCGGCGTTGCACTGGTGGCGATGACGCTGATGTTTGCCTGGCTGGTGTTTGGTCGCTATGTCCTCAATGACACCCCGACCTGGGTGGAGCAGGTATCGCACCTGTTGTTAATGGTTATTGCGTTTCTCGGTGCCGCGGTTGGTGTGCGTCAGCATACGCATTTGTCGGTGGTGCTGTTTCGAAGTGCTGTCCCCACACAAATACGCACCGTGTTTGTTTTTATAACGGACGTGCTGATGGCGGGCTTTGGCGGACTGATGTTCTGGTACGGCCTGGAGCTAACCAAATTTAAGTGGAAGACACTGATCCCGCTCATTCAATGGCCGGAAGGCTTGCGTTCGCTGCCGCTGACTATCTGCGGTGCATTGGTATTTCTGTTTTCAATCAGCCACCTGATCCATCTTTTACGCGGCCAGGACAAGCGCAAGGACAGTATCGAATAATATGGGACTTCTGCTTCTTTTAGGTATATTCGCGCTGTGTGTGATTATCGGTGTGCCGGTTGCCTTTGCGCTGGGTATATCCGCGCTGTGTGCATTCTGGTACGAGGGGCTGCCGCTGTTGATTGTGTTTCAGCGTATCGTCGCCGGTATCAATGTTTATTCACTCATGGCCATTCCGTTTTTTATCTTCGCCGGTGAGCTGATGTTCCACGGTGGCATTGCCATGCGGCTGGTGCGCTTTGCACAAAATGCGGTCGGAGCGGTGCGCGGCGGACTGGGTATCGTGAACGTGTTTTCATCAATGCTGTTTGGCGGTATTTCCGGGTCAGCCATTGCGGATATCTCGGCTCTGGGTTCTATCCTGGTGCCGGTAATGAAAGACAAAGGCTACGATGCTGACTACGCCGTTAACGTCACTGTCACCTCGTCCATTGCGGGCATTATTATTCCGCCCAGCCACAACATGATTATCTTTGCACTCGCAACCGGCGGTGCGGTCAGTATCTCCAAACTGTTTCTGGCTGGTGTGGTGCCTGGTGTACTGATGTGTATTTGTCTTGCCGTGGCGGCTTACATCGTCGCAGTAAAGCGTGGCTACGGTGCAGAAAAATTTCCGGGCTGGACGGTACTGGTGCTGAGCTTCTTCAGCGCGATACCCGGGCTTCTGACCGCGGTGATTATCGTCGGCGGTGTTTTGTCCGGTGTCTTTACCGCCACAGAGTCAGGTGCTTTTGGTGCCATGTATGCGTTTGTGGTGACGGTGCTGGTTTATCGCAGCCTCAGTTTCGAGCACTTTAAGCTGGCGGTAGTGCAATCGGTGCGCACAACATCAATGGTGATGATTCTAATCGCCTGCGCCGGTGCATTTGCCTACATGCTGACGTTTTTCCGAGTGCCTAACCTGACCATCGATTTCCTGACCGGGCTTACCGAAAACCCGATTCTTATTTTACTGATGATCAATGGTGTGTTGCTGCTGCTCGGCATGATTATGGACATGGCCGCGCTGATACTCATCTGCACGCCTATCTTTCTGCCCATCATGAATAGCCTGGGTATCGACCCGCTGCAGTTCGGAATGATACTGCTGGTAAATCTTGGCCTGGGTCTGTGCACACCACCGGTTGGTTCGTGCCTGTTTGTTGGTTGTGCCGTGGGTAAGTTACCGATGGAGAAAGCCATACGAACAATATGGCCGTTTTACCTCGCAATCTTTGCCGCGCTTATGATGATTACGTTTGTACCGGCAATCTCTCTGACACTGCCGCGTCTGATCAGTTAGCGCCTCAGACTACTACATACCCGCCTTATAAAGCGCGCAATATTCACAACAACAGCCCTTAAAAAGAACGCCGAATTAAATCTGCCAGTCGCTAAAATCGCGACTGGCTTTTTTTTACATAGCCCGCCTTATTCGACAGTTATTCGATAAATAGTGGCACGGGCTACGGCATTTGAACTTCTACCGGATCAGGTACACCGTTTACACCGATCGAGAGTTTGGGCATTTGCACTTTGCAGTATTCGTCACCCGGGCTACCCCCTTTCTCTGTGCCCGAGGGACATTTTCCACCCGAATCCGGTTTGCAAAAGCAATATCCCCCACCGGAGCTACTGTTACAGTTTGACGGGCAGTTTTTAGTTGAGGCGGAGGCCTGAGCCGACGCGACGTTCTTTATACCCTTTTCCTTAAGCACTTTCAGGATGTGACTCTGCATGGGCTTAGGCAGTTTCTTCACGCTAATTGTGAACTTTTTCGTCGCCGGAGCTTTGTCTTGAGCTACTGCTTGAGAGGTGAAGCCGACAGCGAGTGAAAATACAAGGATCAGCATTTTCATGATAGTCGGTCTCCAGATTGGTTCTTTCATTTCTCTTTCCTTAGGTACGGGATGGTGGCACAACTCGCTGGAAGTGCTGCGGGCAGTGTAGTCAACGGTCTGAGGCAATACTCTCCCTGAAACTCGGTATTTTTTTGCGGGCAGGGTGCCGTTTTAGGCCCGCGCAACAGCAGGAGGTGCACTCTAATTTGCAGCAATGCTGTGCAAATTCGGCAGCATACAGTAATGCCCTGACCGGATAGCATCCATTCAGGTGGTGCGAATGCAACCCTCTAAGACTGACTGAGCAACCGGGTACGGGGATGATCAAAGCAAAAACCAAGGGCGGGCCGGTCTCGATCGGATTTTTACTCACGCCAAACTTCTCCATGGTCGAATTTTCGTCGGCCGTCGAACTGCTGCGGATGGCCAATCAATTCGCCGGTAGCCGGCTGTACGAGTGCTTCGTCATTGGCGATGCACCGGTAAAGGCCGGCAGTGGCTATGCCATTGCAGCGGATCTGTCTTTGCAGGCGGCGGAGTCACTGGACGCGATTTTCATTTGTGCCGGCAGTCAGGTGCGGCTGCAGGATGACTCGCAGCTAAACGACTGGCTGGTTGGGGCTGCCCGTCGTCAGCAGGTGCTGGGTGGTCTCGGTACCGGTTCATACCTGCTGGCCAAAGCCGGTGTACTGAACCACTATCGCAGTACCATTCACTGGGAATATCTTGCCAGTATGCGGGAAGAGTTTCCCCAGCTGGTAATCTCGTCCGAGTTGTTTGAGATGGATCGGGATCGCTACACCTGCGCCGGGGGTGCCGCTGTGATGGATATGTTCTTAAGTGAAATTGCAGCAGCGCACGGTAAAGAACTCGCCAATGCCATATCAGAACACTTTATGTGCAACCGCATTCGTCAAAGTAACGAACGCCAGCGTGTACCACTTGAACGCCAGCTTGGCTCAAGACAACCGCGCTTGTCAGAGGCAGTGGCACTAATGGAAGCCAACATAGAAGAACCAATCAGCCCCAACGAACTTGCTAGTCACGTTGGGTTATCGCGACGGCAACTGGAGCGCCTGTTTCAACAGCATCTGCATTGTGTGCCGACGCGTTACTATCTGGAGCTAAGGCTGGAACGCGCCCGCCAACTGTTATTGCAGACAAGCAAACCCGTTGCAGATATAGCCATGGCCTGCGGGTTTTCATCCGCACCGCACTTTAGTAAATGCTATCGCGACACCTTTGGCTTGCCCCCGCGTGACGAGCGCCGCAGAGCCGGCAGTGTTACCGTTGACAAACCCGGTGGTTATGAGGCGTTTGCCGATGCACATCGATCGCAATTGCGGCGGACTACGCCATATTCGGCGTCGGCAGTTATGTAGTGGTGGGGTTGGGCGCTGGCGCGCGGCAAACTAGGCATGCCCTTCGGGCGGACCCACTTTTCAAAAGACGAAAAGTAGGCAAAAGTCTTCTTCGCGGCTACTCAGCCCTG
>CAYMFQ010000371.1:0-4236 GCA_964389335.1 uncultured Granulosicoccaceae bacterium
AGGAGTTCCTGCAGTTTGTCGCGCTGGGCAAGGCCGTCGTTGTAGCCGAGGTCGATCAACTCACGGGCAAAGCCGGAGTCGAACAGCAGGTAGCTGGTCAGAGGGCGACCTTCTTTGTTCATGGCGCCGAAGGTTCGCAGCAGCAGCCGCATCGAGCGGGGGAAGCCGTGTATGTGCCGCTGTACGATATCGCGGATATCCCGGCTGGGCGAGATGACCAGGAATTCAATCGGCCGCAGCCTGGAGTTTTCGTGCTGAAATACCTGTCGCTTTGACTGCGAGAGCGCGAAGTTAATGCGGTTAAGGCGCTCAATGTCGGAATCGAGCCGGTCCATAAACAGTGTGTCGAACATGTAGCCTGCAATCTGCCCAAGGTTCGGGTACCGCGGCTTTGCCGTCGTCACTTCATCGGGTTGCGGGTTGCGCACGCTGATAATAAGGAGCTTGTCAGCACCCAGGTGTAGCGCCGGGCTCAGTGGAGCGGCCTCACGCATAGAACCGTCGCCGTGGTATTCGTTGCCCATCATGATGGCCGGAAACACCACCGGTATCGCTATCGATGCCATAAAGTGGTCGAGTCGCAGGCGGGCAGGGGTGCCGAAACGTCGGGTGCGCTGCCAGGCTTCTAGTTCCTCCTGGCCTTCGAAGTAGGTGATAGATGCACCGCGAGAATACGACGAGCTGGTCACGCCGAGTGCACGCAGGTGTCCTGCCGCAATGCACTGACGCATGCGTGCCAGGTTTACGTGGTTTTCGATCAGCGAGCGCAGTGGTGTGTTGTCGAGCAGAGAGTCCGGCTGGGAGTTACCGCCACTGGTGAACGACCAGATCCATCGAGCTGCCGTTTTGGTGGTGGTTTTGGTATCGGTGCGCACCACCATATGCATGTGCAGATTTTCCCACATGCCGCTAAGGCGGTGAATGGCGTCGCTGAAGTCACTGCTGCGACTGGCAATCATGCCGGCGTTTAAAGAACCGGCAGAGGTGCCTGTCACGACTTTAAACGGTGAGACACTGCCGGTTGGAATCAGCTCCTCAACTGCTTTCAGTACACCCACCTGGTAAGCGTTGCGCGCGCCGCCACCGGGCAATATCAGCCCCAGCGTTTTTGGCGTTGTATCGGCTTTTCGAGCGAACCAATGAGGTATAACCATAGGGAATGTAAGGTGGCGCTGCGCAGACGATCGCTTGTTATTGTTGTGGGGATTTATCTCGAAGCGTTGCGAAAAGATCTGCCTTCGCAAGCTCAACCTGATGCAATGTATCGCTAACATTGTGCCATGAGACGGTCGGCTGTGCCTGATTGCGTTTATGTTGCAGCCCCATGGCGCTGATCGCGACACCGGCCACCAGCATTACCCCAACCACCAGCTTCGCCACGCCGTTGCCAGTGGTGCGCTCCGAGCGCACATCTATTTCAACTTGAGACATCATAGCGAAACGCCTCACTGCCGATTTCATTCACGAGTTGATCCACGGCGCGCCAGCTGGCCGCCAGGTCTGACAGCGAGCTTTCAATGCCGCTAAGTGCCTGCAGGTTGTTGAGCGCCAGGTGCGCATCGCGCCGCAGCTGTGCGGTATTTGCCGCCTCGCGGTACACCTGAGCGTTTTTCTCCAGTACGAACAGCAGAAAGTCTGTGCGTTTGGCGCTCTGCTGCAGGCTCTCTGCCAGGCGCGCCTGGGTGCTTTCAAAGCGCCGCCAGATTTCAATTTGGGCATTCAACGAATGCAGCACACTCAGATTCGCACTGATAGTTATCTGGTGTCGCTCTCGATCGGTGCCGGTTTGCGCGGTTGGCAGTGCCTGCTTTGCCTCTTTTAATTCGGCATCAACTTCCGCGATGCGGCGATTAATTGCATCAATGGCCTGGCGTGTCTGCTGGCGCTTTTGCAGCAAACCGCGGTCGCTGTCGGCCGTGTGCCGCTGGTACACGCCACGCAGCGCTGCGGCTTTTTCGAAATTGGTGGCAATAGTGGCAAGACCCGCGGAGAGCTCATCGATGACGTCGTCGACGTGCGGAGCGGCTTCCACAGTGCCTTTCAGACGCTGAAACTCGGCCAGATTCTGATGCAGCAGCTCATAGGTGACACTGGCGCCGTGATGCTGCGACTCGGCCACCGTATCGAGCAAAAACTCCTTGATCGCTCCAAACTGTGCCGGCAATGCCTGGTCAGCTGCCTGTGCCGTAACCGACGCGGGCGCGAGCGCTGTTAATAGCAACCCGAACGACAGCGCCAGGCGGCTCTTGGTGATACGCATGATTTCCCCGTTACTCATTTTATTATTATTCTGTGGTTCAGGAGTCAGAGCCTCCGCTATTGCGAGATCGCAGTCTCGCTACGCGAACTGCTACCGCGCAGACTCCCAGGCTTCCGTGCTAACTGCAGCGCGGTTTAACGGCACGGCCGGGCAGATCTTGAGCACACGATGAGTGACAGGGCATCAGCTCGTCTGAGTTCGTAGAATGCACGCGGACGACGGATGCTGAATAATGCAGGCCAGATGTCAAATATGAATTACAATAAACGGTTTGACGACCGTCCGGATTGCCCTCCAACCGATGAATACCCTCGATACCATTAAACTCCGATTTCGTGCAGCGCTTGCTGATCTGACGGACGACCCGGACACACTACTGGCGATGATTCGCCCCACACAGGATGACAGTTTCGGTGACTACCAGGCCAACTGCGCGATGCCCCTTGGCAAGAAGCTTGGCAAGGCGCCGCGTGATATCGCCACCGAATTGCTGGAAAAGGTCGATCTGGCAGATCTGTGCAGCGAAGTGGAAGTGGCAGGCCCCGGGTTTATCAATCTGACGCTGTCTGCGCAGTACATCAAACAACAACTGACTACGGCGCTGGCGGATGAGCGGCTGGGGGTGGCGCTGGCGGAGTCACCACGTACGGTGGTAGTGGATTATTCGTCGCCCAATGTCGCCAAGCCGATGCACGTTGGTCACATTCGCTCTACCGTCATCGGTGATGCGCTGGCCAACATTCATCGGTTTCTCGGCCACAAAGTCATTACAGATAATCATCTGGGTGACTGGGGTACACAGTTCGGCATGATCATCTACGGCTACAAGCACTTTGTTGAGCGCAGCGAATACGAAGCCAACCCGGTGATGGAGTTGAGCAGGCTGTATAAGCTGGTGCGGCGACTGATGGACTTTCATGGCGCCAGACGCAAACTGCCCGAGGCGCAGGAAACGCTTGAAAAACAGCAGCAGGCACTTGAGCGTGTCAAAGGCACTGATACGGCTGGCGACAAGGCCAAAGCAAAGCAACAGAAAAAAGATATCAATCGGCTGGGCGAGAAAATCAGTGCACAGACCGAGCAGATACAGCAACTGAGTGCGACCATTGAAGCGGTTGAGGCTGACGCCGCATTGGTTGCAATGGCGGGCGAACACGCAACCATTGAACAGGATGTATTAACCGAGACCGTAAAGCTGCATGCCGGTGATAAAGAAAACCGTGCGCTGTGGGATGAGTTTCTGCCGTACTGTCTGGACGATATCAACCGTCTGTACAAACGCCTGAATGTCGAGTTCGACTATACCCACGGCGAGAGCTTTTATCACGATCAACTGGCTGACGTTGTCGAGGAGTTTATCTCCAGTAAGCTTGCGGTAGAGAACGACGGTGCTATCTGTGTGTTCCTCGACGGTTATGACGCACCGATGATCATTCGCAAAAAAGACGGTGCTTATCTATACCCGACGTCAGACCTCGCTACCATTCAGTATCGAGTTAAAGAATGGCAGGCGGATACCATGCTGTATGTTGTTGATCATCGACAGGGTGATCACTTTGACAAGCTGTTTGATGCAGCAAAACTGTGGGGTTACACCGATGTCGAGATGACTCACGTCAGCTTTGGTACGGTACTTGGCGATGACGGCAAACCGTTTAAAACGCGTGCTGGTGATACCGTTGGCCTTGAAGGATTGCTCGACGAAGCCGAGTCCCGCGCACTGGCAATTGCGACAGAGCAAAACCCCGATCTTGATCCCGACCGACAAAAGCTTATTGGTCGTGTCGTCGGTATTGGGGCGTTGAAGTATGCTGACCTGTCGCAGAATCGTTCGTCAGACTATAAGTTTTCATACGACAAAATGCTTGCGCTACGCGGTAATACTGCCACTTATCTTCAGTATGCCAATGCGCGTGTGCACGGTATATTGCGTAACCTGGATGTCAGTGCAGAACAGCTGCGAGCACAGCCAGTTG
>CAYMFQ010000372.1:0-4208 GCA_964389335.1 uncultured Granulosicoccaceae bacterium
CATGCCTTGCGTTGCCTGCGCGGAGTAACAACCCGCGAGGCACTGCGCTTCGTTGGTCAGCGCGGTCGTTTTTTCTCCGCACTGGTCAGACCACTGGTATGGCTTTTTATATTTGCCGCGGGCTTTCGTTCGGTGCTGGGTATTTCCATCATACCGCCGTATGAAACCTACATTTTGTACGACGAATATATTACCCCCGGCCTGCTCGCCATGATCATGCTGTTTAACGGCATGCAAAGCTCGCTGTCGATGGTTTACGACCGTGAAATGGGCAGCATGAGTGTGCTGTTAACGACACCGCTGCCACGCTGGTATCTGCTGTTGTGCAAGCTTCTCGCCGGTGTGATGGTCGCGGTGTTGCAGTGTTATGTATTTTTAGTTATTGCGTGGTTCTGGGACATCAGACCACCACTGACCGGCTACATCAGCGTGTTGCCGGCACTGATCGGCGCCGGCCTGATGCTCGGGGCACTCGGGTTGCTGCTGTCTTCACTGATCAAACAACTGGAAAACTTCGCGGGTGTCATGAATTTCGTTATATTCCCGATGTTCTTTGCATCATCGGCGCTTTACCCGCTGTGGAAAATGAAAGAGTCCAGCCTGTTGCTTTACCAGATCTGCTCACTGAACCCGTTTACTCATGCGGTTGAGCTTGTTCGGTTTGCCCTGTACGGTAAGTTCAACGCACAGGCCCTGCTGATCGTGTCGCTCTGCACACTGGTATTCCTGGTAGCCGCCGCGTTCGGCTATGATCCGTCCCGCGGTTCGCTTCCAAAGAAAATGGCAGCAAATTAATGTACAAAACCATCGCTTTCGTATTACTGTTTTTTGCGACGTATCAGATTGCTTTCGCAGACTTCCCTGAACAGGCCGGCATCTATCTGGTTGACTCCCAACAACAGGAAATGCAGATTGGCGAGGTTACCTTCAGCAACACAGAAGCCGGGCCAACAGCTGTTCAGGTAACCCTCGACAACGAGCAGTTCACCGAGCACTTTTTATCGATGCGGCCGTTTCGCTGCATTGAGGGTGAAACCGAATGGTTCTGCTACCTTAACTACCCGTACGATCTGCGCGCTCTGGTCACCAAAGACGATCTGACCGATCTGGAGTATCAGTTGCTGTTCATTCGCAAAACCGCCTCAGAGTTCGGTATCGACGCGTGGAATGGCCTGTACTACAAACTGCAGCTGGAGTCTGACGGGAGCCTCTCGGGCACGCTGCTTGAAGGTGATCTGAACTCACTGCAAAGCCCGCCTTCAGAAAAATACGCGCGGCCGATCGACCTGGGTGAGTTTATCGAAGCAGACGAAACCAGGCGCCTGTTCCCGCGACTAAGAATCTACTGAGACATATCTGCACCGATGCGCGCCCATCGCGGGCTTTGCGGTAAGATGGTACGACGCCCATCACAGGTTCTCGCACCGTGCTTCGAGACAACCGACATACCACGGCCTGGCTCTATCTATCCCCGGCACTATTGCTGTTGGTCGTCGTTGGTCTGCTGCCAATCGGTTTCGTAGCGTTCTATTCGGTTCATGACACCTTTGGCGGCAACGTGTTTATCTGGGTTGGCAGCGAGTGGTTTCGCGAAATACTGACCACGCCTGAGTTCTACCACGCTCTCGCACGCAGCCTCGGGTTTGCGCTGCTGGCTCTGTCGATACAGATTCCCCTAGGTATTTACATCGCGCTGCGAATGCCTGGCCCGGGTGTACGCGCTACAACCTGTATCGTACTGCTGGCTTTGCCCATGCTGACGCCCGCTATTGTAGTCGGTTACCTGTGGAAAGTGATGATCCAGCCTGACACCGGTCTGCTCTACCATGTGTTCGGCAGTGTCGGCATCACGCTCGACATGAACAGCACAGTGTGGACCTGGGCGCTGTTGCTGATGATGGACACCTGGCACTGGACCGGTCTCGTGGTACTGCTGTGTTACGCGCGCCTTCGCTCCATACCAACCGCCTATTACCAGGCAGCGGCGATTGACTCTGCTTCGGGCTGGTCAGTGTTTCGTTATATTCAACTGCCCAGACTGCGGCTGGTACTTGCAATTGCGGTGCTGCTGCGATTTATGGACAGTTTTACGCTGTACACCGAGGCCTACATCATTACCCGCGGTGGTCCCGGTGTGAGTACCACTTTTTTATCGCATGAGCTGGTGCAAACCGGTTTAGTACAATTTGATCTTGGCTCGGCGGGCGCCATGGCGATGATTTACTTCCTGATTGTTCTGGTTGTTTCAGCGTCTTTTTATCGACTGATTGTGCCCGCCAAAACTGCGGAGTACGGCGGATGAACCCGCGTTTCTCTGTGGTGCCCTATCTGTTTGTGCTGTTGCTGATGGTCCCTGTCTACTGGATGTTTGTACTCAGTGTGCAGGGGGCCGGTGGACAAGCCGTGCAGTTTTTTCCATCGAACCCGTCACCGCGTTATTACCTGTACATTCTGTCCGATCCGGACTGGTATCTGGGCTATGTCAATGCGCTGATCTACGTGATGATAAACGTTGTCATTACCATCACCGTGGCGATTCCCGCGGCCTACGCGTTCTCGCGCTATCGGTTTCCAGCCAGCCGCTTTCTGTTCTTTGCACTGTTGATGTTACGCATGATGGTGCCGGCTATCCTGCTGGTTCCGTTTGTTCAGATGTTCTCGCTGGTCGATCTGATTGACACACACATCGCCGTGGCGCTGGCACACTGCTTTTTTACGGTACCACTGGCCATCTGGATACTGGAGGGTTTTATCTCTGATGTGCCGGTCGAACTGGACGAAAGCGCCGCTATCGATGGTTACACAACTTTCGGATTCTTTCGCCGCATTCTGTTACCGCAAATCGCCACTGGTATTGCGGTCACAGCTTTCTTTTGCTTTATGTTTTCATGGATCGAGTTTTTACTGTCGAATGCGCTGACCACGATTGATGCCAAGCCGTTCGGTGGAATAATGACCCGCGCCGCCAACGTGCTTTCTGCGCACGTGCCACTGCTTGCAGCAGCAGGTGTACTCGGACTGATTCCGGGCGCGCTGTTTGCCGTTACGGTACGGCACCACCTTGCACGCGGGTTTTCTTTGGGCAGGGTAAAATAACCAATGGTTGATAAAACGCCAACAGGGTACAAGCCTTTACCGCAACTTCAGGTTCCACTCGTATGACAAATCGCTACCAGGCTGACAAACTTATCTCGTTCGCCACTGCTGTGTTGCAGGCCAATAACATGCAACAGGACATGGCACAGGACGTTGCCGAGGTCCTCGTCGAGGGCGATCTGTTCGGTCACGATACACACGGGCTTGCACTGTTAAAACCCTATGTTGATGTACTTCAGAAGGGTAAGTTAAACAACAGCGGCGAAATCAGTATTGTCAGTCAGCGCGCCGCCGTCGCCACCTGGGACGGTGCCTACCTGGCCGGCCCGTGGCTGGTTCGAAGAGGAATCGACTGGGCACGCGGTGTCGCACGCGAGTATGGCACTGCCACGCTGGTTATTCGTCGCAGCAGCCACATCGGTGCGCTGGCGGCCTACCTCGAACAACCGGCTCGCGAAGGTTTTATGGTGCAGCTTATGTGCAGCGATCCTTCTGTTGCCAGTGTCGCCCCGTTTGGCGGCACCGAGGCACTGGTGACCCCGAACCCGATGAGTTATGGCATACCTGCAGCTGACGATCCCATCCTGATAGACATATCCGCATCAATCACTACTAACGGCATGACCGGTCGGTTATCCAACAGCGGGGTAAAGGGACAACATCCCTGGTGGCTGGACGCGAACGGCAATCCGACTACTGACCCTGCCGTGCTTGAGTCTGACCCGCCCGGCAGCCTGATGCCACTCGGCGGCATGGAAGCGGGCCACAAGGGCTACTCACTGGCGCTTTTTGTTGAGTCGATGACTGCCGGACTGGCGGGGCATGGTCGTGCTGACACAGTTAACAACTGGGGAGCAACCGTTTACTTACAGTTAACTGATAGTAGCGCGTTTGGTGGTACCGACGAATTTGAACGACAAATGCAATGGCTGGTTGACCGTAGCGTGGCTAACAGGCCAGCCGACAAAGATATACCTGTACGAGTACCGGGTCAGCGGGCACTGGCACGTAAAACACAGCAACTGCAGGACGGTGTCGCACTGCATGAATCGATTCCGCCCATGCTGACACACCTTGCAGAACAAACCGGCATCGTTTTGCCGGAGCCGATG
>CAYMFQ010000373.1:0-4203 GCA_964389335.1 uncultured Granulosicoccaceae bacterium
TCCGCCCGGGAGCAGGTGGGAGTACAACCCCGTTGAACGAACATGTCGCTTATGGATGTAGTATTGTGGCTAGTATGTAGCGCTTACTATGCAAGTACCCAGAGTTAGAGTTCGCCGATCGGGGATCAACTCCCACCGGCGAACTCTATGTGTGTGCCTGCAGTCAGGGCAGGCAACTTGTCCTTAACTTATCGGCCTGTTGTTGTGAATCACCTAGTCGTCTGATATCACTCCACGCTCACGCAGTGCGGTAATAACGCGTTCGGCGCATTGTTCTGCAGAGTTTGCCGAGGTGTCGATAAGGATCTCCGGCGCTTCCGGCTCTTCGTAAGGTGAGTCGATGCCGGTGAAGTTTTTCAGTTCTCCGCGTCGGGCCTTTTTGTAAAGACCCTTTGGATCACGCTCTTCCGCAACACGCAAGGGTGTCTCGACAAAGACTTCAAGAAACTCGTCGTTGTCCATTAGTCCACGCGCCATTTGACGTTCTGCACGGAAGGGCGAGATAAATGCCGTCAGGACGATCAGACCGCTGTCGACCATTAGTCGTGCAACCTCGCCGATTCTGCGAATATTCTCGACCCGATCTTCATCGGTGAAACCAAGATCTTTGTTCAGTCCGTGCCGTACGTTGTCGCCGTCGAGCAGGTAGGTATGTCGGCCCTGGGCGGCAAGCTTCTTCTCAACGATGTTGGCAATGGTTGACTTGCCCGAACCGGATAGCCCGGTAAACCACAGTACGCAGGACTTTTGTCGCTTGAGTTCAGAGCGCAGGTGTTTATCGACATCAACTGCCTGCATGTGGATGTTTTGCGAGCGGCGTAGTGCGAAGTTTAGTGTGCCGGCGCCGACGGTATTGTTGTTGAGTCTGTCGATCAGTATAAAACTGCCGGTGTCGCGATTGTCCGCATACGAGTCAAACGCAATTTGTCTGTCAAGGTTGATGTTGCAGACGCCAATGTTATTGAGCTCAAGCTTTTTACTGGCAGTGTGCTCAAGTGTGTTGACGTTGACTTCGTGCTTGATTTCGGTAATCGTCGCTGTCGCTGTTGCGGTGCCACACTTCAACAGGTAAGGGCGGCCGGGCAGCAGAGACTCATCACTCATCCATATAATTGTGGTTTCGAACTGATTGGAGGTACTGGCAGGGGTATCTGTGGTGGAGATGATATCGCCACGTGAAATATCAATCTGATCTGCCAGCGTTAGAGTGACAGCCTGTCCGCTGGTAGCGGTGTCGAGGTCACCATCGTAGGTCACGATGCGCTCAACCGTGCTGGTTTTACCGGAAGGCTGCACGCGAATCGCATCGCCTTTCTTAACAACCCCGCTGACAACGGTGCCTGCAAAGCCACGAAAGTCCAGGTTCGGTCTGTTCACCCACTGCACGGGCATGCGAAACGGGGCGTTGCTTGCGCGTTCATAGTCAACCTTTACCGTTTCCAGGTAGGAAAGCAGCGTGGTGCCGTGGAACCAGGGCATCTGATGGCTGGGGTTGACAATGTTGTCGCCGTGCAGCGCAGACATCGGTATTGCCGTAACCTGCTCTAAATCGATATTCGCGGCAAAAGCTTCGAATTCTTCCATGATGTCATTAAACGCCTGCTCAGAGTAGTTCACCAGGTCCATCTTATTGACAGCCAGTACTACGTTTTTAATGCCGGTGATTGATGTCAGGTAGGCGTGCCGACGCGTTTGTGTCTGCAGGCCGTTGCGCGCATCGACCAGTAGAATGGCGGCATCGGCGGTCGAGGCACCGGTGATCATGTTGCGGGTATACTGCTCATGGCCAGGTGTATCTGCCACGATAAACTTTCGCTTGTCGGTATTGAAGTAACGGTAAGCCACATCAATGGTGATGCCCTGCTCACGCTCTGCGGCCAGTCCGTCTACCAGCAGTGCAAAATCAATCTCACCCGACTGAGTGCCAAACTTCTTCGAGTCAGCTTCCATCTGTTGCAGCTGGTCTTCAAACAAAACCTTGGTTTCGAACAGCAGTCTTCCGATCAGGGTGCTTTTGCCGTCATCCACGCTGCCGCAGGTAATGAAACGCAACATGCTTTTGTTTTCATGCTGGTTCAGGTACAGCTCGATGTCCGCACTGATTTGTTCTTTTGCGATGGCCATTAGAAGTAGCCCTCCTGCTTTTTCTTTTCCATTGATGCAGCGTTATCGTGGTCGATCATGCGGCCCTGTCGTTCAGAGGTATTCGCCAGTAGCATTTCCTGAATAATCTCTGGCAGTGTGGTTGCGTCTGATTCAATGGCGCCGGTCAGTGGGTAACAACCCAGTGTGCGAAACCTCACTCGACGCATCATGGGTACCTCACCCGGGTTCATTGGCATGCGATCATCATCCACCATGATTAGCGTGCCGTCGCGTACTACCACCGGGCGTTCAGCGGCGAAGTACAGTGGCACAATGGGTATACCTTCCAGGTGGATGTACTGCCATATGTCGAGTTCCGTCCAGTTGGATAACGGGAATGCCCGAATAGACTCGCCTTTGTGCTTGCGCGCGTTATACAGGTTCCACAGTTCAGGGCGCTGATTTTTAGGGTCCCACCGGTGTTGCTCGGTACGGAAGGAAAAAATGCGTTCCTTGGCGCGAGACTTTTCTTCATCGCGACGAGCGCCGCCAAATGCCGCATCAAAACCATGTTTGTCGAGTGCCTGTCGCAGGGCCTCGGTCTTCATGATGTCAGTGTGTAATGCGGAACCGTGGGTAAACGGGTTAACACCCTGTTCCACGCCTTCGGCGTTGGTATGGGTTAGCAACCGCAGTCCGAGGTCTTTTACCATCTTGTCGCGAAAGGTATACATGGCCTGGAATTTCCAGCCAGTGTCGACGTGCAATAACGGAAACGGCGGCTTGGCCGGATAAAATGCCTTCATTGCCAGGTGCAGCATTACGGCGCTGTCTTTGCCGATGGAATACAGCATCACCGGGTTGTCTGCTTCTGCGACAACCTCTCTCATGATGTGAATACTCTCAGCTTCCAGCCGTTGCAGGTGTGTTAATGACATGGTCTTGTCAGTCCTGTTGTCTCGCTTTGTTGGGCGAGTGTTAGCTTTGGGGGTATTTTGGTGTGCGGCGTATTCGGTAGTGGCCGATACGCTTTCGGTTAACTGTGTCGTGTTGCTGTCGCTTGTGATGCCTGCTGACACTTCAGTGGACATCGGTGCGGTTACTACTTCCGTTGTCGACTTTTTACTTGTTGCAGCGCCCGCTGTAGCTGGCTGAGGTTTCGCTATTGGCTGTGTTTCCGGATCAGTTTGCTTATCAAACAACGGGTGCGGGTACACGCTGATCTCAGGCATCACCTGATCTCTGATGGTGGATCGATTAAACACATCGAGCCCGCTCAATATCAGCTGCACTGATCCGCCAGTCATCTTTTCCGCCCGTGCTGCAAACTCCAACAGGTGCCCGACAGCGTCTGCGGGGTCGCCGCCCAGCCAGCAGCACTTGCCGCGAGGTGTGTGGGTAACCAGCAGTGCTGTGTCCTGTGCAGGAGTGGAGTGCCGGGTGCTTGTTGTGTTGGAAAAGGGTTGACTGATTCGGGCAGCGGTCGCGTTTGTGTTGTTTTGGTGTGTTGCGGTGGAAAATTCGGTCTGCAAAGTGTCGCTTTGCAAGGTGTCGCGAGCAGATGTTGCAAGCGTGTTGTAGTGGGCCCACAGCAGCGTACTGTCACGGGCACTGGCGACAATGCCCGGGTACGTGTGCTCGAACCATGTGGCGAATTTTTCGTTCTGCTGTGCCAGCCGCAGCTGATTGTCCGGCTGCATCCCCAGTTCGGTCAGGTAACGGTTTACGGTGCGAACACTGACTGAACTGGCAAGTGTGTCCTGTAGATAATCCGTCAGTGACGCGATGGTCCACAGCCCGTGCTCCGGCGGCGACAGGACAATTTCCCGAAAGCGATTGAGCTGCTCTGTGGAGAGGCGCTGGTTTTTTCCGGCTGTTCTGCCGCGAGGCTGACTGTCGACCGCGTCCCAGCCACCTTGTTTAAACTTTTTGTGCGCAGCTATGATTGTTGGTGCAGAAAGACCGGTAGCTGTTGAAATATCAGCTATTTTTTCACCTTCCAGCCGCATTGCCACAGCCTGGCGGCGTTTTTTGTTGAGTTCTTCCTGGTGCATGAAAGGTGATATAGGCCGAATTCGTCAATCTGTCGAGCAAGCTCTGCTCGTTGTTAAATATTTA
>CAYMFQ010000374.1:0-4193 GCA_964389335.1 uncultured Granulosicoccaceae bacterium
TTGCGTTTGCACAAGCGAGATAGTGCTTCGTTGATGCGCGCTGTATTGATGTAAGTCTGTGCACTTGACCGGTGGGAGGAGACCCCCGGTCCACGAACTGTCGCGCTTGGCTTTATTGCTCGGTGCGCATAAGCGACATAAAAACAAGGGAGTTCGCTCAACGGGGTTGGTCTCCCACCGGGGGAGGTATCTTGCTTCGGAGCAGAAATTTTAGCTTTTGTTGTTTGCAATACCGCCTGTGAGATAGCGCTTCGTTGATCCACGGTAGCGAAAATGAATCTGTCACCCGGCAGGTTGCTTAACGAGCAGGTGCCATGGGCTCACTTCGGCTTCCCGATCCACTTCTATTTCGATGATGGCCGGTCTGTCGGTGTCAATTGCCATAGCCAGTGAAGCTTCAAGCTCTGCGGGATTGCTGACACGATAACCATCAGCACCGAAGCTTTGCGCAAGTAGCAGGAAGTCCGGGTTGCGCAGGTCGGTGGCGTTAGTTCGGTCGTCGAACAGTCGCTTCTGATCGCGACGCACATTGCCATAGGACGAGTTGTTAAAGACCAGCGCGATAACAGCGATGTTCTCCTGCACTGCTGTTGCCAGTTCCTGCACAGCAAACATAAAGCCACCGTCGCCCAGTACTGAAATCACTGCCTTGTCGGGGTTGGCGACTTTTACACCGAGTGCAGTCGGATACCCGTAACCGAGAGTCCCCTGGTAGCCACAGGTAACATAGGTGCGCGGTTCATAGGCCTGCCAGCCAAAGTAACTGGCATAGACAACCTGACATAAATCGTCGACAAAGAAGCCGTCTCTTGGCAGTACTTTGCGTATCACGCGCAGGTAGTCCATTTGTGGCTGAATGGTGTCGGCCTGTTGATCTGCAATTGGTTGAGCCGCTTTAATGCGTTTCTTAATGCCGACCTTGGGTTTGACGGTGCCAAGTGCTTCGGTGATGGCGTTGCAGGCATCTGCCGCGTCTGCTACCAGCGCAACATGGGGGCGCAGTCGTCTCATTTCGGCAGCATCGATATCTATGCGAATTAACTGAGGCGGAGCGGTGGCTTTTTGTACCATGTCGAGCATGCCGGTCCAGCGCATGTACTGCAGTTCCAGTCGGCTGCCAATGCCAATCAACAGATCAGTTTCGGGCCACATCTCGTGTGCGCAAAGCATATTTATGGAAAGCGGGTGATCACCGGGTATCACACCTTTGCCACCGCGATGGCTGGTGACAGGCACTCCCAGTTTTTCAGCGAGTTGTAGTACTTCAGCTCCGGCATGTTGTGCGCCACCACCCACCATAATCATCGGGCGCTTTGCACGTTTGATGAGCTTAACTGCGGCTTCAATTTGTGTTGCATCGAGCGGTGGGTTGGCTGTTGGGTCGATGGCAGTTGGCTCTGGCAGTGTGCCTTTGGCGGCCATCATGTCCCACGCCATCTCCACTGCTACCGGTCCCTGGCGACCAGACACCATGGTCTGCCATGCCTCGTTCATTACCCGATGCGTATCCTGCGGATGTTCTATTCGATACGCGTCCTTGATAAACGACTTCAGTGTTGCGCGCTGATCGGGCAATTCATGCAGATGGCCGCGCAGGTGACCGATAAAGCTACTCGGCGACTGACCGGTGACACACATAATAGGGGCATTAACACCAAAGGCTGTACACAGCGCTGCACCGGTATTCAACACACCGGGACCAGGAACAACGGAGTAGGCAGCAGGCCTGCCGGTGGACTTCGCATAACCCAGTGCCATGTAGGCTGTCGCCTGTTCGTGTCTGGCGCTGATGGTGCGTATGTGGTTAGCACGCCTTGCGAGTGCATCGAACAAAGGATAAGTCTGCACGCCGGGGAGTCCGAACAGCGTGTCTATTCCGTTGGCAATTAAGTGTTCGACAATCATGTCGCCAGCGGATTTTTGTTCGGTCATCAGTGCGGCCTGTGGAGATAAACAGACGTTGATGATAACCCGCCGGGAGTTTGGGCGATAGAAGTCCGCAATAGCAGCAAGTGGAGGATTTGCCGCGCAGACTGTACGAATGGCGCGGCGTCAGAGTTATGG
This sequence comes from uncultured Granulosicoccaceae bacterium, assembly GCA_964389335.1. GTDB lineage: Bacteria > Pseudomonadota > Gammaproteobacteria > Granulosicoccales > Granulosicoccaceae. The sequence continues at coordinate 2,065 of CAYMFQ010000374.1, forward strand.
TGTTGCCTGTCTTTTAGAACCAGGTTTCTATGCGGGCGATTATGTAAGGGTATCCGGGCTGCACGGTGCTGCCCAGATCAGGCAGCCGCAGACAGGGTTTCGATAAAGGTTTGCGCTGCGCGTGACAGCGTCAGGTCCTTACTGTGGACGAGGGCAACATCATATTCGAGCGTCACATTGTCGATATCCAGCGCGGTCAGCGAATCGTCAATCTGAAAGTCAGGCAGGCATGTCCAGCCGAGACCGACGGAGGCCATGGAGCGCATGGTGTTGTAGTCGTTAGTCTCGAGTATCACGTTGGCATCGACGTCAGCTTCCAGCAACGCGTTGTCAACCAGGCTGCGCACAAATGTTTTTCGTGGCGGCAGTATGGCTGAATTCTTAGCAAGCTTTGCCAGGGTTAACTCAGGATCTTTAGCCAGTGGATCGTTGCTGGCCACTGCAATCTTCATTTCACTGCGCCAGATATCCGCGTAAGTGAGTCTTGGCGATCGCCGGGTATTGGCAAACGGTGCGAGCGGAAACAAAGCCAATTCATAGTGATGCTGTTCAACGCCCGCCATTACATCATCAATTGACTGAAAGCGCAGGTCGAGTCTGACCTCTGGATATTCTTCACGGTAACGTTGCAGTGCGCCTGGCAACTGCCGTGTTGCGATCAACTCGGTGGTGCCAATGGCGAGTCTGCCGTGCACTGAGTTGCCAATATTGCAGATGACATCTTCTATGCGTGCCAGCTCGGACTGTATCTGCTTCGCGGAAGGTAGCAAAATACGACCTGCTTCTGTCAGGTGTACTGTGCGGCCAACGCGATCAAACAGCTTTGTAGCCAGAGACGTTTCAAGCGAGGCAATGCGCTTGCTGACAGCGGGCTGCGTCAGACTCAGCGCTTTCGCTGATTGCGAGAATGAGCGAGATTCCGCCACCTCAATGAACGTCTCTAGATTTTCAATATCCATCTGAAACACCAGGAATCTGTATCGTTACAGATATTGTATAACCAATCCAGGATTTGTAAAAGATATATTTAAACAGTGTTTCTAATACGATGATTTATATACAGGTTGTTCTTTTGATGGGTAATCTGATTCATGTGATATTGAGTGTAAAAAAATGTAAGCGTTTTCTGATCAGACTCCCGGGTAAATCGTTTCAGGCGTTCTGTCATAAAATCGTTGCAGTTGCTTTTGCAAGGGACGGCACCAGCGGGTTGCAATTACGGAGCTGGCTCAGGGTATTCGGATGCCCGATTGTGATAGCAGCAGCTTTCTGGTCGCCACTGTATACCGGTGCGGCTGCGAAAAGCGCTTTTCGCCTTATTTTTTCGCCTTATAGAAGCCGGCTGTACTCGGATTATCCAGGAAGACTGCATTGGCGGTTGACATCAAAAAAAGGCCGACGCTGAAGACCATCGCCTACATGACGGGTCTTGGTGTCACGACGGTATCCAAGGCGCTAAAAGATGCACCGGATATCAAGGCCAGCACAAAACAGCGCGTTAAACTCATCGCCGAGCAAATCGGCTACCAGCCCGATCGTGCCGGGCAGCGCCTGCGCACTGGCAAAACCAACGTTATCAACCTGACCTTAAGTGCCAATCAGGAACTCACCAGTATGAAGTCGCAGTTTATACTGGGGGCGATGGAAGCACTGGATAATACGCCTTACAACCTGGTGCTGTCGCCATACTCTCGCGATGCTGATCCGATGGAATCGGTTCGGCATATCGTCGAGACCCGGTCAGCAGATGGCATCATTCTGTCCCTGATAGAAACCCATGATCAACGCCTGGCTTACCTCGACAAAATGGGGATGCCGTTTGTGACCCACGGACGCAGTACAATGGGGCTGGAACATGCCTATGTAGATTTTGATTGCGAGCGCTTTGGCAACGATTCCGTGGAACTACTGGCAGGGATCGGCTGTAAGCGCATTGCGCTAATTTCAGGCTCATCCGTGTTTACCTTTTGCCGCTTGATTCGCGAGGGTTTTAATAAAGGGCTGTGCAACATGGGTGTAACAGAGTATCCGCAACATACCGTTACACTGTTCGATTCAGTGGAACAAGTGGCTGACAGTGCGTATGAAATTCTCAGGCAGGGTGGAGATTCCCCGGATGCGTTTGTGTG
>CAYMFQ010000375.1:0-4188 GCA_964389335.1 uncultured Granulosicoccaceae bacterium
TTGACTCGTCAGCCAGGAGCAACTGTTGTCCAAACAACTAGCGGTTTACGTTAAACGTGATTGTCCAACCTGCGAGATGCTGGTGGCGGTGCTCGAGCAACTGGCAGCTCACTCTGAACTGGTCATTTACAGTCAGGACGACCCGGGTTTTCCAGCAACGCTGGGTGTTATTGATGATACGCAACTAGACCATTCGCATCGGGCGCGAGTGGAGATTGTGCCGACGTTAATCGGTCTGCAGGATAACATCGAGCAATCGCGCACTTATGGCTGGCACCGTAAAGAATGGGAGTCAATCAGTGGTATCACCGGCCTCGGCCCGGACCTGCCCGACAGTAAGCCTGGCTGTGGTGCAATCAATGTGGAACCGGCGGTGCTGGAACAACTCAAAATTCGACTGGGTGAAACCGGCATCGTGTCACGTCGCATTGATATCGGTGGCGGTGAAGATATCATCGAGGCAATGTATGAGCGCGACTGGTCTGACGGCTTACCGCTGGTACCGCCGACCGAGCAGCGCGTGTTAAGAATGCTGCAGGGAACCGTTCGACAGCCGGATGAAATTCTCGGTAAATGTCCCCCACACATGCGTGACCTCAGTGTTGAAAAGGTCGCGGTCAATGCCGTTATGGCGGGTTGTAAGCCGGAATATCTGCCTGTGGTGCTGGCGGCAGTTGAAGCAGTATTGGACGAGCAGTTTGGTTTGCACGGAGTTGTCGCCACCACCATGTATGTATCACCGGTGCTGGTGGTTAACGGACCGGTGCGCAATCGCATCGGTATGAATGCAGGCGTCAATGCACTCGGGCAGGGCAACCGTGCCAATGCAACCATCGGTCGGGCAGTGCAGTTGATCATTCGCAATGTAGGTGGTGGCAAACCCGATGGTATTGACCGCGCTAATCTTGGCAACCCGGGTAAGTACACCTATTGTTTTGCTGAAGACGAAGAAGGATCGTGCTGGTCACCACTGAGCGCGGACTTCGGCTTTGTGGCTGGCACTTCAACGGTGACTGCATTTACCGGTTATGGACTGCAGGGTCTGGTCGATCAAAAAGCGCGCGATCCCGAGTCGCTCAGTTGTACATTTGCCGCCGGACTACGCGCCACCGCCAACCCCAACATCGCACCTGCGGGCGATGCGATGCTGGTGGTGTGTCCCGAACATGAACGCGTCTTCAGGGACGCGGGGTGGAGCAAGGCACAACTCGCAACACGGCTATACGAAATGCTTGCTATACCTGGCGCTGAAATTATACAGGGCAGTGGCGGCATAGCCGAGGGTATTGATCCGGCTAATGCCGATCAGACGATCAACAAGATCAGACCGGGAGGTCTGTTGATTGTGCGCGCCGGTGGTAGCGCCGGCATGTTCTCGGGTATTATCGGTGGATGGCTGGCCAGTGGTGCCATTGGCAGTGTGCCGGTAACGAAGGAGGTTACAACATGACACTACTGGTAGATCCTACCGGCGAAACAGAGTCGACCGCAAGGGTGCGACCAGCGCGTCCGTCGGCGCTCACAGGTCTTACCGTGGGGATACTCGATATTTCCAAAGCGCGTGGCAATGTGTTTCTTGATCAGTTGGCGCAGCGTTTTAGTCAGGCCGGTGTCAGCGTAAAGCGCTATCGTAAACCAACGTTCGCACGACCAGCGCCGTTGCCACTTGCGCAGCAGATTGCAACGGAAGTTGATCTTGTCGTTGAAGGGTTGGCTGACTGAGGTTCCTGTACGTCGTGCTGTACGCATGACATCGTGGAGCTTGAGTCACGCGGAATACCCGGGGTAGGTATTGCCACCACAGAGTTTGTAAAGGCGGCGGCAACGCAGTCTGAGGCGCTGGGTTATGAAACCTCGATCGTATTTGTGCCACACCCGGTGCAGGATCGAACCGATACCGAACTTCAGCAGGTTGCGGATCAGGTTTTTGATGAAGTATGCAGCAGGCTCGTGAGCTGACTGCCGGTATATAACTCCTGTAAAGCATGTATTTAAACGTGCTGTCAGGAAGTGGTCGTAGTGTTGAGTAGCTATGCAAAATAAAACCGTTGCCTGGTTTGGCGATGCCTTTGATCAGTTGCACCCGTTGCTGCGCGAATTACACAGCAAGGGTGGCAGGCTGCAGGGCAGTGTCGATATTCGTTATGGAAAAGGTATCTCCGGACTGATCGGTAAACGGCTGGCCGCCAAGATGAAAATACCGGTTGCAGGTACCCATCAGTTGTCTGTTGATATTTCACACGATGACAATGGCTTGCACTGGGCACGGTGTTTTAATCAGCAAGTAACGGTAGCATCTCTGTTTAAACCTTTTGGGCAGCTTGGTAACGGTGGCTACTGGATAGAGACAACCGGACCGCTTAGTATGAAACTCACTGTCGATATTATTGACGGTGGCTGGCACTGGCGCTGCCTCAGTGTCAGGTTTGGTGGTATACCTGTTCCCTTATGGTTTATTCCAAAGACAACCGCATACAAAGTAATTGAAGATCAGCGCTATCGCTTTCATGTAGAGTTTACGTTGCCGCTGTTGGGAACTTTGGTTTGCTACCGTGGCCTGCTTGATGTTGCATAAACTTAAGTGCTGAATAACGATAGCTTTGCATTCCATGGCGAAACGCCTCCCTCCATCCCCGTTCTCCTGATTGCCCGAATTGGTCTTCGGACTTGACGAGTGGCTACTACTGCCAGCAGACTCGCGCAATGAACAGCGAACCATTGCAAAAGCAGTATCAAACCGTATTGGGCAAACAAATGGCTTACCACGAGGCCGGCTCTGGTGAGGCCGTGGTTTTTCTGCATGGCAACCCGACATCATCGTACCTATGGCGCAATGTGGTGCCACACGTGTCTGGTCTGGCGCGCTGCATCGTGCCTGATCTGATTGGTCAGGGAGACTCCGACAAGCTCGATAATTCGGGCCCCGGCTCCTACACATTTGCAGAGCATCGACGCTACCTTGATGCACTACTCGATCAGCTCGATCTCGGCAAACGAGTGGTGCTGGTGGTGCATGACTGGGGTTCCGCGCTCGGCTTTGACTGGGCCAATCGCCATCGAGACAGAGTCGCCGGTGTGGTTTACATGGAAGGAATCGTGCGGCCGGTGAGCTGGGACGAGTGGCCCGACAAAGCCAGGGATATTTTTCAGGCACTGCGGTCCGACGCCGGTGAGGAAATGGTGCTGACGAAAAACCTGTTCGTCGAGGCGATTCTGCCAGCATCGATTCTGCGCAAACTGGATGATGCTGAAATGAACGAGTACCGGCGTCCGTTTGCGACACCGGGCGAAGACCGGCGACCGACTCTGTCCTGGCCGCGACAGATCCCGGTCGGTGGTGCGCCGCAGGATGTGGTCGATATCGTGCAAAACTACTCGGAGTGGCTCAGTTCCAGTGACCTGCCGAAGCTGTTCATTAACGCCGAACCCGGCTCCATACTGACCGGAGCGCAACGAGAATTCGCGCGTAGCTGGCCGAACCAGCAGGAGGTCACTGTCAGCGGACTGCACTTTATTCAGGAAGACAGCCCGCACGAGATCGGCGAGGCAATTGCAGCCTGGTTGCCCGGTCGTCAGTAACGCTTCGTCAATAAATCAGGGCGGTGTACGGCACCTGCCACGGTGCATTGTTGGTGTATACTACCGGTTTTCGGACCTCGTACTGGATCGACCTTGAGCAAGCTACTTAGTAGATCACCACTGAGCCCAACTGCCGATCTCAAGCGCGCCGGGTTGAAAGTTACGCTGCCGCGGTTGAAAATCCTGGAAATTCTTGAGAACACCGAGCAGCACCACATGAGTGCTGAGGACGTGTACAAGGCTCTGCTCGCGGAAGATACCGAAATCGGGTTGGCCACTGTTTATCGGGTACTCACACAGTTTGAGACCGCCGGCCTTGTCACCCGCCACAGGTTCGACAGCGGTCAGGCTTTGTTTGAGCTCGACACCGGCGACAGTCACGATCACATCATCTGCATCAAAAGCGGCCTGGTCGCCGAGTTTAAAGACGAAAAACTCGAAGACCGCCTGCGCGAAATAGCCGACGAACTCGGCTATGAACTCACAGACCACAGCATCGTTCTGTACGGCGTCTATCGCGAAGAAGACGCGGACTAGCCTGACTGCCGATGCGAGCAGCGGTGTAAACCGTCGTCTGCAGCATTCGAAGCCCCTAACCAGTTAAGCGCT
>CAYMFQ010000376.1:0-4173 GCA_964389335.1 uncultured Granulosicoccaceae bacterium
TGCATCGACCGGTTTGAATAGTGATTGGAAAAACGTGCTCATAATGATCAGTTTTACTGATGCTTCACGCCTGCCAATAGCTGCTCGAGCTGCCCATTAAGTTTTGCGGCTTCCAGATCGTCGCTGCCGCCGACATGGTAATCGTCAATAAAAATCTGCGGCACGGTGTGGCGTTGCGAGCGCTCTATCATCTCGCGTCGCAGCGATGGTCTGAACGTAATGTCTTTGACATTAAAGGTCAGTCCTAACTCCGTCAGTGTGCGCTTGGCGCGAGCACAGTAGGGGCACAGATATTTGCTGTACATTTCTATCTTTGGCATCTGACTTATGGTTGCTGGTGGAGCAGGTGGCGTCCCGGGTTAATAACCAGCAGTGCTGTTCTGGAAGCTGGGTCTCGGACTATTGAAATTTCAGGTTGTAAAATCATCGCTAGATCTGGTGGCCATTTTCAATTTCGCTTGGGCAATTAGCTGAAAAACAGTCAATTACGCCACGTTGGTAAAATTACCACACTCGGGTGATTAGCAAACTGGTATCGTTTGTATAAACTTTAAGCTGTGGTTGTAGGCTACCAAATCAACAATCTGAAATGGACTTGAGATAAGATATGGAAATCATTTATCTACAGAACCCGAAAAAAAAGCTAACCAGCCTTGCTATATCCCTGGCACTGGTCCTTCCGATTTCCCTCGGTTACGCATCCTCTGGTGATACCGGTGATCTGTCCGATAGCCTGCGAAACAAGCTCGATTCTCATTCTGGCGGGCAGGGCATTGGCATGTTTCAGCTACCCGATCACGATGACTTCGACAACATCCCACAAGACCCGAATAACCCGATAACGCGCGAAAAAGTACGCCTTGGCAGATTTCTTTATCACGAGACCGCTGTTGGCACACAGGCGACTGACGCCGACAGAATTGAAACCTGGTCCTGTGCGTCCTGTCATCATGTAGCGGCGGGCTTTAAAGCCGGAGTGCCACAGGGCATTGGCGAAGGTGGTGTTGGGTTTGGAGCAGATGGCAGCGAGCGCACACTGGCGTTCGGCCTTGATGCAACCGCGCCAGCCGGTTCACCTGAGTTGCCTGACGTACAGCCCATTGCTTCCCCAACGGTTCTAAACTCAGCGTTTCAGGAGTTGATGTTGTGGAATGGCTCTTTCGGTAACGCTGTCGGCAGTCCGAATGCCAGTGAGGATGCAGCCGTTGTCGAAGCGGCAGGACCACCACCTGTAAAAGCCAACACCTTTGGCCTTGCCGGGCTTGAAACACAGGTCCTTGCCGGGACCAACGTGCATCGGCTGCGTTTTGATCATGGGTCTGTGATGCAGACCAACAGCGAGTATCGGTATTTATACGACAGAGCGTACCCGGACGGAGACACGGGTTTTATTCCTGATAACGGCACTGTCGTCACAACGGAGGCGCTGGGTGCTGCAAAAGCCATTGCTGCGTATGAACGTACTATCCTCAGCACCTATGCTCCATTTCAGCAATGGCTGCGCGGTCGGGACGATGCAATGACCATTCAGCAGTTGCGTGGCGCCAATCTTTTTTTTGGTAAAGCCGATTGCGCAAGCTGTCATACCGGTCCCGCTCTCAGTTCAAAGGTTGGAGCCAGTGAAAATGAATTGTTTTTTGCTATAGGCTTTAATGACTTTGATGTTGACCATCCGCAAGTCCATGGAATCGTAGACGAGGCGACTATGAAAGGGCGGGGCGGTTTTACCGGTGACGCCGCAGACAATTACAAATTTAAAATACCACCGTTATACAACCTGACTGATACGAATGTGTTTGGTCACGGCGCATCCTTTACATCCGTAAGAGATGTTGTCGAGTACAAAAACGAAGCAATCCCGCAAAATAGTGCAGCGCAGAATCTTTCTGATAAGTTTGTTCCGCTTGGGTTAAGCGACAGCGAGATCGATGATCTGGTTGTGTTTCTAGAAGAAGCGTTACATGATCAGTGGCTCGACAGATACGTGCCACATAGCCTGCCAAGTGATCAGTGCTTTCCCGTGGCGGACATACAGTCGGCGATGGAACTCGGTTGCCTCACAGACCGTATTGCACACAGCGGCCCGCCAGTATGTGAATTCGCCAGTAGCGATCCAGACGGTGATGGTTGGGGATGGGAAAATGATATGAGCTGCACCGTAACCAGCGCAAGCTCAACTACCGAGCCGACCAATCCTTCCACGCCATCAACAGTGCCAACAACTCATCCGGTGTGTGAGTCAGCGGACAGTGATTCTGATGGTGATGGTTGGGGTTGGGAGAATATGCGTAGTTGTCGGGTAATTTAGCAGTCATTATTTTAATACGACATTGCGTCGACGTATGTCCCTGGGTTTGCCTTCTTAGTGAAAACACAGGGACACTTCACTTGATTGCTTGATCAGTAAGTGAGTTTTAATGGATGATTACTTTCTTGATCGATTGTTCGCGTTCCGCTTAGCGTCATTAAGCATTTGTAGGCTGGCCCCAGGTCTCAACCAGAACTCATGGTGCCCATCCACTTCATAAGAAGCTTAGAATTAGTACAAATGAAACTACTAAGGCGGAAAAGCAAACGAGCTCACGCATAGAGTATCTTGGGTGTTTCTTATAGCGCCATCTCTGAGGCATTTCCATATCTCACTGAATTGATACCGAGCCGGAATGGGAGCAATCTCTAAACCCGTTGTCTATAAATTTAACAATGTTTCAGCACCAGAATTCCGGGAACGTGACTTGTGACCATTCAGATTGAGGTATAGGACTCGTACGAGTAAAGTTCGTTAAGGTTAAATGCAGTTTTAGTGATTCGTTAAGCCATGATCGTAGGCGAACCGAACTCATTCGTTAACCAAGCTTTTGCGTAGGCCTTGCTTTTAAGCCACCCCTTGTATACCGAGGTCCGAGGTCCACTGAAAGCCCGCCGCCGACTGTAGATTCCATAATCCAATGAGTGGTGTGAGCTGTTTATTAGCCGTGCGCCGGTGACGTTGGAACGCGCGGGGGGGTGTGGTTTTGAAATGACATGATGTCGCAGAAGTGAACTGCGCCCGACAATTATCGTCTTATCTGACCGATCGCAAAAACACGATCGGCGCAAATAGAAATGGGCGTTTATTGCGGCACAGTGTCGGTAGTGTCCAAACCGCAGTTAACCAGTGGTTCGAGTACGCTCATAAATGCTTCCGCGATATGTGTTTCGCCTAGCTCGTTCGGATGAACCTGATCATTTATCATCATTGATTCCAGATAGCCGGACCGAACATCAACTAACCTTACCATCGAGTTCTTTGCGTCCAGTATCCATTGTTCGATCAAGTCGCCGAGTAATTCGATATCGGCGTTTGCCTCGGCGGGGACGGGGCGAAACCAGGGAATCACGTTAGCTAGCAATACTAAAGTTTCGGGTTGGGTGGCATGTATCGTTGCGATGATATCCTCAATGTCCTGAAGCGTGTTCGCAGCGGTTTCGCCATTCGATACATCGACTGAGCCCAAGTGTAAAAGCACGACTTCTGGAGTGAAGCTCGCCATGGATGCACCAATACCGGGATTATCACCGGACGAATTGGTGTAACCAGTCAGAAAGTGGTCAGCACGATGGCTGCCATAGCCCTCATGCGCTCCTACGAACACCTCCCCTTCCGACTGCACATCATCTACCAGGCAGGATTCTGTACCATTCCAACCCCAGCCATCTCCTATTACCCCGGTGTCTTCGCAGGTTACCTCGCTTTTCACGGCTTTGGAGGTTTGTTGGGATCCGACCATCTCGAAGGCGCAGGAATGGCTGGCGAGCAGGCTTGTCAAATCACGTCGATAGCTGACTGACCCGCGCACACCGTGTGTTATTGAGTCGCCGACCGCCATGACGCGGATCGGGCCAATCGCCGCTCTGTCAGTTAGTAAAGTGCGAGCACTATCTGTTGCCGGAAGCGTATTTACCGTCGGATCAATATCAGTAGCAACGGCGTCATCGGATATGGTAGAAATCTCGCGTTCAGCAGAGGTGATCATTACGTTAGAGCCGTCGCAACCCGCGACTAAAAATCCTGCAAATGCTGCAATTCCAAACCAGCCTGCTGGCGTGGGGGTCTTTTTACTAACTGATTTCATCGTTTTTTATCCGAATTATTATTATTAGGGGAACAGTGCAAGGTAAAACTTAATCATT
>CAYMFQ010000377.1:0-4154 GCA_964389335.1 uncultured Granulosicoccaceae bacterium
AAAAAATTAATGCCGCCACTCGAGCGGGCAAGCTAAGAATGGGGTATCACAGGCAAAAACACAACACCAGATAAACTGCATCAGCTACCAGAGGGTTTTGTTGGAATGGTAACGGTGACAGCGGTACCAACACCGGAGTTGGATTCGAGTGTAACCATACCTCCGATGTCTCTCACTGCCTCCGAAACAAGATATAGCCCCAGACCGTAGCCGTTGACATCGTTTCTGTCATCGTTTGTTTCGTGTGCCCTGACACGCATTTGAAAAACTTTTTCCTGCATCGATTTTTCAATGCCTATTCCGTTGTCGCGCACTATGATTGACAGACTACTCTCATCTGAGGATGCCACGCTGACCGATACGGTACGTTGATCCTTAGCGGGGTCGCAGTACTTTAATGAGTTGGTAAGTATATTGGTGAATATTAACTTAAGCTTCGCCATATCGGCGATTACTTCACCCATACCCTCTTCGATCAACATTTTCACATCGCGAGTATCCAGGGTCGCCTCAAGCTGTGACTGAATATCATGTACCAGTGCACTGACGTCGATCAGCTGAACAACCGGACTATCCTCGACAACCATTGCAGTATTTAGTGTCAGCCCTTCAATTTTCTGCAACAGTGACGATGCCTGCTGTACGGAAGTTGCTATGGTAAGCAGGGCTTTCGTATCATCGTTGGTTAAATCCCGGTCTTCGATCAATAGCTCGGTATTCAGCAACGCTGCCTGTAATGGCGTTTTCAGCTCGTGACTCAGGAATTCATTAAACGCCAGTATTTTTTCAGTTTGCTCCTGAATGGTTGCGATATATTTTTCAACAAAGGTATCGACTGTACTTTGCAATATTGATCTGACCACCCGTGCGACGGATGCCATTATTTCAATACCGTCAGCCAAACCTCCTCCGGCTTTATACTCTGAGGTTTTTTGCAGCAGAAACTGTTCTAGGATTTCGGCCAGTAAGTCGTACTCACGGAGCAGCTGAGAGACACTCGCTTTCTGTTGATGTCGCAGTGTACCGAGCTGGATTGCCTTACGCTCTATCAACGAATTAACCATTCCCAGATCTTCCTCATTGCTGCCAACAATAGCGGCTATCTCATCGATCATGGTCGGAATATGGTCAAGATACTGCTCGGTAGGAAATATATCGCGCGAATCTTCATTAACCACATTCTGAAGGGCGGCTAACCATTCGTCAGAGATTGCAATGCTGTGTTCCCTCAATTCTGATGAGATAAAAAATCGATAATCAGCGTTAGCGGAACCGGGCTTATCCGTCATCTGATTTGGCTCAAATTTCACTCCAGAGGGAAACAGCGCATATGTCTACCAGCGCAAATTTTGTCAGACACAAACAAGCCTGTCTTCGTGGTAAATATTACAACGCATCTGGCGTTTATACCAGCAGTGGGAGTACTGTTATTTGTCGATTCTTAACCTGTCAGACAAACACCATTACCCAGGAAGATAACAGTGAGCACAGAAACACCCTTGTCAGATAAAGCAGCGAACCTGGCGGAGGAAGCGCTGGAAACCGCAGAAGAAAACCTTCGAGAAGTAGAAAAACAAGCTCGACGAACCATTGATGATGCGAGAAGTCAGGCGGGAAATATTAAATCGCACACGGATGCCAAAGTAACACAATCGGTTGGAGCCATCGAAAACTATGTCAGAACAAACCCGTTACAGGCAGCGGGAATGGCTTTTTTCGCCGGGGTGTTTGCGGCAAGCCTGCTAAGGAAGTAGACCTGGTCAATGCAAACTGCCAGCTCAAAACAGGACACCCCCTCTCCAGAACCATACTCCGGTAAAACACTGCATCATAATACCTCAATAATTGAGCTACTGAACCAGTGGATTGCCGGCATTAGCACACTTGGGTCAGGTGCACTCAAGCTTGCAATTGCAGACATACAACTAGCTGCGTCGAGTGCTACCAAGATACTCTTACTCATTATACTGCTGGCGTTTCAACTGGTCGGGCTGTGGCTTCTGGCACTAACACTGTTGATCATCGGGCTTGAATTAGCAGGGGTGTCTCTTACGTTGGCAATTACCCTGATATTCGCCCTCCAGCTTGTCACTGTTGTAGTACTGACACTCACTATCGCATCGTTGTGCAATAACATGCGACTCGAAGCCACCACTCAGGCATTGTCATCAACTCGCTCAAGGCCTGATAAGTGCGCAGGATGATCGAGTCACAGCGGCAATTAAGGCAGGAGGTGGATCGCCTGGGGCACGCCGTTGAGTTGCAGGCAACCTATTGCCGTAGATTGCGGCATTCGATCAGCCGGCAGATTCAAACGACGGCGCAACGCCCTGACGTACTGCTTACTCTTTTTGGCGTGGGCGTATGTGCAGGCTTGCTTAAACAACGCAACCGATCAGCGCCATTCAACCACGCCCGGGCAGCACAGCGGAATGAGGGTTCGTCATGGTCTGAAACTGTCGCAACTGCGCGGGCGATCCTGGCACTTGTGCGAGAAAGTAGACAGATGGTGGTTCAATTCAACTCCCGCCAACCGCCAGCCCATCATACAAAAGAGCCTCGGGGTAACAGGGACACAAAACCGTGACTGACGCACCCACGGTAATGGTAATCGAGGACAACCAGCTTGTCAGAGAAGCTCTGGTAAAAACCATTTCCCAATTTGGCATGGAAGTATACTCGTCAGGCAGTGCTGACAGGGCAATTGATACCTGGCGAATGGTTCGCCCGCAAACAGTTGTTCTGGACTGGGAGCTGGGCGACATGTTGTCAGGGGTGGATATAGCGAACCAGCTCTATAACGAAGGCATCACCACGCGTATAGTTTTCATCACTGGAAAATCCGTAACAAACCTCCGAGAACTCACCTCGCATTTGCGCGTTGCCGCGTACCTAAAAAAGCCTTTCCGCCTGCACGAACTAAAATCTGCCCTACTCCATAACCAGTAGCGACGATATGTGCAACTGAGCAATAAGCGGCAGTCATGCAATTCGATCATCATTTGATCGCTGTAAAACCACATCTTTGACAACAGCCCAGAACACGGCCCCGGCAGGTAGCGCCACCAGTACACCTATCACTCCCATGAGTTGCGCACCGGCAGCAACAGCAAAAATGACGGCAACGGGATGGAAGTCAATTTCATCTCCGACCAAACGCGGTGTTAAAAAATTACCCTCAATGAACTGACCAATCGAAAATACGAGGACAACCAACCCGAATTCAATCCAGCCAGGGGACTGCACAATGACAGAAAATGTTGCCATTACCAGACCAGCCACCGTACCAAGAAACGGCACGAAACTAAGCAGTCCGGCACAGACCCCAATAAGAAGAGCGAAGTCCAGACCGATAAGCAATAATCCGGTCGAGTACATTCCTGCGAGGGCCAACATGACCAGCCCCTGACCTCGAAGAAACCCACCCAGTACAGTGTCTGCTGTTCTGGCAATTCTAATGGTTCGCTTACGATACTGTCGTGGCACCAATGTTAAGACGGCTCTGCTCAAACGATTCCAGTCGCGCAGAAGATAAAACCCAATAACGGGTACTAGAAAAAGTGTTGAGATCAGTCGAATAAGTGCTGCGGTTGAGTCTTTTACCAATGTGGCGGTTTTTGCAGCAACATCGCCTGCCTGTGGGATCGACTGCCGCGCCATGTCGATAATGTCGTCCTGCCTATTATCTACGCTCTGGCTATCACCTGACCTGGAATCAGTGTCTCGAGATGTTTCGGACGACCCTCCCTTTTCCTCTGCATTCGACAAATCGGTCTCAGCGGTGCCCAACGCTTCCTGCACTGATTCCTGCAGCGTCTGTACGTATACCGGGAGCAATACTCGATAGCGAGATACCTGATCTTTGAGAGTGGGCCAAACCAACAGTCCGGCACTGACTAATGTGCCAGCCAGCACCAGTGCACCAACCAGAATCGTGATGGTGCGAGGAATGCCTCGCACTTCCTCAAAATATGTGACAGCGGGGTTCGAAACATAGGCAATCGCCATCGCAATCAGAAACGGAGGCAGCATCGGCGCCATCAAATACAAAAACACGCCAACCGCGAACATAATGGCTACACACACAGAAGGCCCATAGACACTATTCATTGACTGCCCCGGCTATTGTGTTAAACCTCTGCCTGATAGTATTC
>CAYMFQ010000378.1:0-4141 GCA_964389335.1 uncultured Granulosicoccaceae bacterium
GCTGTGAAAAGGCGCTGCCCATCAGACCCAGGCCAATAAAGCCTATGGATTTAGTTGCCATTGCAGTTCCCTGTCAGTGGTTGTTTCCCGATACCGGGCTGAGTTTGTAGTCTTAAACAATAACCAGCATTGGCAATATCCCATAAGCAAGATCCATCAGTCGGCTAAAGATGGGGATGCCAAGGATGCTCAGTAAAATTAATCCAAGAAACAGGTAGTGGCCGTAGCGCTGGTTGTACTCAAGGTAAACACTGGCAAGCTTGTCAGGTAGAAAATAGCCAAGGATATAGTGTCCATCCAGCGGGCCCAGCGGAATCAGGTTAAACAGCATCAGCAGCAGGTTTATGGATGCCAGAAACACAAAGAAGGTTCTCGGCCCGGCTTCGGAAAACCACGGGTTACCAGAATTAACGCCGAAAAAATAAACGTTGATCGCAATAAATGCGATCAGCAAATTCATTGCAGGTCCGGCGGCGGCAACCAGCGGGATGCCCCATCTGCCGGTAAAGTTGTTCGGGTTGGTGGGTACCGGTTTCGCGTATCCGAAGCCAACCAGTACTACCATTAACAGACCGATCGGATCAATATGAGAGACAGGATTGATATTCAGCCTGCCCATCCTTTGGGCCGTATCATCCCCGAGCAGCTTTGCTGACGCGGCGTGTCCGAACTCATGAAAAGTAAGGGAGATGATTAGCGTAATAATGATCAGTGCAAATAACGCATATTGTTGACTGTAGAGGAGTTGTAGCATGGGGTTACCGGTTTAGTGCATTGAACAGGATAGCGCGAGGCTTAGGCCAAACCACATTGTAGGCTTAAACCCGGTGCCAAAGCTGGTGTGGGTACGCGCCTTGTCTGTGTCGCTTAACTAATACTCATCGCCAGACACCAGCACCTTGTGTCCCGGGCCCACTTCTTTATAGGCTGATGGCACCGGCTGATAATTCGTTGGGTGAATGGGTGATGGGATAGGTTTAAAGTTAAGATCGTTTTCAGATTTACGCTGTGTCGGATCTGCTATCGGCACCGCTTTCATCAGTGCTTGTGTGTACGGATGCTGCGGGTTCTCAAACACTGCATGCCGAGGGCCAAGCTCGACGATTCGCCCGAGGTACATTACTCCTACCTGGTGTGAAACCCGTTCGACTACTGCCATATCATGCGAGATGAACAGATAAGACAAACCGAGTTCGGCCTGTAATTCCATCATTAAATTTAACACCTGCGCCTGTACGGATACATCGAGTGCCGACACGGCCTCATCGGCGACGATTAGCGTCGGACGCAGTGCCAGTGCGCGCGCAATAGCGATGCGCTGCCGTTGCCCACCAGAAAGTTCGTGTGGAAATCGATTCATGTAGCTGCGTGGCAACTCCACACGATCAAACAAGCCAGCTACGGACTCCATGATTTCTTCTTCACTACCGTAACCGTAGTTAATCAGTGGCTCTGATACCTGATCTGCCAGTTTTATCTGAGGATTGAGCGACGCGAAAGGATCCTGAAAAATCATTTGCATATCGCGGCGACTATCGCGCAGATCCTTTCCCGACATGGCCAGAACATCTTTACCACCGAGGACAACAGAACCCGATAGCGGTTCGACCAGTCTTAGCAGCGATCTGCCAACGGACGACTTGCCACAACCTGATTCGCCAACCAGGCTAAGCGTTTGTCCTTTGTTTATTTGAAAAGACACATCTTCAACGGCATGCACATTGGCCACGGTACGACGAAAAAAGCCTCCCTTGACCGGAAAACGAGTGGTCAGATTTTTCACGGTTAACAGTGGTTCAGTGGTGCCTGCAATCGACTGTATAACCTGGTCTGTGTGGCCGAACAATTTCATCGGCTCCGGTAAACTTTTACCGCGCATGTCGCCGAGTCTGGGCACAGCGGCCAACAACGCGCGAGTATAGGGATGTTTGGGGCTGGCAAATATCTGCTCGACCGTTCCCTCTTCAACCTTGTTGCCGCGGAACATCACGATTACACGGTCAGCCACCTGTGCGACCACCGCCATATCGTGTGTAATAAACATAACGGCGGTGCCTGTCTCGCGTTTCAGGCGATCCATTAGTGCCAGAATCTCAGCCTGTATCGTCACATCGAGTGCGGTTGTGGGCTCGTCAGCTATCAGCAGACTGGGTCTGCATGCCATGGCAATGGCAATCACCACTCGTTGCCTCATCCCGCCCGATAGCTCATGCGGGTACTGTTGCAATCGGCGCTCGGGTTCCGGTATGCGCAACTCCTTTAACAGTGCAAGGGCCTGCGCTTCTGCAGCCTGTCTGTCCAGATCGAGGTGTACTCGCATGCCCTCGGTTAGTTGTCTGCCGATGGTGAATACCGGGTTGAGCGCGGTCATCGGCTCCTGAAAAATCATGCCGATTTCATTACCGCGGATATCGCGCATCACAGACTGATCGGTTTGAGCCAGGTCGAGCTGATCGCCATTGCGTCGATTGAACAGCAATTGACCGCCCGCAATCTCGCCACCGCCATACTCGACAAGCCGCATTAGTGACAGCGATGACACAGACTTGCCGGAGCCTGATTCTCCAACGATACAAACGGTCTCCCCCGGGTGTATATCGAAAGAGACATCTTCCACTCCGGTTACGACACCATCCCGGGTTGCGAAAGTGACCTGCAGTTTTTGTACGCTGGTGATTGCCGCGGTACTGTCGGCGGCAGCAGTTATCGGCATTTTTGTTCCCATTGTGACCACAGAACAAGGGTATTATGATCGAGAGGAAGGCGTGCGGTTTTTTTTGCCACCGCACCTTTGCGAGAACGAATGGGGGAGCTTTTGACCGGCGCGTTACGGCGAATTTTTGCGCTCGTTAGCGGCCAGGATACTGCCAGCCCCGTTTCTAATTTTGTCCAACCGGGAGACTACGATGCAATTTAAATCCTTGATGTTAACAGCTGCTGCAGGCCTTGTGCTGGCTCCGGCGGCTTTTGCGGAACGCGCTTCCGACGGTGAAGTGAAGATCATTTACTGGCAGGCGCCGTCGATACTCAATCCATTTCTGTCTGGTGGTACCAAAGACGTTGAGAGTGCCTCACTGGTTGTCGAGCCGCTTGCGCGCTACAACGAGAATGGCGAGCTGGTGGCATGGCTTGCGGCTGAGGTCCCTACAGTTGGCAACGGTGGCGTCAGCGAAGATCTGACCAGCATTACCTGGAAAATATCGCCTGATCTGAAGTGGTCCGACGGCTCTGCTTTCACATCGGCGGATGTCAAGTTTACCTATGAATACTGCACTCACCCCGAGGGCGGCTGCGCACAACTGACCAAATTTGAAGGGGTCAGCTCAGTTGAAACGCCTGACGACGTAACCGTTGTCGTCAACTTCGAAAAGCCCACTCCTAACCCTTATGGCCCGTTTGTCGGGGGCGAAAGTCCGATTCTTCAGGCAGCACAGTTTGCAGATTGTCTCGGTGCTGCGGCGTCAACCTGTACTGATGCCAACTTCAATCCGATTGGCACTGGCCCGTTTGTCGTTGACGAATTTAAGCCGAACGACGTTATTACCTTTTCTGCCAACGCGAACTACCGTGATCCGGCCAAGCCGGCGTTCGCCAAAGTCACCTTCAAAGGCGGTGGATCCGCTGCTGCATCAGGCACTGCCGTAATGGAGACCGGCGAGTTCGACTACGGCTGGAATTTGCAGCTGGCACCCGACGTAATTGCCAAAATGGCCGAGGGCGGCAAAGGCACCCCGGTGGCAGGTTTTGGTCCGCTGGTCGAGCGCTTGATGCTAAATCAAACTAACCCCTCGCCTGACCTGGCTGACGACGTGCGCTCCACTGCCGCTGAGCCTCACCCGTTTCTGAAAGACCCGGCTGTTTACCAGGCCATGTCCATGGCGATCGACCGTCCGTTGCTGGTAGAGATTGGTTATGGCAAAGCCGGTAAGGTTACCTGTAACTGGGTGCCGGCACCGGAAGCGTTCAATTCAACCAGCATGACCTGTGATAAACAGGATATTGCCGGCGCCAATGCATTGCTCGATGAGGCCGGTATCGTCGACAGCGACGGTGATGGCGTGCGCGAGAAAGACGGTGTGCCACTGTCTATTTTGTACCAGACTTCAACCAACGCAGTACGGCAGGATTTTCAGGCGCTGAT
>CAYMFQ010000379.1:0-4140 GCA_964389335.1 uncultured Granulosicoccaceae bacterium
CAGCGATGCATTTATCGCAGTCACCATAGATTCGCTGCCAGTAGCCGGTGTTCTGCTGCTGAACAATGTGGCGGTGAGTGCAACCGATTCGATCAGCACGACGGATATAGCCAACGGAGATCTGATATTCAGGCCGGTGGCGCAGGCGAACGGTGCAGGCTACGCTGGTTTTACGTTCCGAGTGCAGGATGACGATGGAACAGCCAACGGTGGCAGCGATATCGACGCGACCGCCCGGACGATGACCATAGATGTGACCAGTGTTAATGATGCGCCGACTGGTGCAGACAATACGGTGACGACACTGGAAGACACAGACTATGTATTTACAGTAGCGGATTTCGGTTTCAGCGATGTGAATGATGGTGACACGTTTATCGCCGTGACTATAGACTCGCTGCCGGTGCTCGGTACGCTGCTGCTGAACAATGTCGCAGTCAGCGCAACAGACTCAATCAGTACGACGGATATTGCCAACGGAGATCTGATATTCCGACCGGTCGCACAGGCGAATGGTGCAGGCTACGCAGGATTCACGTTCCGAGTCCAGGATGACGATGGCACGGCCAATGGCGGCAGCGATATCGATGCGACCGCACGGACGATGACCATTGATGTGACCAGTGTCAATGATGCGCCGACAGGTGCGGATAACACGGTGACGACGCTGGAAGACACAGATTATGTATTTACAGTAGCGGATTTCGGTTTCAGCGATGTGAATGATGGTGATGCGTTTATCGCCGTGAAGATAGATACCTTGCCGGTACTCGGTACACTATTGTTGAACAATGTAGCAGTCAGCACGACAGACTCAATCAGTACGACGGACATAGCGAACGGAGATCTGATATTCCGACCGGTTGCTCAGGCGAACGGAGCGGGCTACGCGGGATTCACGTTCCGAGTGCAGGATAACGATGGCACGGCCAATGGTGGCAGTGATATCGATGCGACATCGCGCACGATGACCATAGATGTGACCTCGGTGAACGATGCTCCGACAGGTGCGGACAATACGGTCACAACGCTGGAAGACACAGACTATGTGTTTACGGTAGCGGACTTCGGTTTCAGCGATGTGAATGATGGTGATGCGTTTATCGCCATAACGATAGATACCTTGCCGGTACTCGGTACGCTGCTGCTGAACAATGTAACAGTCAGTGCGACAGACTCCATCAGCACGACGGACATCGCCAGTGGAGATCTGATATACCGTCCGGTCGCACAGGCGAATGGTGCAGGCTACGCGGGATTTACGTTCCGAGTGCAGGATGACGATGGCACGGCCAATGGCGGCAGCGATATCGATGCAACCGCGCGGACGATGACCATTGATGTGACCAGTGTCAATGATGCGCCGACAGGTGCGGATAACACGGTGACGACGCTGGAAGACACAGACTATGTGTTTACGGTGGCGGACTTCGGCTTCAGTGATGTGAATGATGGTGACGTATTTATCGCCGTGACGATAGACACGCTGCCGGTGCTCGGTACGCTGCTGTTGAACAATGTGGCAGTCAGCGCGACAGACTCAATCAGTACAGCGGATATCGCAAATGGAGATCTGATATATCGGCCGGTAGCACAGGCGAACGGTGCAGGTTATGCGAGTTTCGCGTTCCGTGTGCAGGATGACGATGGAACAGCCAATGGTGGCAGTGATATCGATGTCACTTCGCGCACGATGACGATTGATGTGACCAGTGTCAATGATACGCCAGCCGGTGCGGACAATACGGTGACGACGCTGGAAGACACAGACTATGTGTTTACGGTGGCGGACTTCGGCTTCAGTGATGTGAATGATGGTGACGTATTTATCGCCGTGACGATAGACACGCTGCCGGTGCTCGGTACGCTGCTGTTGAACAATGTGGCAGTCAGCGCGACAGACTCAATCAGTACAGCGGATATCGCAAATGGAGATCTGATATACCGTCCGGTCGCACAGGCGAACGGAGCGGGCTACGCGGGATTCACGTTCCGAGTGCAGGATGACGATGGTACGGCCAATGGCGGCAGTGATATCGATGCAACGGCCCGTACCATGACCATTGATGTCACATCAGTGAACGACGCACCGACGGGTGCGGACAACACGGTAACGACACTGGAAGATACGGACTATGTCTTCACGGTAGCGGACTTCGGATTTACCGATGTCAATGATGGCGATAACTTCCTTGCAGTAACCATAGATACCTTGCCACTGCTGGGTACACTGCTGTTAAACGGTGTGGCCGTCGGTGCGACAGATTCAATCAGCACAGCCGACATCG
Organism: uncultured Granulosicoccaceae bacterium; assembly: GCA_964389335.1. Lineage (GTDB taxonomy): Bacteria > Pseudomonadota > Gammaproteobacteria > Granulosicoccales > Granulosicoccaceae. The sequence continues at coordinate 2,289 of CAYMFQ010000379.1, forward strand.
GCAGTGGTGATCTGATCTATCGCCCAGTGGCACAGGCGAACGGTGCAGGCTACGCGAGCTTCACGTTCCGGGTGCAGGATGACGATGGCACGGCCAATGGCGGCAGTGATATCGATGCCACGGCCCGTACCATGACCATTGATGTCACATCAGTGAATGACGCGCCGTCCGGTGCAGACAACACGGTCACGACACTGGAAGATACGGATTACATCTTCACCGTTGCAGACTTTGGTTTTACCGATGTCAACGATAGCGATAGCTTTCTGGCCGTCACAATAGACACACTGCCCATTCTGGGTACGTTGCTGTTGAACGGCGTCGCCGTGAGTGCGGCAGATTCGATTAGCACAACTGATATTGCCAGTGGTGATCTGATCTACCGCCCGGTAGCGCAGGCGAACGGTGCGGGCTATGCGAGTTTTACGTTCCGAGTGCAGGATGACGATGGCACGGCCAATGGTGGCAGCGATATCGATGCCACCGCCCGTACGATGACGATTGATGTCACATCAGTGAACGACGCACCGACGGGTGCGGACAACACGGTAACGACACTGGAAGATACGGACTATGTCTTCACGGTAGCGGACTTCGGATTTACCGATGTCAATGATGGCGATAACTTCCTTGCAGTAACCATAGATACCTTACCACTGCCGGGTACGCTGTTGTTGAACGGTGTAGCCGTCAATGCGACAGATTCAATCAGCACAGCCGACATCGGCAGTGGTGATCTGATCTATCGGCCGGTGGCGCAGGCAAACGGTACAGGCTATGGGAGCTTCACGTTCCGGGTGCAGGACGATGACGGTACGGCCAATGGCGGCAGTGATATCGATGCCACGGCCCGTACCATGACCATTGATGTCACGTCAGTGAACGATGCACCGAGTGGTGCAGATAATACCGTCACCACATTGGAGGACACGGACTACGTGTTCACGGTGGCGGATTTCGGCTTTAGCGATGTCAATGACGCCGATAATTTTCTGGCCGTCACAATAGACACACTGCCAATACTGGGAGCGTTACTCCTGAATAGCGTGCCTGTCAGTGCCACCGACTCCATCAGTACAGCGGACATCGCGAATGGTGATTTGGTGTATCGCCCGGTAGCGCAGGCGAACGGTGCGGGCTACGCGAGTTTTACTTTCCGCGTGCAGGACGATGACGGTACGGCCAACGGCGGCAGTGATATTGATGCCGCAGCGCGCACCATGACCATCGATGTTACGTCAGTGAACGATGCGCCAACGGGTGCGGACAACACGGTAACGACACTGGAAGATACGGACTATGTCTTCACGGTCGCGGACTTTGGTTTTGCCGACGTCAACGATGGCGATAACTTCGTTGCGGTTACCATAGACACATTGCCACTGCTGGGTACACTGTTGTTAAACGGTGTAGCCGTCAGTGCGACTGATTCAATCAGCACCACTGACATCGCCAGTGGTGATCTGATCTATCGCCCGGTAGCACAGGCGAATGGCGCGGGTTACGCGAACTTTACATTCCGGGTGCAGGATGACGATGGCACGGCCAATGGCGGCAGTGATATCGATGCCACCGCACGCACAATGACCATTGATGTCACGTCAGTGAATGATGCACCGAGTGGCGCGGATAATACGGTTACCACGCTGGAGGACACTGATTACGTATTTACGGTTGCAGACTTCGGTTTTACCGATGCCAACGATGGTAACGATTTTCTTGCTGTATCTATAGATACGTTACCATTGCTGGGTACGCTGCTCTTGAACGGAGTCGCCGTCAGCGCATCAGATTTCGTCAGCACGGCAGATATCGCCAGTGGCGATTTCATCTACCGCCCGGTGGCGCAGGC